>NZ_CP175504.1:1622097-1946516 GCF_049262615.1 Planococcus daihaiensis | reverse complement strand
GTACCTTCAGCCAATTTCGCATGGATTGTCAGGGAACCATCTGTGTTGATTTCCACCTTAACCGACGAAGCGGTTTCATCCTTTTCCGGTGCCGCCGGTTGATCGGCTGTTGGTGACGGCGTCGGTGTTGGAGTTACGCCGGGACTTGGTGTTGAATCTGGTGCATCTTCCTGTTCTGGTGTCGGCGTTTCTCCTGGTTCAGGCGTATCTCCAGGACTTGGTGTCGGATCTGGCGTATCGCCCGTGCCCGGTGTAGGTGTCGGTGTTTCTCCTGGTTCAGGCGTATCACCTGGATCCGGTGTTGGGTCTGGATCCGGTGTTGGATCTGGATCCGGTGTTGGATCTGGGTCTGGTGTTGGATCTGGAATTGGATCTGGCTCTGGTGTCGGCACGGGTGTCTCACATGCTGGCGGCACAGTAATTTGTGTATTCGCCGCATCAGCTGTAACAGCCGTCTGTGCTAACATTCTGCCGTAAGTGATTGAGTCTGCGCCAATTGTGATGGCTGATTTGCTCATCATCGTTCCGACAAAGGTGCTGCTTGCGCCGATAGTGGCAACATCAGCGACCCAATATACATTACATGCCTGGGCTCCATCCATTAATTGGATTTGGGTGCTCGCCGCAGTTGTAAGTGCTCCACCGATTTGAAAGATATAAATTCCGTCTCCTTGAAGCGTGATGCTTGAGCCGATGGTTACGGCATTATTAAAATTATAAACACCTGGAGTTAATGTGTCCCCGCCTAAAGTGGATCGTGTGAACTCAGCGAGTTGTGAATCGGCATGGTTCATGGCGCCGAGAAAATCAGAGAACGCTGCTGTATATGCTGCATTGGCAATGTCTGTAGAACCGCTAACAGTTGCCGTTCCGGTTGACCCTCCGCTTCCTAAATCACCATTGATTGAAGTGGATTCTGTGACTGTTGTCGTGGCGCCCAATATTCCATATTGGCTTGCGGATCCGAGTCCCGGATCGACGCCTACGGCATGAACAGGCAATGTGAATAAGGTTAATGAGAGAAGAATAGTAAGAAATAATGATTTCGACTTATAATATTTCAATTTCATGATTTCACCCCTTTGTCTAGTAATATATTCCATTGAATATACTATTTTTTGTATTTTCAGTCAATTAAATTGGAAAATATTTGGATTTTTTTCCAATAAACAGTTCAGAGTGTTTACGTAGTTTCATAAATATTGAAATTACCTAATGCTATAACAACCGTTATATTTTCATACATTGTTAGAGCGGGACTATTTCCTTGAAAATAACCATCCCCGTTTTTTATCAACCCCTTCACCTGTCTTACTATCCACTCGAATGTCACTATTGGTGTATTTCTGATTTTCTGCCTGCTTTGGCACCGTTATCAATCGGTCGCACGGCGCATCCCCCCTCCTTCAAACCTCTATTGCCCGGAAGAGAATTCGGTAAGAAAAGCCTGACTTTGCACTCACCAAATAAAAATTATTTAAATATTCAGTCTTTAAAAGAAGGGATTTGTTTTATTCTGAAGAATTGTTCTTTAATGCGGAATTAAAATTTGAGGAGGAATTAGGATGACTTTGGAATACAATCAAATTCTGGTAGCTATTGACGGTTCAAAGGAAGCGGAATGGGCATTTAAAAAATCAATTGAAATTGCCAAGCGAAACAAGGCCGTGCTGAATTTAATTCACGTGGTGGATACCCGTTCTTATTCAGCCATTACAAAACGCGTACCGGCTCTTGATGATGCGATTTTTGAGGATGGGAAAAGGGTTCTTGAAGCTTATAAAGAGGAAGCACAAGCAGCCGGCCTGCCGGAGGTAAATATATTTGTCACACCCGGCTTACCTAAACAGGTCATTTCCCATGATTATGCTAAAAAGCTGAATGCTGACCTGATCATCTGTGGTGCCCAGGGGATGAATGCATTTCAAAAATTTCTGATGGGCAGCGTATCTCAACATATTGTCAGCGCAAGTCCATGTGATGTTTTAGTCGTTCGGCGAGATCTTGACATGAAAAATGAGGATTCTGATAACGGAGCTCAGGCAGAAGGAATGTGACGAGCTCTTCTATATATATCAAAAAGCCCAATCCGCTTGAGTGCAAGCGGATTGGGCTTTTGTGGTTGTTCTATAGGTGCTCAGATTACACGTCTCAAAGAGAGGCTTGTTCTTCTTTGGTATGCAAAGCCATTTCCATAAAAAACTTGATCTCTCCATCAAACTGCTGCATATGCTGCTTTTCAAATTGAAAGTTGTTTGTGTATTTGATTTTGTTTTTCTGCTCTTCAGGAAGCAGGTTGTTGATCCAAAGTTCTGCCACGACAGTCGGTTTTTGCGATGTAAGAGCGGAAAGTTGCGCCATTATTTTATCCCGCTGCCCCTCCGCCCCGCTGCATATGGTGATAAAGGAATAATCCGTCAGCTTCTCCTTTTCCATTTGGATAAATGTCCGCATCGGAGAAGCTATTTTCCCCGCCCAGACAGGCGCTATTAGAATAATTGGCCTGTAGTCGCTAACATTAAACTCAATCGGAGCCAGATGCGATTTTCGCTTCATCAAAACATCAAACAAAATGGCAAGGTCTCTCCGTTTCTTTTTCTCTTTGATTTCATACATGTCACAGCTGATTCTATCCCGCAGTTCCAAAGCCAATTTTTCATTATTTCCCGAATGGGAGTAATAAACAATTAAGGGTTTCATGGAATATCCTCCTCAGCATTTGATGTGTGAGAACCGTGGCGGCAGACTGTTTGCTGGTGTTTTTTAAATCAGCCGTCCCAACCAAAGATCGGGTCAATGGCATCGATTCAATCACCGGTTTTCGAAGAATGATTTTAGAATTCGTGAAGAAACTTATTCATTTTGTTGCTTCTTCAACCCGTCTATTCGACTTCGCATTTCCAACAAGGTATTCCAAGGTTATAACAACGCTCCCACGTTTATGGCCTGTTTCAACATAGCTATGGGCAGCAGCAACCTGATCCAAAGGATAGCTTCTGTCTATTACAGATTTAATCTTCCCATCCTCAATCAACTCTTTCAGGAAAAGTAAATCTTCTTTGCGCATCGGTGCTAATCCTCCTTTCAATTTTTTGCCGCCTCTTACGGATGTCGACATCATTTTGGCAAATTGCGGCAATCCCGTTACTGTAGCCAAATAGATCCCATTTTCCTTGAGAGAGTTTTTACACTTCGAAAACGACGTCTTTCCTACCGTGTCGAAAATGATATCGTACGTCTCTCCAGTTTTGGTAAAATCCTCTTTGGTGTAATCAATCACGTGATCAGCCCCCAGGGACTTCACAAGTTCTATATTCTTTGTGCTGCAAACAGCAGTAACTTCTGTGCCAAAGTATTTGGCCAGCTGCACCGCATAAGTGCCCACTGCACCGGAAGCACCGTTAATAAGGACTTTTTGTCCTTCTTGGATATGCCCTTTATCCCGAAGAAAGTTTAGGGCAGTCGTCCCCCCGAAAGGAACGGAAGCCGCTTCTTCAAAAGTCATATTAAGCGGCTTCATAACGATTGCCCCTTTTTCTTTCAGGCATACATACTCAGCATTCGCTCCCAGGCCCACTCCAGTTCCACAAAATACTAAACCACCTTTTTTAAACAACTTGACATCTTTTCCTGTCAATTCCACCTCGCCTGACAGTTCGGAACCCAATATTCCGATTTTCGGTTTTTTTAAGCCAAAGAACAACCTGACAGCAAACGGATCAGCCCTTCTTACTTTGCAGTCCCCGGAAGTTGCGGTAGTTGCATACACTTTCACCAATACTTCGTCATCTTTAGGAATCGGCTTTTCTACTTCCCTAAGTTCCATAACTTCCGGCGGTCCGTATGTTTTATGGACACTGGCTTTCATTAAGAAGCTCTCCCTTCAATGCTTGGTTTTAACGGTATTATTTCAGGTATTTTATTTCCTTTAACCAACAGCCATATAGCTAATGCCAATTCGCCTATTACTCCGGGTACGGCTACAATCAATAAAAACATGGTCGCATAATCGCTGTAATTGGAAAGCAAAACCTGTGCAAAGTTATCAATCAGATAACCCAGCCCTGCAAGTATTACCAAGATGCCAATAGTTTTAGGCATGTAATTTGATTTGAAAACCAAATAACCAATAAGGAGCAAGTGAAAGCCGAAAAAAACGAGTCCAATTAGCCACCCGTTATTAAAGGCATCGATCAGCAACATAGCCTGGGCTTGCAATTGGCTTGTTTCCATCGCTCCCATATAAGTTTCCTGTCCTATCAGTTGCAAAACACTTAAAAAATTGAACATGGCGGCTGCAAAAATGGCCGTGTAAATCAGTCTGAATCCCGCTGCCAGCAAGGCCAGGTTTTTATTCACTTGTCTTAATAGAATGTAAAGCGACCAGGATACGACAACATCCAGAAGAAGCACGATGATGAAACCCGCAATACCAAAACGGAATAACAGGTCATTGGCAAGGAGGTTCTCAACAGTTACTGCTGCATTGCCAGGTACGATTAGGCTTTCAAACACAAAAAAATTAGCGAACAGGGCGATGATTGCCATTAGCAGCAAACTAAACCCTGTAATTCGCGCATAAAAAAGTTGTGATTTTTCCGCCATAGCGATTGCCATTTTAATCTCTCCTATTTTTTTGGAGTAAGTTAATCATTCTCACCAACTTCTTTTTTTATAAACAATCACATTTCAGAACTGATTTAATGAACCCCTCCTAACTTCTTCGAATAAGCTGGTCCTAATACTTTAATCCTTATTATTAAGCAATCTCAGTCTCGTTATTTGCTATCAATATAGAAGAAATAATACTTCCTCTACAACTTATAGTTATAATTTTATATAGTTTGAATTATCAGTCTATTTTTTGATTTAAGATTATACCTCATTCTCATTTTTAGCAATTTTTACTAACTTTTCGGCTTCAATAACCTTAATTTCATTCGGCTTCATGTAAGTTAGTTCTGCATTTCGCTATACAGTGATTTTCCCATTCAACTCTTAGTAATCCATTAAGTGCATTCGCCTTAATTTTTTCTATGTTACACCGTTCGTAAAAGTCTATCTTCACGAAAAAAAGAGAGAAAAGACGGGCTTTAACTAGCCTCTTTTCTCTCTTTGTTTACCATCGACTTCCGATAATTTCTCATATGTTAACTAAATCGCACCTTTTTCAAAGAGTGAATTGACAGAACTTTCAACTGACATACAATTATTATTGTAAAGCGTTAAAATCTTGCGAAAACGACTGCTAATTCAGTTGATAATTCGAATCTAGAATTGATTAAAAAAACTTGGAACTCAACGGTTTCCGTTTTGAAGTAAAAAATACTCAAAGTCAGAACTAATACTGAAATATAAAACGTATATTGATATTGTTCAGACAAAAAATTGAAACTTTTATTACGTTCTAATGTCTACTTTTGAAAGGGGGAGTTTAATAATGTTTAAGAATGTTTTTTTAATCGGACTCACATTATTAATAGGTGTTATGTTAATTGGATGTAATAGCGAAATTTCTGGCGAAAGTGCTGATGAAAGTTCTGAAGGGTCTTATGGTGGCTACTTGATAGTCAATGGTAGGGAATACGTTTGGCAAGGAGATATTGAAAATGAAGAATTCACAGTTGCAGAAAAGATTGGTGAAGTGGATAAGAAAGTACCAATAGAAGTAATGCCGAAAGAAAACTTATCGTCTAATATATTAGAAGTTGGCGAAGAAATTTTCACATCGAATGAAGACAGTAATGTTATCATAGTAAAACGGAAATTCGATGGAGAATATGATAAATTTACTGAAGGAAATTATCATAAGGAAGAGAATAACTAATACCAATATACTTTTTCTCAGCCTTTTACAGGTGTGTTTTCTCAATTTAATTAGCGTTGGTCTTGAATATTGTTTGATGAACCAAAAATAACTGTTGCAAACCCAACAAAATGGCCACCAACTATATTACTCACATGATCCACTAGTTTATATATATTTTGATATATCAAAAATAAGACCGTCAATTCGCAACTGAATTGACGGTCTTTTGGTTATACTATTTCAATTTGACTTCCGATAAACTCATGATATGTAAACCAAATATGGACTTCAATTTAGTAACCTGTTCAGTTAAGGAATGTACATAGTAATTTAAAAGTGAGCCCCTACAGGAGTTGAGAACATTTTTTCTTTGTTAATGAAGTCAGCCGTTATTTGTAGAGAGTACTTTGAAAGTATCCCAGTCGACTATTTCTTGGTATTTCTCATCATTTACTGTGAAATTAATTTTTGCAGCTCTATTTTCATCCTCTACTACCTCGCCAAGCCGAACTTCTGCTACAATTCTGCTCTCTCCTTGAAGTTCAAATCCATTAATATCTACTATTTCCCCAATATTGCGTTCTCCTGAATATAAACCCGTTTGTTTTAAAGGGTCGGCACCGTGAAATGCATATTCGATACCATCTTCTCCAAACGTCACTGGTTCTTCGTTTTCTTTAACTAATTCAACAGAAGTAATTACCGCTGGTTCTTCACCTGTCCATTCAAATGGAAGAACAATGTAGTAGCTTTCGTTGGATTCGAGTGAATCTCCGTACATATTTCCAAACATAAACTCTCCATCAACTGATTCTTCTGAATCACTGCAAGCAGCTATTAGTAAAAACAAAAACATAATAGGTACTAGCTTAAGTGTTTTCATAAATGGCCCCCTTTATTTAATATCATCTTACTTCTAATGGTATCTATTTTTCAGGTTAAATGGAAGTAAACTGGCATTTCTTAAACAATCTTCAATAATTATTCATTACAACTTTTAAAGCGTTCGTAAAAGTACACTTCTATAAACAAAAGAGGAAGAGATGTGCCAATCAGCATCTTTCTTCCTCTTTTTTACTAATGGAATTACCGCTATTACTGATAAGCAG
Organism: Planococcus daihaiensis; assembly: GCF_049262615.1. Lineage (GTDB taxonomy): Bacteria > Bacillota > Bacilli > Bacillales_A > Planococcaceae > Planococcus. Next base: position 1,939,598 of record NZ_CP175504.1, on the reverse strand, counting down.
ATGAATATAAACTAGTATTTTAAAAACCTTTCGTTTATCTTTTATGTTACATCCGCTATTTCACTTAGCTTCTACTGATTCAAAGTAGCTATAAATGAGTATAATTCTCCAGATTTTAACTCATAAAAATTGTTTCCATTTTGCATATACAGCTTGTCATTACTGATTTTAATAAGGTGTAATTCTTCTGCAGTTTGTAAGTTTAAAAAATACTCAGCTGATGTAGAATTATTGAAAAATGATCTATTAACTTCTTGGTCAGAAAAAATTTGAAATAACTCTCCAAGTTCATCATCCGACAATGCGTACAGATAGGATTCTTCCTGAGTATAATGCTCAGTTGAGGTTACATTCGCTGATAAAATTAACTCCTCATCAGGTATTTCATCCAGCTCGGCAAGATTTTTATCTGTATTAAGTAACACCACTACGACAACTAGAATTAATAGAAATATGGAAATTCCTAAGATTACTTTATTTTTCAATTCAGAAGCCTCCTTATAATTTACGAAAGAAAATCATTCTTTGTTTTGGCTTTTTTCTAGATTGAAGTGAAAAACTAATAACCCGGAATGATCAGCCCAACTATTAAAACTTCGATATGCCTCTCCTTTTAGAAATTATACCCCTCCTATTTTCACAAAAAATGAATAGGGCAATACTGCCAAGTTAATTAAGAAAAGAATGATTATTTAGTGAATTTAGATATTTTAAGTGTAACATAAATTCCCTTTTTTGTTATATCCCTATAAATCATACTGTTATTTCGCTTTATAAAAAACATTCTTCTAACTGATTTATCTACCTTTAGTAAAAAACGTTCGTAAAAGTACACTTTTACGAACGCCTCAAAACCCACTCAAAAACCACAAAAAAACGTTCGCAAATGTGCCAAAGCACTTTACGAACGTTCACTCCATTCCATATACCTTTACGAACGGTTTTCTTTAAATAAAAAAAAGCCCCGAAGGACTTTTAATTGTACCAGCTGCCAACGATCGGGTAGCTGAAATATTCGTCGTTCAGAGCGTTAATGATACCGAGGATTGGTATGATCACGCCGATGAGTCCGAATACAATCAGCATTGGAATGCCGATCAACACGATAACGAGCAGGCTGGACACGAAGATCAGTGCCCCCAGGACTAATTGGAACAGCAAGGCTTCTATTGACAAGCGTTTTACATCTTTGTCTTCTGAAATCAGATACACGATAAACGGCACAAGAAACGGAGCAAAAAACGCACTGGCGTGGACGAGGACTTTCAATCCTTTGGTTTCCATCTGCATTACCTCCAGTAATAGTAGTTCTTATACTCCTTAATACGGATGAACTGCCGCCAGGTTTCAAACTTATTGGCTGATGCGTAAAATAACTTTGCCGAATTGCTTGGCATCCTTCAGATAATCGAACGCTTCCTGCGCTTCTTCCAGTTGGAAGACTTTGTCTACAACCGGATGCATCTTGTACTGCTCCATATGGCTGAGCAATCCGCGCAATTCGTCGCGGCTTCCCATTGTTGAGCCGAAAAGCTGATACTGGCCGTAGAAGAATTTCCGTAAATCGAAATCGACTACGTCAGCCGTCGTGGCACCAAAGATGACAATACGTCCGCCTTTTTTCAGGACATCCAATGTCCGGTTGAACGTTGCTGCGCCGACACTGTCGATGGCAAGGTCCACTGTTTCATTTTCCAACTCTTTTACCCAATCACTATCGGTCGCGATGGCCAAATCGGCACCAAGTTCTTTGGCATGCGCCAATTTATCTTCGCTTCTCGAAGTGACAATGACACGTGCACCAATATTCTTCGCAAACTGGATCAGGAAAGTGGCGACTCCGCTTCCGGCTCCCGGGATGAACAGCGTATCGCCTGCTTTGACCTGTCCTTTTGTAAACAAAGCCCGGTAACCGGTCATAGCCGGCAGCGCCAGGCCGCCCGCTTCTTCCCATGTAAGATGAGGCAATTTCTTCTCGACTTGTTCGGCAGACACCGCGATTTTTTCTGCAAATGTCCCGTGGTCTGGCATGCCCAGGATATCGAATTCCGGCGGCGGAGCTTCACTATTGGCAAACCAGCGAAGCGCCGGATTGATGATGACTTCATCTCCGACCGCAACGTTCGTTACGCCTTCTCCTACGGATTCCACTATCCCTGCGCCGTCGGAACCGATGATGAGCGGCTCAGGCTTATTGCCATGGCGCTTCAACAGATTTAAGTCACGACGGTTGATGCCTGCTGTTTTCAGCGCGACAAGCACCTCCCCTTTTTGCGCTGCCGGTTCCGGCATTTCTGTTATTTTCAATTCTCCTTGTTCGATTACAAATGCTTTCACGCTATACCTCCTTCGAAATTTTCACTGAATAATTTCAATTGATCCATACTGATGATGTCCTGTGAAAACAGCGGAATGTAAATCAGCTGCTGTTTCGGGAATGTTTCCTTGATTAATTCCATGTATTTCTTTTCGTGTTTTTTGCGTTCCATCAAAAAATCGCCATCCGCTTCTTCCGGCAGGACTTTATTGATGATCAGCGTTTTTACATGCAGATGGTAGTTATGCAGCAATTCCAACGCCTTTTTCGTCTCCAGGATCGGCAGGCGTTCCGGATTCAATACGAAAATAAAACCGGTCTCGTCTTCATTCAATAAAATATCGCGCGCTTTTGAAAAACGCTCCTGACGCTCGCGCAGCACATCGTAAATTGGATCTTCGCGCGGCTCGCCGTCATTCAGCAGCGCCGAATAATTTTCGTTCGTCTTGCGGCGCTTATCAAGCAGCCCTTCAATCCAGACCCCCATCAATTCAGGCAAGGTGAGTAGTCGGATGGTGTGGCCGGTTGGTGCCGTATCAAACACCAGTTTATCGAAATTCTGACGTTCTTCCAAAATGATGTGAATCAGCTTATCAAACAGGGCCGCTTCGTCTGCTCCCGGGGAAGCTTTCGCCGTATCGAGCTGGCGGTTCACTTCTTCCATCATGCTCGAATGGACGGTTCCTTTGATATTTTCTTTTACGCCTTTGATGTATTTTTCAGTCTCAATCTCGGGATCGATTTCAAGCGCGTAAAGATTTTTGGCGATTTCTTTTGTTTTGCCGCCGATTTCCTGGTTGAAGATATCGCCGACATTATGCGCCGGATCTGTCGAGATCAGCAAAGTTTTAAAGCCGCTGTCTGCAGATTTCGAGGCGATGGCGGCTGCCGACGTCGATTTGCCGACGCCGCCTTTGCCCCCGACAAAAATGATACTTTTTGATAAAACGTCCATTCCCATTCCTCTTTTCATTGAAATCAGCAGCAGCGGATTCCGGATAGCGGCGATTTTTCCATGCCCATGCGCAAATGCCAGTCATGGAATTCCTCGATCATATAAGGATACAGCTCGAGCGTGTAGTAATAGGCGGGATTCGGGATTCCCAACATTTCCGAATAGAGCATCAGCAGAAACAAATCGTCTTCCGCCCGGAGCTCCCGCGCTATTTCCGTTTTATGCGGATGTTCCAGCACAGCTTCGTACCATTTAATCAATTTCACCAAATTATCGTATACCGGCATATTAACACCTCTTTTCATTAAGAAATGCGAAAGGGATCACATTTAGTATGATCCCTTTTTCGCAAATATTCTATTTATTCGTCTTCGAGATTTGGCGGATTTTCTTTACTTGCCAGAACCTGGATGGCTGTAATGATGATCCATAATGCAAAGACGAAAATGATAGCTCCGAACACAAACAGCAGCATATTTGGCGCAGCTGCGTACCATGCCCATTGCAGGAATACCTGCTGGAACATCGCCCAAAGCGTCATGAACATCAGGAAGATCATCGGTATGATGGTGATCATGTAATTTCGGCCAAGTTTTCTCAGCCAGATTGAAACGAGCAGCAAACTGATCCCTGCCAGAAGCTGATTCGCTGTTCCGAATAACGGCCAAAGCAGGAATCCGCCGGAACCGAAACCGCTCGGCCCTTCCGGTATCAATACAAGCGCAGCACTCGCTACAACGGCGATCGTTGTGGCAACGTGTTTTTTCTCCAATGCCGGAATTTTGTACTCAACACCAAGTTCCGAGATGATATAGCGCATCAAACGGACAGATGTATCAAGAGTAGTTGCCGCAAAAGATACGACAATAACAGAAACGATTGTTGAAGCAACCGCTGCAGGAATCATCAAGCCCGAAGCCAATTGCGTCGCGCCCAGGATAAAGGAACCTAAGCCGGAAGCGCTTGAAGCAGCGAAACTGCTGTAAGTGGCCATGAATGCCTCGCGGTCAGGGAACAATGTGATAACGGCAATGATTGAAATCAATGCCAGAATCCCTTCGCCGATCGCGCCAAGATATCCTACAAAACGAGCATCTGTTTCTTTATCGAGCTGTTTGGACGAAGTTCCGGAAGACACGAGTCCGTGGAAACCGGAGATCGCACCACAGGCAATTGTGATGAACAGCAGCGGGAACCAGGAAACATCGTTCACCGGATTTGTCATCGGTGCTGTGATTGGTGGATTTGTGAACAAGAGACCAAGGTAAAGAATTCCGAGGCCGACGATCAATTGATGCGAGTTGATGAAATCACGCGGCTGGAGTAATTTCCATACCGGCAACGTCGAAGCGATGTAAACATAGACCATCAACACGATAATCCAGATAAAGAATGCTGTCGAAATCGCGCCAAGCCCGAACAGGCCGGCTGCTTCTTCTCCGCCCATATAGCGGACAAGGTCAATTTGAAGGAATTCGTATTGGCTTGAGAAAATTGCGGCACCATACATAATCGCCAATGCGATTAAAGAAGGCACAAGCATTTTGATGTTTTTCTTGTACACCGCATAACCGATCCAGATCGCGAGCGGAATTTGGATAAATACCGGAATGACACTTGCCGGGAACGAGATGAACAAGTTCGCGATAACCCAGGCAAATACGGCGTTGACCATCAGTACGAGAATCAGGATGATGAATAGAAATAAAACTTTGCCGCGTTGCCCGATCAAACGGTGGGCAAGTGTTCCGACCGACTGGCCTTTATTGCGGACAGACAAGACCAGTGTTCCAAAGTCATGTACCCCGGCAGCAAAAACTGTACCGAGCACAACCCATAACACGGCCGGCAGCCAGCCCCAATAGACGGCAATGGCTGGTCCAAGAATCGGAGCAGCTCCGGCTACGGATGTAAAATGATGGCCCCATAATATAAATTTATTAGTCGGGACAAAATCGACACCGTCCTTGAATTTATGGGCAGGCGTCACATAATTGGGATCCAGTCGAAAAATTTTCTCTGCTACAAATTTAGAATAAAAGCGATAACCTAACGCAAAGATAAAAAGCCCGATGGCTGCTAAGGCGATAGCATTCAAATCTCTCAACTCCCTCTTTTTTCTGTTTTGGACAAGCGCTTTCACACTTGCCTTTTAATCATAGGGCAAAGATTCAATTTTGTAAATGTTCTAATTATTCTTTTTTAGTGTTAATTTTTTACAGTATTTTCATATAGCTTTAACTTGGTGTAAACCGTTTCAAGAACAGGGACCGCAATCCCCAGTTCATGCGCTTTCTCCAAAAGGTAGCCTTGCAGATGGTCTGCTTCAATCGGCACGAATTTTTCGGCATCCCGCTGCATCGACGATTTCATCCCTTCGCCCATACTGTTGAGCTTATCCAATAGTTTTGTGGAGATACCCGGTTCAACCGGCGCACCGAATTTCACCATCACTTCTTCCAATTCATTCAGCAGAGCCGCAATGGTCCGCTGCCCGGATTCCAGTTGACGAATGGGGCCGATTGGCTCTTCGAACAAGGTCGTGATGCCGGACATTGTCGTGATAAACAGATATTTATGCCACATTTCCTGCTCGATGTTGTTGCTTAGAACGAAATCCGCTTTAGTTCCATTGAACGAATTTTCCAAGCGTTTGATCCTGTCAGTCGCTTCACCGCTGCGTTCGCCGTACACCAGCTGGTTCATCGGACTTGCCTGCTTAATCGTCCCCTTCTCATCAAGCGTCGCTTCCACAAAGCATAAGCCGCCGATGACCGATTGCTCACCGAATGCTTCGACCAGCTGATCGACATGGGATATGCCATTCAGCAACGGCAACACCATCGTCTCTTTTCCGACAAACGGACGCACATCCTCGATAGCTCCTGCGAGCTGATAAGACTTCGTCGACAGGAGCACCACATCATATTCCTGCGGTTCGCTGTTTTTTGTGATCAATTTCGGCGTCAGCTGGCAGTCGCCATTTACACTTTCAATGTTCAAGCCGGTTGATTCGAGTTCCTTTTTTCGTCTGTCGCGCACAAGAAATGTGACGTCTTCTCCTTTTTCAAGCAGGCGACCGCCGAAATAACCACCGATTGCCCCCGCACCTACAACTAGTATCTTCATTTTTTGTTCCTCCTTTGGAATAGACTCCTACTTTTCAAACTCTCACCTTTAGTAATAGATAGAAGCAATTATTATTTTTTACGGTTTCAGTACCAATTTCCCGATTGTCTTGCGGCTTTGCAGCAAACGGTGAACTTCAGCGGCATCCGAAAGTGGATAGCTTCCGCCGATTGTCAATTTCAAATCACCAGTTGCCATATAACCGAGCAATTCCTTGTAACTTTGCTGGAACAGCTCCGGTTTGCGCATAATTTGTGGTAAGAAAAAGCCGATAACCGACTGGTTTTTTCTCATCAATTGGCCCGGATGGAACTCGGCCTGTTCTCCGCTGGCTGCACCAAAAATAACAAGCCGGCCAAATGGTGCCAGGCATTTCAATGTTTGATTGAATACTTCGCCGCCGACCATTTCCAGTGCCAGATCGACGCCTTTGTTGTCGGTGATCCGTTTCACTTCATCAACCCAACCCTCTTTCGAGTAATCCACCAAATGTGTGGCACCCATAGCTTTGGCGTGTTCCAGTTTTTCGGGAGAACTGGCCGTCGCAATGATTTTTCCGGCACCGAATAATTTCGCGAGTTGAACGGCAATCGCACCAACTCCTCCCGCTGCCGCATGGATCAGCACCGTTTCGCCTTTTTCGAGGCGGCCCATTGTTGTTAAAATGTGATAAGCGCTCAAACCCTGCAATGGCAACGCCACAGCCTGTTCAAACTCAACATCGTCCGGCACCGGAATCAGCACATTTTCATCAACTGTTGCAAAATCAGCATAAGCGCCAGATTCAATCAATGCCGATACCCGCATCCCCACTTCAAATCGCTTCACTTTGCTGCCGACTTCAGTGATGATCCCTGCCACTTCCGAACCCGGAACATAAGGCAATGGCGTCGGCACGACGTATTGGCCTTCACGGCGAGCTGTGTCTGCGTAATTGACGCCAATCGCTTTCACTTCCACCAGCACTTCGTTGTCGCCAGGCGTCGGACGTTCCTCTTCTATATACTGTAAAACCTCCGGGCCGCCGTATTGTTCAAATTGAATCACTTTCATCCCTATTCCCCCTAGCTAATATAATGTTCCGCTTCCAGCACTGCTGCTGCTATTCTGCGTTTTGTCGCATTGCTTTCTTCCGCGTGAAGGCGGTTCAATTCGTTGCTGACGAGCGCCATGCTGTCTTTTAACGCGCGTCCCTCTGAAATTCCCTGCATCATTTTCCGCGCAGACATTTCGACCCTCAACAATGCATCATCCAGCAACGCTTTCGTCAGCTCCACTTTCAACGATTCTTTTTGTTCCCCGTTTTTATCTAACGCTTTCTGCGTCCGCAGCACCGCCGACTCCGCAGCGTACAGCTGAATGCCGATATCCGCCAGTTTCATCAAAGTTTCCTGCTGTTCCGCCAATTTTTCACCGAATGCCTCGAACGCCATGCCGGCAGACAACAGGAAAACACGGCGTATTGCCTGAACAGCTTCTATTTCCCGGGAAATAATTCCGATGGATCCGACTTTCGGGTTGTTCATTTCGGCGACTGCCTGAGCAATATACTCCCCTAACGGCAGAGTTCCTTTGCCCGCCTGTTTCAATAATCCACCCGGAATCAGCAGCCGATTCACTTCGTTTGTGCCTTCGAAAATCCGGTTGATGCGTGAATCCCGGTACATCTGCTCAACTTTATAATCTTTGATATAGCCGTAACCGCCGTGCAATTGCAAAGCTTCATCCGCAATGAAATCGAGCGTCTCCGAACCGTGGACTTTGCACACGGCACATTCGGTGGCATATTCCATCAGCCGTTTGGCGATCAGCGCTTGGTCTTTGCTGTCATAAAGACCGCCGAGTGCATCTTCCAGGTAACCCGCAGTACGGTATTGCAGCGATTCCGACTCGTAGATGCGAACCGCCATCAACGCCAATTTTTCCTGTGTCGCCGGAAATTCCGCAATGGCTTTGCCGAATTGCTTCCGTTCTTTCGTATACGCCGCGGCCAAATGCAAACCGTATTTTGCAGCGCCCATGCAGGCAGATCCCAAATTGAATCGGCCCAGGTTCAAAACGTTTAAAGCGATGACGTGGCCTTTGCCAACTGAGCCCAACAGATTTTCCACCGGCACTTCGCAATTGTCGAAATTGACGGTGCGCGTGGATGACCCTTTGATGCCCATCTTTTCTTCTTCAGCTCCAAGCGATAACCCTGGAAAACCCTTTTCCACAATAAAAGCGGTAAACGCTTTGCCATCCACTTTTGCATAGACGATGAACGTATCCGAAAACGCCGCATTGGTGATGAACATTTTGCTGCCATTGAGTAAATAATGGGTCCCTTCTCCGTTCAGCACCGCTGTCGTTCTGGCCGACAGTGCATCAGAACCTGCTTCCGGTTCCGTCAGGCAATAGGCGCCAATAAATTCACCGGATGCCAGTTTCGGCAAATAATATTCCTTTTGTGCCGGTGTGCCGAAATACGTAATCGGCAGCGTCGCGATGCACGTATGATTGGAATGCGCGACCCCGTAGCCGCCAGCTGACCCCAGACTTTCACCAACAATGCCCTTGCTGATTTTGTCGAGCCCCAAACCGCCGTATTTCTCGGGCACACTATGAGCCAGCAAACCAAGATCCCCCGCTTTTTGCATAAGTTCTCTGACCAGCGTAAAATCCTGTTGCTCGAGCTTTTCATTGTTCGGCCGGATTTCCGTTTCCAAAAATCGCTTGGCTGTTTTGCCGATCAATAGATGTTCGTCGCTGACGTCTTCCGGTGTAAACACGTCCTCCGGTTCAGCAGGCTGATAAAAAAAGCCCGCGCCCGGATAGCTTAAGGTTTCATTATTCATTGGCTCCCGTCTCCTTCACCATATGTTGTCGTTAGTACTTTACATTTGTGTTCCAGCTCATTCTTCGTTTCGTGTATGGATTCCGTCCAATACAATGCTGCTGTAAATTTCAGCAAGTTCGTCTGCAGCCAGCTCACCGTTCGCATTAAACCATTGATAGGTCCAATTGGTGATGCCAAGTACGGCGAGCGCCGTCACATCGGGACGCAATGCTTTTCGGAATTCGCCGGTTTCTGCCCCGTGCCGAACGATTTCTTCTATATTGAGACGGAATTGTTCGCGTCTCCTTTTGATGTCGGTCGCATTGTCCTCAGTCAGATGGCGCATTTCACGGAAAAAGACTTTGCCGCTGTCGCCGTTTCTCGCGATATCGGAAATCAGCAAATGGATGACGCCTTTGAGCTTATCCATTTGGCTGTCGCCGCTGTCGATGATCCTTCGTTGGCGCTGCAACAAATCATCGATGTATTCTTTATGGATTTCCATCAGAAGCTGTTCTTTGCTGCCGTAATAATAGTAGAAAGTGCCTTTTGTGACATTCATTGCTTCCACGATGTCCTGAATCGACGTTTCGCTGAAGCCTTTCCTTTCGAATAGGCTGATGCTTTGCTCTTTGATCCTGTCTTTCATTGCCATTCCCCACGTTTCTTAAAGGGCGTGCATGCCTCCGTCAACGACGACTACATCCCCCGTAATATAATCTGATGCTTTGGACGCCAGGAATAAAGCGGCTCCCTTCAAATCTTCATCAGTGCCGAATCGATTTAACGGCGTTTGTTTCAAAAATTGCTCCCGCCCGCGTTCGATCAGAACCTCGGACATTTTCGTCGGGAAGAATCCCGGCGCAAGGGCGTTGACGTTGATATTGTGCTGCCCCCATTTTGCTGCGAGGTCTTTCGTGAATGTGATGACTGCGCCTTTACTGGTGTTGTAGCCAATGGTGTCCATCAAATCAGGATCGATGCCACCGAGTCCGGCAACCGATGAAATGTTGATGATTTTCCCGCTCTTTTGTTTGATCATCACCTGGCCGACAGCCCGGCTCATCAGAAACGTTCCGGTGACGTTGACATTCATCACTTTCTGCCAGGCCTCGAGCGGCATTTTTTCCGCCGGTGCTCCCCAGGTCGCGCCTGAATTATTGACCAAAATATCGACCGTGCCGAATTCTTCCACCGTTTTGCGGACAACATCTTCCACGTCCTGCTCATTGGTTACGTCGCATTTCATCGCAAGCGCATTGACACCCAGTCCCTTCAAGAATTCCGCAGTTTCTTCACAGGCTTCCAGTTTTCTTGAACAAACAACGACATTGGCTCCGGCTTCCGCAAAGCCCTGCGCGATTTGTGCACCGAGGCCACGTCCTCCGCCGGTGACAATCGCGGTTTTTCCTTCCAATTTAAACAGATCCAGTACATGCATATGTTTTCCCTCCAGCTATTTAATGTCAACATACCTACTAGTCGGTATGTTCAGAATACTTAAACTTCATTCTACCTTTGCGGTTTTCGGATTGCAATAACGGAAGCAATTCTTTAATCCGGCAGACAGCTTCGGAGCTCCAACAGATCGATATTCCCTCCGGAAAGGACGACGACGATTTTTTGGTTCTCTGCTCCCGCCTTGCCGGACAGAACCGCGGCAACTCCTGTGGCGGCCGATGGTTCGATCAGCTGCTTGGTGCGCTCAATTACGAATTGCATCGCGAACTTGATTTCTTCTTCCGTCACCAGAACGATGCCATCGACCAACTGCTGGAGAATCGGAAAAGTCAGTTCGCCCGGCTGTGAAGTCCGCAAGCCGTCTGCGATGGAAGAGCTTCCGGCAACAGCCGTTATCTTGCCGGATTCCAAAGACAGGAAGGTGTCATTGCCTGTTTCCGGCTCCACACCGATGATTTGAACTTCCGGTTTTATTGCTTTAACGGCTGTCAGGATGCCGCCGATTAACCCGCCGCCTCCTACTGGCACCACGATTACATCGACATCCGGCAATTGTTCCAGGATTTCGAGGCCGACTGTGCCTTGCCCGGCGATGACGTCGGGATGATCATAGGGCGGAATATAAACGCCACTGTTGTCTTCTGCCAATTTTTTTGCCCGCGGAATGCGGTCTGCGGAAGTGAAACCGCAATATTCGATCTCTCCACCATACGCTTCAATGGCCGCAACTTTTACGCGATTTGCGTCTTCCGGTACGACGATGATCGCCGGGATTCCCAATTTCCCGGCAATATACGCGACTGCCTGTCCGTGGTTTCCGGAAGACGCTGCGGTGATGAATTTTGCACCTTCACGCTCCGCCCGCTTCACCGCATTGGCTGCGCCTCTGATTTTAAACGAACCGGTTTTCTGCAGATGCTCAGATTTCAAATAGATCTGCCGGCTGGCTTGAGCGTTCAATAATTCCGAAACCAGTATCGGCGTTTCATGGATCAGCCCGCTGATTTCCTGTCGCGCTCTTTCGACATCCTGTAAATTGACCATCTGCCTCACTCCTCTTTGCCTGACATTTTATCATATCCGCCTCCATTTGTTTGATTATTCCGCCAATAAAAAGTAGGCGCTATGGTCTGAGTATTAAAGGCAACAGCAGTGAGTTAAACTGGAGATACGATAATTTAGCAGCAAGAGGTGAGAGCATTGTTGAAACGATTGGTGGTCACCGGCTACAAGCAGCATGAACTGGGAATTTTCGATGATCAGAATCCTGGCGTCCGATTTATAAAGAAAGCGTTGGAAAACCGATTCCGTGCTTTGATTGACGAGGGATTGGAATGGATCATTGTCAGCGGGCAGCTGGGTGTGGAAACATGGGCGGCAGAAGTTGCCATTGAAATGAAAGAGGAGTTTCCGAATTTGAAATTCGCGCTGCTCACCCCTTTTCTCGAACAGGAAAATAGATGGAATGAAGCCAATCAGGAAAAGTATAAGGACATCATTCGGCAGGCAGATTTTCACCGGAGCCTGACCAACCGTCCTTACGAGGCACCTTGGCAATTCATTGAGAAAAATAAGTTTTTCCTGCGGAATTCGGACGGCATCCTTATCGTCTACGATGAGGAGACCGATGGCTCGCCGAAATTCATCAAAAAAGAAGCAGAGAAATATGCGGAAGGGGCCGATTATCAGGTCATGCTCATCACAGCAGACGATCTGCGGGTCGTCACCGAAGAAGAGCAATACGACAGCTGGGAGTAAAGTTGTGCATAAATTAATAGGTACAGGGTATGGATGGAGGTAGATAATAATTTCGGAGGTGCAGCAAAATGGAAGAACCGACAAATGCAATAATCCAGACTTCACTCGATGTACTGGTGGATGATGAAAGTTTTCTGCCGTCACTGACAGAAGGAATGCGGCAACAGGCGTTCAATTCACTCAGTGCCATCCTGTCCACACCCAACCAGGTCCATAAATCATATTTGCGCGTCCCGCTCGACGACGGCAAAGTGGTGCGCATCCCTGCCTATCGGGTTCAGCACAATGATGCGCTCGGACCTTATAAAGGCGGCATCCGTTTCCACGAAAGCGTCAACGAAGACGAAGTCATGAATCTGGCATTCCTGATGACGCTGAAAAATGCACTTCATAATGTGCCGTTCGGCGGAGGCAAAGGCGGCATCGTCATCAATCCACGCAATTATTCCGAAAAGGAATTAAATATGATTTCACGGAAGTATGTGCGCTATTTCGCAGATGTTATCGGACCGGACAAGGACATTCCAGCTCCTGACGTGGGATCCGGTGAACGGGAGATGGACTGGATGATGGCGGAGTACAAGAAAATCCATCATGGCACTCCTTACCTCGGCAGCTTTACGGGGAAATCGGTCGTAAACGGCGGGTCTCTTGGCAGACGCGAAGCGACCGGCAAAGGCGTCTATTTTTCATTCCGTTATATGATCCACGATTTCCTGAAAGAAAAAGAGGAATTACTGTCTTCAACTGATAATATTTTCGCCAAAACGACTTTGGACGCGGCACACCGCCCGTTGAAAGTGGCCGTTCAGGGCTTCGGAAATGTTGGTTCCGTGACAGCGCACGAAGCCTATAAATGTCCATTGGTCGATAATACAGTGGTAGCCGTCAGTGACCGTAACGTAACGTTATACAATGAAGACGGCTTGAATATTCCGGCGTTGATCGCCTTCACCTCTAAAAATCTGGGGGACCTCCCGACAACTGAGGAACAATTGGCGGAAGCTGGCGCGAAAGCCGAAATCCGCGGACGTGATGAACTGCTGACACTTGATGTGGATGTATTATTCCTGGCGGCGCTGGAAAACCAGCTGCACGAAGGCAATATGGAGGACATCAAAGCCCAGATCATCGTTGAAGGGGCAAACGCACCAACGACAAATGAAGCCGATAAATACTTAAGTGATAAAGGTGTCGTCATCATTCCGGATATCCTGGCCAATGCCGGTGGGGTTATCGTGTCGTATTTCGAATGGCTGCAAGGCCGCGAAACGCGTTACGATTCAGAAGATGAGATTTATCAGAAACTCGTCGCACAGATGAAGAAAACGTTCGATATGATCCTGCCGCAATTCTACGGAGATCCATTCCCGCTCCGTCAAAATTGTTACATTCACTCCGTGTCGCGGCTATCAAATGTGCTGTATAAGCAAGGGAAACTGTATTAAACAGAAAAACGCTGGAGTCCACTTGGACTTCAGCGTTTTTGTTGTTTCTCCATAATTCTTCGCTTATAAGAAATGGCATATGCCGGGTTGCGGAATTGCAGGATGGGGTCATCCGTGCATTCGATGCCTGCTGGCAGAACCGTGGGGTCGAACAGCAAGTCTTCCGCTTCATCAGTCTTTTTCAACAGCTGCAAGCGGCCGACTTCCACTTTCATTCGCTCATCGGGCCACTCTTTTGTCGGGTCATCGACGGGGTCAATCGCTTCCCCGATTACCGCGATCAATCGAAATCCAACATCGCCTTTAACCACCCGGTCTTCCAGTTCTTTTTCAAAATCCCCTTTTTCCACTGAAGCTGCTTTAGCCGGGGTCAACGATTCCACGCCGGCTTCCGGTTGCCATTGGAATTTGACGGGCATGCGTTTGCCAATTCCATTGACCAGATAAAATGCATGAATCGAATGATACAGTCCGGTCGCAAAGCTTGAGGGACTCTGCATCTTGCGGATGATGCGGATCGATGCGCGGCTTTCCGGATATTTGATGAACAGCTTGATGAGATCCCGCAGCCGCGGCCGTCCTTTTTTAAATGATTTCGCGATGCCCAGCATTTCCGTGAAAACTTCCGGCGTCCGCGTAAAGAATATCGGCGATGTCACGCCCACGCTGTTCATCACTTGCCCATCCGGAAGCTTGAATTGCACAGCCATGCCTTTGACCGGCGATAGGTTGTCCGTCCAGAACGGATCGGGGGAACTGTGCGAGAATCGGACGATGGCTTCGGTTGTTCCTTCTCTGAAATGCGGCGCAACTGTCCAATCCTTCCCTTGCCCGCTCGCTGTGAATCTGGCTTCATAAGCCGTCCCTCTTGAATGCGCGCGCCGGTACGTCGGGTGTTCGCCAAATATCTTCTCGATTTTATTGATTGCTGTTTCAGCAAGCTGTTCTTGTGCCATCCAATCACCTCACTTTGATGTACGTTCTTCAATCTTTTCTTTCTATACCCTTATTGAATACTTTTAAAGATAAAGGGAATACAATTAAATATATAAGTTGAACTAAAGAAATAGAGTTTTATTTACCGATTCTATGCTAAGAGATATCTCCAGAGATATGGAGCAAAACAGCGAAGACGCCCAGGGGACCAACGCCCTTTCATGTCTCGAAGCTAGCGCAGCGTTGCAGAGACAGAAACGGAGTTGGCTTTCCAACTTCGTTTCGACGAAGTGCGTGTTCTTACAGTGCTCCTGCATCGCTGCGCTGCTTCGTCGCAAAGACTTAGCCTCGCTTGCTTCGGCTAATGTCTTCGAAGCTGTTTTGCGGAATATCGGTTATTAAAAATCATTAGTTCAATTTATATAGAGGAAAAAGGAGGCAATAATTATGGATATCAAACATGACAACAATAAATTCTTTGTCGAAAGAGAATCAGAGGAAATGGCGTCACTGGCTTACACGCCGGATGGCGACGTGCTGACAGTGGTTCATACAGAAGTGTCATCCGATTTGTCCGGGCAGGGTGTCGGCAAGCATTTGGTCCGTGAAGTTGTGCAATATGCCCGGGACGAAGGCAAAACCATCGATGCACAATGTTCATTTGCACGCGGCGTTATCGAAAAGAATCCGGAATTCCAGGATGTATTAAAGAATTAAATCCAAAAGCATATCCGCATCGGCGGGTATGCTTTTTTCCGCTCCCTGTCACTTTGGCATCCGCTCATTCTTTGTTGAAAGGAAGTGCAGGTATGGATATTACACTGGAAGAAGCAATCCGCAAATTCGCGCAGCCGATCAAAGATCCAGACGATTTGAATCCACTGGTAGAAGCTGTCGGCGACGCAAAGATTGTCCTGTTGGGGGAATCCACCCACGGAACTTCTGAGTTTTATCAATGGCGAGCTGAGTTCTCCCAAAAACTGATCAACGAAAAAGGGTTTTCGCTGATTGCGGTAGAGGGCGACTGGCCGTCCGCTTACCAGATCCACCGCTACATCAATAATTATGCGGCAACAAATGAAAATGCGCGGAACGTCCTGGCACAGTCGTTTACCCGCTGGCCAACCTGGATGTGGGCCAACGCTGAAGTTGCTGAATTCATTGATTGGCTGAAGCGTTATAATGCGGCGAAAAAGAAACCCATCGGATTTTATGGAATAGATGTATACAGTTTATGGGAGTCCATGGAAGAAGTCGTTTTCTATCTGAATGATGTGGATCCTATAGGGGGTGACGCAGAATTGGCAAGGCAGGCTTTTGCCTGTTTCGACCCGAGCAACCGGGATCCTGAAAAATATGCCGTTTCTTACGCAACGTTTTCAGCTTCCTGCATCGATGAAGTCACCCGGCTATTAGCTGCCATGCGAAGCAACGCAGCTAATTATTCACAAGTAGAAGAGGCGGACCTTAACCTTCAGATCAATTCGCTGGTTGCGAAAAACGCTGAACAATATTACCGGGCGATGGTTCAAAGCGGCGAGGAATCCTGGAACATCCGCGACCGGCATATGGCTGAAACGGTAAATGAATTGCGAAAATACCATGGTGCCGATGCCCGGATTATCATCTGGGAGCATAATACGCATATCGGGGATGCCCGCGCCACCGATATGAAAAACGACAAAATGATAAATGTCGGGCAATTGCTGCGCGAGCAGAATCCACCTGAAGATGTATACGCAATCGGTTTCGGCACTTATGAAGGAACGGTCATCGCGGCAAAAGAGTGGGATGCGCCCTATGAAGAAATGGTCTTGCCTCCGGGCGAAAAAAATTCATGGGAAAATTTGCTGCACAAGACCGGTGCCTATGATAAATTGCTGATTTTCGACGACAGCAATCGCCATTTGTTCGATCGTTGGATTGGTCACCGCGCAGTCGGCGTTGTCTATCATCCGGAATGGGAATCGCATGGCAATTACGTACCGTCCATGATCTCCCAGCGTTATGACGCATTTCTGTTCTTCGACCGAACCAACGCATTGAAACCATTATAGAATGCAAAAAAAAGCCAGCAAAGGGATTTTCCTTCGCTGGCTAAATTAACTTTTTGAAAAAGACTAGACTTAACGGAACTCGCCGTCCACAACATTGTAAAGGAAATTCCAGTTATCCGCTTTGTAAAGCTCATGGAAAGTCAGGCGATCGCCGTTGCCAAGTGTCACCTGGTCACTTGAAATTGCCACGACCATCGCAGTCGAAGCGTCATCCAAATTCAGATACACATCCCCGATGGACGGGCGAATAGCGTCGCGCTCACGGATTTTTTCGATCAATTCCTTGTCGGCTTCCAGCTGGCTGGCATCGACTTTCGACTTATCAAAATAAGCGATGTCTTTGCTGCCCTCTGCGTCACCTGATTCCATCACAAAGAATTCTCTGAATTTCACCGTATTCTGTCTGGTAGTCAGCACGTTCGTACCTTCCACAGATTCCACTTTTTCAAATTCATTGAGGGAATAATGGTCCATGTAATCCGGATCCGGTTTGTGAATGAGGATATAACCGCCTTCTTCCGGCTGCACGTCGTCGCGCAGCGTGTAGCGGCTGCCAAAGAACAGGAACGAATCGAGATGTTGCGGCTTGTACAGAGAAACTTCTTCCGCTTTGCTGGCCACTTGTTCCATGTCCTTTATGCGGAACATCAGAACCGATTGCTTGGCAAGCGGTTTTACCGAATAAACTTTGTGCAATTCGTTATTATAGTAGACGAATTGCCCTTTTCTAACTTGAATTAATTTCATGTTTTTCCCTCCGATACTATCATACGTCTTGAGTTAAATTCTAGAGGATTGTTTAATAGAAGTCCAAGCATCCATCTATATTCTTTGCAAATTTAAGTATAAGATTGATTATAAGGAGTTGATTAAGTATGGAATTTGAAAATCGTGATGAGTTCATCATCAAAAAATACCAGCAGGATGAGGCTGTAATGATCCAGGTATTTGTAAATTGGGCAACGCGCAATCAGTTGGACCCGGTTGGAATGTATCAGCGTGCATACCCATCGCAAATTAAAAATGAGGCCTTATTGCTGGCTGTCGATGAAGCAGACCCTTTCGAAATGGAAGTCGGCGATGACACGCTTCTCGAGCTGCTGCAAATGTTCGGGAACGATGACCTGGCATTTATTGTTTCTGAAGAAATGGAAAAAATAGCAAGAAAATAAAAAGCGGCACTGGAATGGCCCTTTTTATTTTCTTTTTTTCCGTAATTCTTTCGCTTTGTTCTCGATATAGCTGGTCCGAAGGTTTTCAAAGCGATTGGAAGCGATGTTGCTGTAGATTTTACTGAAGCGGTCTTTATCGTCCTCTTCTTCGACAGGCTCTTCTGTTTCAACAGGCTCTGCCGGTTCTTTTGCCGTTTTTGGCTCTTTTGGTTCTTTTGGTTCTTTTGGTTCTTTTGGTTCTTTTGCTGCTTTCGGTTTTTCCTTTTCGACCTTTTCAGGAGCATCATGAGCTGGTGTCGATTCAGTTGGGACTTCTTTTGTTGGTGTTTCTGCTATTGGTGGTTCAGGTGGGCTTGTCGGTTCTGCCGGCACTTCTACTGGCTCCGACGACGGTTCCGTTGGTTCTGCTGGCACCTCTATTGGTTCTGTTGGTTCTGTCGGTTCTACCGGTGTTTCTGTTGGCGGCTCTTCTGGAATTTCCACTGGCTCTGCCGGCGCTTCCGTTGGCGGCTCCACTGGTACCTCCGTTGGTTCTGTCGGTTCCACTGGAACTTCTTTCGGCTCTTTTGCCGCTTTCGGTTCTACCGGTGTTTCTTCTATTGATGCGGGTGTTTCCCCATCCTTCACTTCCACTTTTTCAGACTCTGTCAATTCGTCTTTTCTCTCCATTATTGCTCACTCCTCCCATTTCGCTTCCTGTGAGTCTGTCTCACGTGAAAAATTCCCTAATTATTGATTCGTTAAACCAAAAACGGCCCCTAAGCATGTTGGGACCGTTTTCTAGTAACTTCAGACTTTTTTATTCCCATCGATTGGTCATTCTGCAGATGTTCTCAATCGTAATTGAACCCTTCTGCAGTGGAGGAGGACAGGATTTATTGAATTCATGAATTTTGTCGTTAATCATGGATATGCGCAGCGGCAGATCCCTCTTCTTTCCCGCTTCCAGCTTTTCAATTGCTCCATGGATTTCGTCTCTTATTTCGTGCTGGAGTTTCAGCCAATGAGGTTTATAGCCTTGTTCATTCGCAATCCGCTGAAAATGCTGAAACAGGTCTCCCGAAAAATATTCGGCCGGCAACGGCTTGCCGCTTCCTGGCAAATTGTCCATTCCGCCGGTCTTCTCGTATTCCCGCAGAATCTCTCCAATCAAATCTGTTCGAATTCCCTGTTGTTCTTCTGCCATTTCCCCCGACCCCTTAGCAGGTTATTTTCCAAAAGATGATGGCATGACGACGGCTACTACGGTGCCCGTCGCGCAAACTGTACCATCAGCAGTGACTTCAACATTCACTTTAAATTTCTTCGGATGGATTTCTTCCACTTCACCGACAGCTTTCAAAGTGACGCCCTGCGGAGTCGGCTTCAGATAATCGACATGCAGGGAAGCTGTAACAAAACGCGGCGGCTCCTCGCCGCTGCCTGGTTCAAACCCATTTTTCCGGTGCAACGCCAATGAAGCCGATCCGGTGCCGTGGCAGTCGATCAGAGAAGCAATCACTCCTCCATAAACGAAACCGGGAATCGCTGTATGTTCAGTTTTCGGTTCATATTCGGTAGTTGTCTTTTCTCCTTGCCAGACCGTACGGAATTGATGCCCATCCTTGTTCAAACGGCCGCAGCCATAACATTGGGCAAATTCTGCCGCATACTCGTCCTGGATTGCCGTGACACTTGTTTCGCTCATCTATTTTCCTCTTTTCTTAGTATATTTTCTTTCATACCAGATATTCCCCTATTTTATCACAAGGCGCACAGAAAGGACGAACTATTCTGAATTCCGCATTTGCAGTGGGTGCAGATAAGTTTTTGGACAAATAGAAAAGCGCAGCCCTTTTCATCAGGCTACGCTTTCCCTTTTGCAGCTTCTCCACTCACGGAGAAGTTTGCACGCGGAAAATTTGTTTTGATACTTCTACAATCTTATAAAGGTTGACGAATGTTCTGATCCCGTCAATACAGCTTCTTGCACTGTCTGCATCTTTAGATTTTTTTCGCGTCTACCTCTCAGCGAATCCGATGTTCTGCAGTCAGATCTTCAGTTGCACTTACACAAAAAACTTACCAAACATTTGTTTGAAGCATTTTCGCTTCAGATTACTTTACAAACATGGTACCCGACGAGATGACAATCGTCAGTTGGAGCAAATTTTCCGCCAAGGCTGTGCATGTCCTCGTTTGGAGGCGATTGTAAACAACTAAACTGTTTACTCGTTTCTCCCTACGGTGGTTCCGCCTTGTATTATTTGTATACCACTCAGATTAATTTCTAAACCTATTTATAAGAATTTTTTAATTAATTTGATAAATAATTTTTACTTTTTTCCGGTTGCCCGCTATACTTGAAATAGTTCGATAACCGTAATAAAAAGGAGAGAGATAAATGGTCAAAAGTATGCCCGCACGTTCAGCAGTAAGTATCGATGAAACATGGGATCTGAATTCTTTATTCCCATCCGACGAAGCTTTTAACGAAGCCCTTTCCACCCTCGAGCGGGATGTGGAAGCATTTGAATCACGCTATAAAGGAAATACAGCAGATGCGGCTTCCGTCAATGAACTCTTGAAAGCCTACGCTGCAATAAATGAAAAATTTGTTCCAGTCGGTACATATGCAAACTTGAAACTCAGCACGGACCAGACAGATGACGAAGCGCAGATGCGAGCGAGCAAATTCGGTTCTGCTGCAGCGAAGATCAGCAGCAAGCTGTCCTTCGTTACCAGCGAATTATTGGAGTTGCCGGAAGAAACGCTTCAGCAGGCGATGCAGGAGTCAGATGAATTTAAAGTGTATTTGGAGAAATTGATCCGCAAGAAACAGTACCAATTGCATCCGGAAGTGGAAAAAACGCTGGCTGCCTATTCATCAACATTCGACGCGCCGTATGGCCTTTACAACACAACAAAAATGGTGGACATGTCGTTTGACGACTTTGAAGTGGACGGCGAAAGCTATCCGTTAAGCTACGTCTCTTTTGAAGGCGACTGGGAAGCGGAAACGGATACCGCAAAACGCCGGGCTGCCTTCGATGCATTCTCCACAAAGCTTAAAGATTATCAGCATACAACTGCGAAAACATACGACATGCAACTGCAAACAGAAAAAACGACAGCGGATCTGCGTGGCTATGATTCGATTTTCGATTACCTCCTGTTCAACCAGGAAGTCGACCGTTCGCTGTACAACCGCCAAATCGACTTGATTACCAGTGAATTGGCCCCGCATATGCGCAAATACGCGAAGCTGCTGCAAAAAGCGCATGGCTTGGAAAAAATGACGTTTGCCGACTTGAAGATTTCGCTGGATCCGACGTACGAACCGGAAATCACGGTGGAAGAATCGAAGAAATATGTTAACGATGCGCTTGGAATCATGGGCGAAGATTACCTCGACATGATCGAACGTTCTTACTCTGAGCGCTGGATCGACTTTGCACAGAACAAAGGGAAGTCTACAGGTGCTTTCTGCTCGAGCCCTTACGGCAACCATCCGTATATCCTGATTTCGTGGACCGGCCGGATGAATGAAGTCTTCGTTCTCGCCCACGAACTGGGACACGCGGGCCATTTCTATAACGCGAACCGCGCACAGAACATCTTCAATGCGCGGCCATCTCTTTACTTTATCGAAGCGCCTTCAACGATGAATGAAATGCTTATGGCGAACCACCTGCTTGAGAATTCAAAAGATCCGAAATTCAAGCGCTGGGTCATCTCGTCAATCGTGGCCCGTACGTATTACCATAATTTCGTTACCCACCTGCTCGAAGCGGCTTACCAGCGCAAAGTTTATGAGCGCATCGATGCCGGGCAAAGCGTCAATGCCGGGATTCTCAACAACCTGAAACGCGGCGTCCTCGAAGAGTTCTGGGGAGATGCTGTCGAAATCAATGACGGCGCCGAACTGACATGGATGCGCCAGCCTCATTATTATATGGGCTTGTATCCATACACATACAGTGCCGGTCTGACCATCTCGACGCAAGTATCCAAACGCATCCTCGACGAAGGCCAGCCTGCCGTCGATGAATGGCTCGAAGTATTGAAAGCCGGCGGCACAAAATCACCGGTCGAACTATCCAAAATGGCCGGTATCGACATCACAACCGACCAGCCGCTGCGCGACACGATTGCGTACATCGGCGACTTGATCGATCAACTGGAAAAACTGACCGAGGAAATTGAAGGCGAAGTCCCTACTAATTCTTCAAAATAAAAAAGCGTGCCGCATCTCACCGATGCGGCACGTTTTTTCTTATTTCGCTTTCTTTCTCCAAATCAACGCCTGCTCTAAAATGATCGCGATGATCGTTCCGGTGATCAAGCCATTCGATAAGGTCGATGCCAGGACGCCCGGCAATTCCGCCATGCTTTCCTGCGGCACGAACATGATGCCGACTCCGATCATCAAGCCGAATGCCGACACTTTATAGGCCTGTTTCCGGTCTTCTTCCTCTTCCAACTCTTTGAAAGCCATTTCCACCATTTTCGTGAAAATCGCAAAAATGACGGCGTAAGCGACCGGCGCCGGCAATGCGGCGAGCAGCGCCATCACATTTGGGAACAAGCTGATGGCCACAACAAGAAACCCGCCGACGATGAACGGTTTCAATGACGGCGTCCGCGTGGCGCTGACAAATCCGGCAGCACCTGAAATCGGCACCGGCCCGATCGAGGAGAACAATCCGGCAAGTATGTGGTTAAGCCCTGAAGCGACTGAGCCCTGTTTGACTCTGTCGGGCTGATGGATGCCGAATTCACTTTTCAATAAATACTCCATCACCCGCATCGATGCCATCATATTGGCGATCAGCAGCAAGGTCAGGAACAGTGACGTAACGAACATCCCGCTGTCCCAGACAAGGGGTCCGAAAACCAGCATCTGCGGCAATGAAATGAAAGCATCGCTGTTGAATGGTACAGCTTCCGTTTTCCCAATGATCCAAAACAGCAGCCAGCCCGCGGCAATGGCAAACAACACGGAATATCTGTTGATCCACGGGATTTTATTGCCCATGAAATAAAAGGTTGCGACAACGACCGCTGCGCCTGCGGCAAAGACGAGCAGATCGACGGGTTCTCCCGGCGACACGATGCCGAATAATCCGGTCATGATCGATTCACTGATCTGCAGCACCAACAACAGCAAATAAACAAACGTGATCGTCGGCGTGAAGAGACGACGCATTTTTCCCACTAAGCCGGTATAGGCGAAAATGATGAACAGCACGCCGCTGTAAAGCATGCCGCTCTGTAAAGCCTGCAGCGCATTTTCCGCTGTGGCGTAAAGGGAACCGATCAGGCCGGCATAGACGATGTAAATGCCCCACCACAAACCGGCTGGTCCTTCGTTGATCGGCATCCTATGGCCGATAAAGGCTTGCAGCAACACGGCGACTCCGAGAACGAAGACGGTTCTTTGCACGAATAATGCGGTGTCCGCCGTATCCATCCCAAAAACATTGGCGATGGCGATCGGTGCAGCGATGGATGAAGCTAAAAGGAAGACAGCCCATTGCAGGCCGCCGAATAAATTTTTAGTCATGCGTAAATCTCCAATTCTACAAAATAATTATGCGGTCTAAGTATACACCTTTTCCCGCAAACAAAAAGAAGTCCTGAATTTTGTCAGGACCCCTTTTTATCGTTCTCGTCTTCAGAAGTATGTTCCACTTCATCTTTTTCCGGTTTGTTCTCTATAGGCAGCTGTTCGTCGCTGTTTTTCATATCGTAATTAACTGAATAACCCTGTTCTTCCAGTTGCTTGACCTGTTTTTTTGAAGCTCTGACCAGCAGCCAGATTATCAGCATCGACAGAATGAAGATAACAATTACGGATATGATGCCTGGGATATACTCTGATTTATCTTCCGGAAAATATAGAAAATCCATCGTGTTTGCCCACCTTTATCTTCAAGTTCCAATTCATTATACATGATTCATTTATGGATTGAAGAGATGAAGGTGAACGTTTCGTGAAGATAAAGAAAAGCGAAAGCGCCCGTTTAGATTCGACAGGCATAAGACGGACCAGCGGCGCGGCGCTCTTTGCCGCATAGCTGGTGGGCCGGCTTATGACCCGAGAATCTGGGAGCTGGAGTCTGGACAATAAAGAAAAGCGAAAACTACTACTCTTTCTCCGCGACTACCGTAAAGCGCTTGTTGATGTGCCAGCCGTTTTCAATTTCATCGACCATGGCAATGGCGTAATCTTCATAACTGATATAGCTTTTGCCTTTTCTGTTCACCAGAAAAGCATCCTCACCGATTTGGTATTTTCCGGTGCGCTTGCCTTCGGCGTCGAAAAATGCCGCGGGGCTCAGGAATGTCCACTGGATTCCTTCGGACTGTTCCAGATCGGCCAGGTTTTGGGATTGGTTCAACGCGACGGCTTTAAAGGCATTCGTAAATTCAGGAGTCTTGATCAATTTGGTCGCTTTCGCTTCTTCGACAAACAGGTTTCCCGTTCCGCCGACAACCAACAGCCTCGTATTGTCTGCACCTTTCAAGGCATTAATCAGGTTACGGCCCGCTTCCACATGCTGCTCCGCTTTTTCAGGGGGCACGCCAAATGCATTGACGACAATATCGAACGGTTTCAGATCATTGGAATCGAGGTCGAAAATATCCTTTTCCAGCACAGTGGCATCTTCATCTTCCGGAAGCTTTTGTGCATTTCTGACGATTGCTGTAACTTCATGGCCTCTGGACTTGGCTTCTTTTAATATCAATTTGCCAGCTTTTCCTGTTGCGCCGATAATACCGATCTTCATTACAACCCCTCCAGTCAATTTGCTTGAATAGAGCTGCTCAAATCCCGCTTATTCGACAGGTTTTTTTGTAATCGTTTTTTGCCAGTGGACAATGTCATCGTCTTGGTCGAATTCGATAATTATATCCGTCACATTTGGTACACGCTTATTGATTTCTGAGGCAATATATTCACGGATTTCATCCGCTTCCTGTATTTTCATATCCGGCGCGACTTCCACCTTCAGTTCCACATGCAGATCATCGCCTTCGCGGATGACGGCCATATCCTGGATGTCGTTGATTTTTGGATGTTTCATGATTTCATTGCCCATGCGTTCTTCCATATCCAGATCCGCTACGCCAAGGACACCGGCGGAATTATCAAGGAAAATACGGCCGACCACAACGACGAGCATCAACCCGATAATGACGGATGCATAGCCTGTCGCACTGTGGAACGGTGTATAGGTGGCTACTACGATTGCAAGCATCGCAAGCAATGCTCCCCCGACTGCAACGTTATCTTCCAGGAATACGAGTTTCGTTGCCGGGTTGGCATTTTTAACATTCTTATAGGCTAACGGAACAATTTTCAATCCTTTTGTTTGTTCTTTTGGCAGGTTATGCGTGATTTCTTTCATCGCTTTGTGCAAGACAAATAATTCAAGAATAACCGCCAATCCCAATACCCCCATGTTCAGCCAAAACCAGTCTTCGGAATGGGCACCAGATTGGATGTGGTGAATTCCTTCAACAATTGTTTCATAGGCAAGAACTGCGACTATTAATACCGCTCCCAGAAGAACCAGGTTGACCAGTCGCCCGAAACCACCAGGGAACCGTTCGGTCGGACTCTTTTTGCTGAGCCCTGAACCGACGAACACGAAAAACTGGTTGGCTGCGTCGCCAAAGCTGTGCATCATTTCGGCGAACATCGCAACGTTACCGGTGATCAGATAGGCAGCTGTTTTAATAATGCCAAGAATTGTATTTATAATGGCTGCCCATAAAGCCGATTTGGCTCCAAATTTCATCAAACCGAATAATTCCCTCATAAATAAACCTCCCCCTTTCAATACTTTCTATTTTCCATACCTTCTATTATTACTAACTTCCCATTAATGAAGAGGAAAACACCTCTTCGGTTAAATTATTTTCAAAACGGGAATTTGGTTCTTCATAATTTGAGGTTCATTAACTCAGATCCGGTAAGTTTTGCCGATTTCCGCAAATTCTACAGCCCCGGAAAAAGTTTGTTTTGCGGATGCGAGGATTTCTTCGAGTTCACCGTATTGCGGCAGGTGGGTTAACACCATTTGCTTCACGCCGGCTCTGGTTGCCAGTTCCCCCGCCTGCCGTCCGCTCATATGCCCCTGGATGATCCCGACATATTTTTCGTAGAGATTCGATTCCGCCGCGATAAAATCGGCGCCTTTTGCAAAGTTGACGAGCTCTTCTTTCCAGGCGGTGTCCGCCGTAAACACGGCTGATTTTCCATTCGAAGTGAATTTCAGTGCCAGGCAATACACCGGATGATCGGTTTCGCAAAAAGAGACTTCCCACGGCCCGAGTTGAATCGGTTCGGAAACCTGCAGGGCTCTCCCTTCCGTAACCCCTTTATAAGACAGGTTTTCGAAACCGGCGGCGTCGCGGTCATGAGCATAAATCAGCAAAGGCGTTTCCCATTCCTTTAATTGCATGCCCACCATCGCCGCATGCTGCAGCACGCCGATATCCGCCACATGGTCGGGGTGGTAATGGGTGATGATTACTGCATCCAAATCGCGCAATGCTGTGTAGTTCTGCACGGCAGATAATACCCCGCTTCCACAGTCGATCAAGCAGCGGAAACCATCCTGCTCGATTAAAAATGAGGAAGTCGCTTCGTTTTTATTGGGGTAGCCACCCCAAACTCCGATTGTTGTGATGTCCATCATCATCGCTCCTTTTCACGTAATTTCTTCTATTATAAACCAATCACTATTCCCTTACTTGTTTAAGTACCGCGTTTTAGTGGTAGAGAATATGTGGATAGAAAAACTAGGAGGGATTATTTTGACTATTAAAATGACAGTTGAGAACGCACTCCAGGCAAAAACAGAAATTGAAAAACTTGAAACGCAAGGATTCACTCATGACGATATTTACATTTTCGCTCATGATAAGCGCCGTCAAAAAGACGTATCCGATGCACTTGATACGGAAAGTGTCGGCATGAAAGAGCAAGGCTTCCTGAACAGCATGAAGAACATGACGAGCTCACGCGGTGACGAACTGCGCGCAAAAATGGAAGGTGCCGGCCTGACAAAACAGGAAGCGGCAGATTACGAAGAAGAACTCGATAAAGGGAAATTGGTAATCATCGCAAATAAAAACAAGTAAACTTGATGCTAAAAAGAGGGGGTGCCTGAAAACGGGCGCCCTCTCTTTTTTTGTCACGAGCGCTCTGCAGTAGTTTAAATGTTCTTACAATAATGTTTTTTTAAAAAATAGTATTGAATTTTCAAATATATTTTGTAAAGATGCTTGTTTTTTGCTATATTTAGATAAGTTTTTACTTCAAGTTTACGTACATCAAGGGGGACCTCATGAAGAAAAGTTTGAAAATTGGCAGCGCGTTTATCGGTATTATTGTCGGTGCGGGTTTTGCATCCGGCCAGGAAATACTTCAATATTTTACAAGTTTCGGTTATTTCGGTATTTTGGGCGCTATTTTGGCCACAGCTCTCTTCGCCTATATGGGCATGAGTTTAACAAGACTCGGCAGCCGCATGCAAACCACTTCCCATAAAGAAGCTGTTTATGGCATCGGTGGCAAAATAGGCGGCTTTATCATGGACGCCATTATCATCCTGACATTATTCGGCGTCGGCGTTGTCATGATCGCTGGAGCCGGTTCCATCTTTTCACAGCAATTCGGCTTGCCGGCAATTCTTGGGAATACAGTCATGGCATTGATCGTCATGGGCACAATCATGCTCAACGTCAAAAAGATCATCGCCATTATCGGGAGCATCACACCCTTCCTGGTAGTTATGGTCATCGGCCTTGCCATTTACAGCCTGTTGACAATGGATGCTTCTTTCGCAACATTGGAACCGATTGCAAAAGAGCAGGATTCCGCTTTATCCAACTGGTTTTACTCAGCAATCAATTACGTGTCGTTTAATATAGCCGTTGGCGCTTCCATGGCAATCGTTATGGGCGGCTCGGAAAAAGACGAAAGGATCGCGGCTCGAGGCGGCTTTATCGGCGGACTCGGACTCGGTTTCCTGATTATCCTGAGCCATTTGGCTATTTTTTCAGCTGTCGACAAAGTCGGCGACTCGGATATGCCGATTCTCCAGATGGCCAATGATATTTCACCGATCCTCGGGGTCTTCATTTCATTGATACTGTTTGCCATGATCTACAACACGGCCGTCAGCATGCTGTTTTCATTTACAGCCCGTTTCGCAGCAATGGATACCAAGCGATTCAACATCACGGTCATCATCGTGGTCACAATTGCTTATTCATTAAGCTTCAGAGGGTTTACATCGCTTGTCAGCGAATTTTATCCGGTCATCGGGTTGCTCGGGTTATTCCTTGTCATTATGCTTGTTATCACGAACATCCGCTACGCGCGCAATAAAAAAGCACAAGCGTGAAACTAGCCGTCAAGCCCTTCCGAATGGGTTTGACGGTTTTTTCATGGTAAGGTCACAGTGTAGAAATTCTGAAAAGGCGGTGTATGCGTGGAAACGATTGTCTGGATTGACGATACACAGATTAAAGCGGTGGATTTCAAAAATGAACAATTGGGAGTTTCCGGTACCGAGGATGGCGCGCGGAAGATTTCTTTTTCATTCCAAGTAAACAGCGAAGAATATCACGATGTGGGGGTCCTGCTCTATAAAAATGACTTTCAGATTCGTGTGCCGGAATTGGATTTGGAGTTCCCTGCCACCATCCATAATTATGCGACAGATCGGACGGATTTATATCAAGCGGGACAAGTGGCAGATTATTATCTGGAGCTGATTGAAAAACTCCGCTGAAATGAAACGCCCTGGACCGTTGACGGTCCAGGGCGTTTTCCAATCTTATTGCCGTTTGTATTTACTGTTTTTGCTTTTCATCCTTAAATTGCTCGTCAGATCGTTTGCCAGCTGTTCTCTCCGTTTTTGCTCGTCCTCGTCCAACTCAAAAGAAAAATCGCCATTTCCCTCGATGATGCGGAACCACGAATGCACTCGGCTGCCTTCCGGCAAATTTCTGAGGGGCAAAATAATTTCAAATCCTTGTTCTTCCACGATGATTACGGCTTTCCCGCCGTCTTCAATCCGGTCCAAATAACCTTTCACCTGATCACTCCTCTATACAAGCGAGACCCTGTTCTATGATGGCGTCAACTGTCGCCGGGCCTATCCCTTTAATTTCTGCCAGCTCTTCAATCGTTTCGAAAGGCCGCAGCCGGATAATTTCCTCTGCATAGGCTTCGCCGATTCCTGTAATTTCTTGAAGCTCTGCCGTCGAAGCGACATTGATGTTGATGCAGCGGTTTTCGCCTTCTGTCGGCACGCCTTCGCGACCCGTTATCACGTTAAATGAACTGCCGTCCGTTTCCACGATAATGGTGCCGTTCACATCTGTTCCGTAAACTTCCGCCCCGGCATTTTCCACTGATGCGATGACTTCCGCATGCGGATGGCCATAGGAATTATCCGCTCCGGCACTGTAAATCGCGACTTCCGGCGCTACCGCTTCCAGAAAAGCCTTGCTTGTTGAAGTGTTGGAGCCATGGTGGCCGAGATGCAGAATCTCCGCCCTCAAATCGGCGCCACTGTCGATCATCAGCCCTTCTTCTTTTACGCCGGCATCTCCAGTGAACACAAAACGCATGTCGTCATACGTCATTTTCATGGAAATCGATTCTTCATTGGCGGCGCCGGTAAGTTCTTCCGGATACAGCACATCGATGCGCAGTTTCCCGATATCAAAAACTTCTCCTGCCTTCGGTTCATAATAATCTGTTCCACTTGCTTCAATTGCCTGCAGCACGTTCAAATAGGTATTCGAAGTGCTGGGATTCCCCGGCATCCATACCTCGTCCACATTGAATTCTCCGATCACTTGCGCCAGTTGGCCAATATGGTCTGCATCGGGATGCGTCCCAATCGCAAGATCGATGTCCGTTATGCCAACTCTCTTCAAATAATCGACAGCTTCGGTCGACTTCCAATGCCCGGCATCAATCAGGATTGCGTGGCCATCAAATTCGAGCAACGTCGCATCACCCTGCCCGACGTCAATATAATGCACCTTTAAGGAACCTTCCGGCGTTTCTTCCCCCGCATCATTCCCATTTGCCGGTTGCGCCGGTTCAGAAAGGGATTGGCAACCCGAAAGCACCCAAAGCACAGCTGATAAAATCAGTAATAACCTTTTCAAAAACTCACTCCCTCATTCACAGTGAATTTTATCACAGCTTTTCTCCCGCGCATAAATTTTTAAAAAGAAAAAATCCGACAGAAAGAACTCCCTCTGCCGGATCGCTTTTTAAGTCGACATATAATCTCCGCCGTTCATATGGAGGAATTGTCCTGTCATATAGGAATTTTGGGGATCCGCCAACAATACATATGCTTTCACCAGCTCATATGGCTGTCCGGGGCGGCCCGCGGGTACATCTTCACCAAAGTCATCCGCAACGTCAGGGTTCAGATCACCAAATGTCTTGGTGATCAACGGCGTCCAAACCGGACCCGGCGCAATACCGTTTACGGCAATTTCCTCTCGCACAAGACGCCGTGCCAACGAACGCGTCATGGCCACCATTGCACCGTTCGCACCGGCATAATCGATCAGATCGGAATGGCCGCGGTAGGCATTGATGGAGGCTGTATTGATGATACGCGACCCTTTTTTCAGATGCGGCAATGCGGCCCTGACTAAGTAAAACATTGCAAAAGCCTTGATTTCGAATGTCTTCAGCAATTGTTCATCCGTTATATCGAGCGGAGATGTTTGCGGATATTGATATCCCGCATTATTTACAAGTATATCGATTTGGCCGAACGACTCGAGCGTAAACCTCACGAGTTTGCCGCATTCGTCCGATTTGCCCAAATCCCCTTGAAATGCTTTTGCCTCACCACCGTATTTTTCTATTGTCGCGATTGTCGCTTCGGCGCCGGCTTCGTTGCCTTTATAGCCGACAATGATTTTAGCGCCTTCTTTGGCATAGGCAATCGCCACTGCCTGGCCGATGCCGCTGCTGGCTCCGGTGATGATGGCGACTTTCCCTTCCAGCACACCACTTGCTTTATAATCGGTTAAATCTGTATTATCAAAGGATTTATCTGCCATGGGATCACCTTTCTCATACCAGTTTCTTATAAAGCTCTTCATACACTTTCGCGGATTGCTTCCAGGAATAATCCTCTTTTATGCCATTTTGTTTGATCGCTTCCCAATGTTCCGATTCCTGATACAGCACCAATGCCCGCTCCACTGCTTCAGTAAAAGGCGAGTTTCGGGTAAAATCACTCAGAAAGCCGTTGCCCGTTTTGTTGTCGCGGTCGTATTCGATGACTGTATCTTTCAAGCCGCCTGTGTTGTTTGCTACCGGAACCGTGCCATAGCGCATTGAAATGAGTTGGCTCAAACCACAAGGTTCAAAATGCGACGGCATCAGGAAAATATCGCCACCTGCATATAGCTGATGGGCCAGGTTTTCATCAAATCCAATATGTACCGCCACTTTATCCGGAAACTGCCGCGCCAAAGCTACGAAAAATTCTTCATATTTTTCTTCCCCGGAACCAAGCAGCACAAATTGCAGCTCATTGGATTCCAGCAGCGGCGGCAAACTTTTTTCCAAAACGTCGATCCCTTTTTGCCCCGAAAGCCGGGAAACCATCACGATTAAGGGGATATGCCCTTTGACGGGCAAGCCCATCAAGGACTGGGCCGCACGTTTATTTACCGCTTTTCCTTCTATCGATGTCTGATCAAACTCCATTTCAATCGACAGATCGGTGGCCGGATTGTAAAAGTCCGTATCCAAGCCGTTCAGGATGCCGATGAGATCTCTTTCACGCTTTTGAAGAATCGGCTCGAGCCCTTCCCCGTATTGCGCAGTCAGAATTTCGTCGCGATAGGACGGGCTGACGGTCGTCACTTTATCCGCATAGAGAATACCGGTTTTCAACATATTGTATTTGCCGTTCCATTCAATTGCACTGCCATCGAATTGATCCACTTCGATCCCGAAGCTGTCAGTAAAGACCGATTGCTGAAAGGCTCCCTGAAACTGGAGATTATGGATGGTCAACACCGTCTTAACCTCCGCTCCAAGACTTTTAAATCTGCTGTCTTCCTTCAATAAAAACGGAATGACTGCCGCGTGCCAGTCATGGACATGGATAATATCCGCCTCGAGTTGAAACTTCTTTATAATAGTTAATATGGCAATATTAAAAAAGCCGAAACGTTCATCATCGGCCTGACTGTATATTTGCGGTTCTCCATAATATTCCTGATTCCCAAGGAATAAATAGCGCACATTGTCGTTTTGGTATTGAAAGACGTCGCATGTCTGCTGTTTACCGAAAAAGGGGACTGACACCTTTTCAAGCAATGAAAAATCTTTAACGAATTGTTCCGGGATCAACCCGTATTTCGGCATAAATACGGTGACATCGTGGCCATATTCCGCCAACTCCTTCGGCAAAGCCCCCATCACATCCGCGAGCCCGCCGGTTTTAGCGAACGGCACACATTCTGACGCTGCCATTATAATTTTCATATCACATCTCCCTCTGACACCACACTGCCTTTGCGAATAACCACCGGCTTTTCTTTTGACCCGTGGATGACGCTTCCGGCCTTGATGTATACATCTTTGTCGGCAATTACATATTGCAGATCACAATTTTCTTCGATTACACATTTTTGCATGATGATGCATTTATCAACTGTTGAATTTTTTCCGATTTCCACCGCGCGTCCGAGAATGCTGTCCGTCACTTTTCCACCGAGCATACTGCCGTTCGCCACCAGTGACCTTGTGACAGCAGAGCCTTTCAAATACTTGGTCGGTGGTTCGTCTTTGGTTTTCGTGTAAATCGGCCGGTCCGGCAAAAACAGTTCACGCCAGATCCTCTCGGACAATAAAGCCAGCGATTCATTGAAATAACTATCCATCGAATCGATCAGCACAAAATAGCCATCGTACTCATACTGCGCAAAAGTATAAGGCTTCTTTTTCAAGTTCACAATATCTTCTACACTGACTACACGATTTTCCCGAAAACCCTTAATCATCTGCAATAATAAGTCCTTGGAAAGGATATACGATTTCATGCCTTGTCCATCCCGAACGGCTTCGGTAATATCCGCACCGGAAGCCAAATGTGTATCGAGCATGTCGTTGTAATCGAGTTGAGAAATGGCAAATGCACTGGTCAGCATGACATAGGGCTGAGTGCTTTTATTGAAAAAACTGAGGTGGTCTTCGAGCGCGGCAAAGGCACCCACACCCAATTGATCGCCTTCCCGCTGCGAAGTGGGAAGAAAGTAAAGACCGTTTCTCCGTCTGTCCAGATCCCAGCTTTTCCCTTTCCCTACATGATCCAGCAGCGAAACACTGCCTTGAGGCGCGAAAACCCCAACAGAACTGATATTGGAATTTACAATACTGGATAAGGCAAAATCGATTAAGCGATACCTTCCCGCAAAAGGAATGGAAGCGGAAGACCTGTACATCGCCAACTCTTTCAATCCTGGAATCGTTACTGTTGCATCAATTACCGCGGCTAAACGCATTGTCTTCACGTCCTTTCCAATTACTGATGGTTTGCTCGGTTAAAAGTGTAATTTCTCCATCCATTTTCTGCAGCTCAAAGTTGGCGGGCACCTCAAGATCAGGTGTTATGATCGCCCGTCTGATTTTCGCGCCTGCCCCGATGACCGTTCCTGCCATTACCACGCACTCATCCACTTCCGCACCTTCTTTAATATGGACATCCTGCGAGATAATGGACCTTCTGACGGTCCCCTCGATGATGCATCCTTCATTCACCAGAGATTCCTGAATATCGCACGTGGCCGTCACGACCTGCGGCGGAAACTGCGGATTCGATGAAAAGATTCTCCATGCCGCATCGTGGAGCACCAGCCCCGAATCAGGATCCAGTAAATCCATATTCGATTCCCATAGGCTATCCACCGTCCCCACATCTTTCCAATATCCTTTATAGCGGTAGGCCATCATTTTTTCACCGTTCTCAAGCATCGCCGGAATGATGTCTTTGCCGAAATCATGCGATGAATCCTCTTTTTCCACATCGCTGACCAAGTATTCTTTTAGCTTTTCATAATTAAAAATATAAACCCCCATCGACGCCAGATTGCTTTTCGGGTTTTCGGGCTTTTCCACAAATCTGGTGACCCGCATGTCATCATCTGTCTCCATCAGACCGAAGCGGCTGGCTTCTTCCCACGGCACTTCGATAACGGAAATGGTTACATCCGCCTGCTGTTTTTGATGATAGTCGAGCATCGTCATATAATTCATCTTATATATATGGTCTCCCGACAGGATCAGCACGTACTCCGGATTATGCGCCTCCAAAAATTTTAAGTTCTGGAAAATTGCATTCGCTGTGCCGTCATACCATTTGATGCCGTCAGCTTCTGCATAAGGAGGGAGCATTGTTACACCGCCATCGCGGCGATCCAGGTCCCAAGGAGTGCCCAGGCCAATATATTGATGCAATAAATGGGGCTCGTATTGGGTTAAAACGCCGACCGTGTGAATTTCTGAATTTGTGCAATTGGATAGCGGAAAATCGATGATGCGGTATTTTCCGCCGAATGGGATTGCCGGTTTCGCCACTGCATAGGTCAATTCTTTCAACCTCGTCCCTTGCCCTCCGGCCAATAACATAGCAACAATTTGTTTTTTCAATCCACTTCACTCCTTTTCTCAATCATTTTCCAGATCGTCATTGTATATTCCGGCAACGGAATGGTTATGGACCTTGCCTGTCCATCGGCCTCCATATTTTCAGCGAGTGCCGGCGGAGCAGCAATTTCTTCCGTTCCTCCATATTTGGATGCAGCACTTGAGAATACTTGGCGGTATTCACCCGCTTGCGGCACACCCACACGAAACTTCGGATAATTATTATTTGAAAAATTACAAAGGATTACACATTCATCCTGAGGATTCCGTCCTCTCCGTATAAATGAAATGACGCTTTGTTCGTGGTTATCCGCATCAAGCCAAACAAAACCGTTCGGATGATCGTCCAATTGATGCAACGCCAACTCATCTTTGTACAGCTGCAACAGGTCTTTCATAAATAGCGCCACCCGCTGATGCGCTTCAGTCTCCAAAGAAGCCCAGTCCAGCTCCGGTTTGAATTCCCACTCATCAAAATGGCCAAATTCCTGGCCCATGAACAGCAATTTTTTGCCTGGATGAGTAATCCAAAAGCCGAGCAACAAACGCAATTGGGCAAATTTTTCCATCAGCGTTCCGGGTAATTTATTTAATAATGATTTTTCGCCGTGCACCACTTCATCATGTGAAAAAGCCAGAATATAGCGTTCTTCGTATTGATACATCAGTGAAAAATTCATCTTCTCGTGGTTTTCAGGCCTTTCCACCGACGTTTTTTTCATGTATTCGAGGGTGTCGTGCACCCAGCCAAAATTCCATTTGTAATCAAAGCCGACTCCGCCCTCGTCTGCGGCATGGGTAACTTTCGGATGGTTCCATGCATCTTCGGCAATCAGGATGATTTGAGGAAATTCCTTCTTGAGGCTTGCTACCAGAATCCTTAAAAAATTTTTGCCTTCCTCATTAAAGGCGCGAGATTCATCGTTCGGGATAAAAAGCTGCGTGATCACTGCATCCATACGGAAACCGTCAAACTTAAATTCCCTTATCCAGTAATGGGCACTCGACAATAGGAAGCTGACCACTTCCCCTTTTTGAACATCAAAATTCAATGTCCCCCAATCGGGATTCACTCTTCGGTCATCTCTCGATTCTTCATAAAGCGGCTTGCCGTTGAACAGCGCAAGCGCAAACGCATCTTTGCAGAAATGCCCGGGAATCCAATCCAGAAAAAGACCGATGCCATTTTCCGCACATGCTGACACAAAGTATTTCAGGTCGTCCGCGATTCCATAGCGGATTGTCGGCGCAAAATAACCGGTTGCCTGATAACCCCACGACTCATCGAGAGGATGTTCAGTAATCGGCATAATTTCAATATGGGTAAAACCCATACTTTTTACGTACGGCACCAATTCCGCGGCAAGTTCCCTGTAATTCATGAAAGCTCCCTGCTTATTCCGTTTCCATGTGCCGATGTGCAGCTCATAGATTGCCATCGGTTTTTCGAAATGATTCTGTGCGTTACTTTCTTTCCATTGCAAAACGGGTTCAATCCATTCGTGAAGGGATTGCCCCGGAATTACCGATTTCGTTTTCGGACGCATTTCTCCCTGCCTGGCATAAGGGTCGGATTTCTCAAGCAGGTCACCATTCCGCAAAAGAATTTCATAAACATACGAAAGCCCCGTCAAATCTTCAGCGACATAAGTTTGCCAAACCGTGGCATCGTGCGGCATCCTGTTCATTTCGTAAGATTTCTTGTCACCGGTCTGAGGAGTTGACACAACAACAGTCACGCCTTCAACTTCCGGTGCCCATAGCGTAAAGGACGTTTCCCCCGCTTCGACCTTTGCCCCGAAGTACTGGTATGCGTCTGTCATAACGCCATTATGAAAATCCTCTAATTTATCTGCCGTCAGCCTTTCCTCCCGGATAATCATGACCCCACCTCCTGGCATCGCCTTTCTCCATGGTCTATCTTAACTAGATTCTACACGCATAATGATAATCCTTTGTAAATTATCTAATTATTTTGTAAACTTTTCATTTCCATTTTGTTTATTTCCCAATCGTTGGAAGTATTGCTCACCCGATTCCGGCCGTTCGCAATATTTACACATGTTTCTGGAACCTGCTACTTGTTTGCCGGCATTATATCTACTACGCTTAGAGAGATTCATGATCCATTCAGAAAGGACGGGTAGTCTTGCTGAAAACCAAGTGGTTTGCCCTCATAATAACCTTAAGCCTTTTCCTTGCCGGCTGCGGTCAGCAACTGGAAGATTCCGTCAGTTGGGAAATAGAAGATTTTACGTTTACCAATCAAAATAATGAAGACGTCAGCCTGTCAGATTTGGAAGGTGAAGTTTGGCTCGCGGATTTCGTCTTCACCAATTGCACCACCGTCTGTTTGCCGATGATGGCGAATATGACCGCGCTCCAGGAACAACTGGAACAAGAAGGGCTCGATGTAAGAATCGTTTCTTTCAGTGTGGATCCAACTATTGATACACCTGAAGTCTTAAAATCCTATGCCGAGAATTACGGCGCGGATCTCGGCAGCTGGGATTTGTTGACCGGCTATTCCCCTGAAAAGATCGATGAATTTGCAATGGCGAATTTCCAATCTATTGCTAGGAAGCCGGAAAATGAAGACCAGGTTGTCCACGGGACTTCTTTTTATCTGATTGACCGCGAAGGCGTTGTCCGAAAATATTACGATGGCATCAACCCGCCTGCCGATGAAATTTTGAGCGATGTTGAAATTTTGCTGGCGGAGGAATAATCGATGAAAAAAAAGAACATTTGGATTCTACTTGGCCTTTTGGCTGCCATTGCATTTCTGATCTTTCTTTTTGTGCCGCGTGAAAATGTACCACCTCCCAACACACGGGTGGTGCTGGAGCATACGTTCCGGACATACATCGCGCCTTCCTGCTTCCAGGAAGCGGATGCGACAAACTTCCTCGAGGAGTCGACGCTGGAGCATGCAAACGAGCTGGGTTACCCGCCACATTCGGATTGCACGATTGACGCTTTTGAAGGAACCACCGAAAGCCGGTTCACGAGCCTCTTAAAAGAGTTCGGGGTAATTGAAAAAGAAACAGAGGATTGGTAAATAGAAAACAGGCGCCGGACATTTGTCCGACGCCTGTTTTCTCTATTGATTGGGGTTTATGAATTTCACGCAGACCGGTGAGCTGGTTTGGATTTCCTGGACCAGCTCTGCCGGCCGGCCGTTTTCCAGTTTCAGCACGATCAGCGAATCTGATTTTTCATTGGCGACGATCAGCCAGTCTCCTCCGGGCACCAATGAGAAGTGACGCGGGCCGCTTCCTCCGCTGCTGGTGAATTCGGGGCTGTGCAGTTTGCCGGTTGCATCGATTTCAAAAGAGACGATGCTGTCATGCCCTCTGTTTGAAGCGTACAAGATTTTGCCGTCTTCGGACACGGCCACTTCAGCGGCCGTGTTTTCTTCATTGTATCCCGTCGGCAACAGCGAGACGCGCTGCACCTGTTCCATTCTATTTTTCTGATCGAATGAATAGACCGTTATTGTAGAATCCAGTTCGCCCAGCGAGTAGAAAACCGGTTTCTCCGGATGATACACCAGATGCCTCGGGCCGCTTCCCCCTTCTGCATGGATTGCCTGTTGCAGCGACAGCTTGCCGTTTTGCGGTTCGAGCTCGTAGAAGTAAATCGCATCCGTGCCAAGATCCGATACGGCGAACAAATCTTTTCCGGGAACTTGTATCACGGAATGCGGATGGGCTGCATCCTGCCTTTCCCCGTTCGGCCCTGAACCTTCATGCTGCACAGCATCTGTCTGTTGTCCGATTGTATAATCATTTTCCAGCCGGAACACATTCACATTGCCGCCGGAATAATTGACGGACAGCAGCCATTTGCCGCTCCGATCAATCGTGACGTATGCGGGATGGTCCCCATTGCCTCCGCTGCGGCTGCGTTCTTTTATCAATCCCTCATTCGTTTTTATCTCATAAGATACAAGTTCCCCATTAAAATCTTCGCTGCCTGAAACGAACATTTCCCGCGATGGATGGATTGTGAGGAACGACGGCCGTTCAATTCCGCTGACACCTGCAATCTCTTTTAATTCACCTGCAGCCATGTCGAACTGCCACAGTTTGACGCCTTCTTTGTCCCTGCTCGCATAAGATCCTGTAAGTAAATGAAGAATTACCAAACAAACTCCTCCTTCTGCATCGCCGATTCTTACACATCCCGGCTAAAGTTATATACAGCCTACCAAAACAAGAGTTTTTCGCCAACTATATTATGTAGAACTTATACCAGTCGATATTCCGCAAAACAGCTTGCTTTCCGGGGGGCTCGCGCTGAGCTAACTCGGTCTCGTTTCACTTCGCCCGAGTGGATCTCAGCACTTCGCTTGGTCCCCCAGGAGTCTGCGCTGTTTTGCTCCATATCTTGGTATCTCCTAGCGCCGAAGCGGCATATAAATGAAGATTAATTAATTCTACATATTTCTTAAAAAAATCCACCCATCATGAAGGTGGATTTGTTTCTTATAAAAGGATGCTTGTCTGGATGAACAGCTGGATCATGACATAGAAAGCGATGGCATACTTCAAATTGAATTGAAGCCCGTTCCTTATACCGCTCAAGCCATTCATGCTGCTTAAAATAATGACCGGCATGACCATCGGAGACAGAATGATGGAAATCACGCTTCCCGATGTCACTGCCAGCACGACCAGTTCCGGTGGATACGGCAAAGACGCACCTTCCAGAATTCCCGTCACCAGAACGATTACCGGCAATGGACCCAGTCCGATAAACCCTAAGAAGATCAGGATAAAAGGGAGCAGCAGCAGGATGTTCAGGAACGGCACGATTTCTGTCAGATAGTTCATGCCATCGATGACATACGACCCTGCTCCTGATTTATTCAGCGCATAAATCAGCAGGCCGGCGGACAATAAAATACTGAACTGCTGCGCCTGCCTGGAAATTCCGCTGTAAAAATATTGCTTGGTGTCTCTGATATAATTTCCCATGCGCTTTTTTACCAGGAAATAAAGAAGTGTCCAAAATAGAATCACCAGCGGAATCACGACCAAAAAGTCGATGTTCCAAATCGCCTGGACAATAAAGATGGTGCCAAATAATGACACAAAAAGAAAAACGAACTCGGCGACATCCCGATTCCATTTTCCCGTATTCCTGGAATTTTTCATGGCTTTGGTGATTTCCGTAGTCAAAATAGCCGAAAAGTCTTCCTCGCCTTTCTTTTCCTGCCGGTAAGCAAAAACAGCGCCCAGCAAACTTCCGGCAACAGCTGCAGCAAATCCAAGAACGACTGATTTCCACAAGGTCGCACCCAACGCTTCCACCGCGAAGATGAAACTTGGAATGCTGATGACCCATAAGGTCGATAAAGCAAATCCGCGCAAAATGGCTGTTCCTTTGAAATTCTCCCATGCTTCACTCTTCTGATTTTTTAAAAAGGTGTCGATAAAGCCATACATCATGGGAACCGCCCCGAACAACAGAAAATGGGAAATGATCTGGGTCATTCCAGTTACGCCCAAATAAAACTTGCGGCTTTCATTGAGCAGATTATGACCATAGCTCATAATTTCATCTATATAAGGCTCTTCGTTCAACACCCAGCTGATGATCGGCACAATCAGCAATAACGAAATCAGGCTGCGCATCTGCAAAAAGCCTCCCGCGAGATCCGTGATCAGCGATTCCCCGGTGAAAAGGAGGACAGCAACGGCAATTGTCGTCAGGAAAATCGGCAATTGTAATTTATTCGCAGAAAGCAGCAGCAGCGCAAAAACCAGTGTCAGCAGCCCGAAAACAGACAGCACTTTGAACAGCGCGTCATTATAGAAGAAATAGGTAACGAAATGCAGCAAAGCATATATTGATACTGACACGGTAAAACCTTTTGCTGCAATAGCTTTCATAACGCCTCTTCCTTTCCGTTTTAACTCAAGAGTTGATATCCATTCTACACCTATATAGCCTATTGCGTAGACCCCAGTTCCTAAAATGGACATTAATATAATTTTTTTAATTAGAATAGTTTTATTTCTGTAATATTTAATGATATGCTGACTTCAAACCATCAATTATAATATATCTGCGATACGAGCGCACAGCGTTTCACTGGGTTTTCTCTAAGAGACTTCCCGATGAAGAAGCTGTATTCAATTCTTTGCCGAGCTGCTAGTTTTTCGAGATAAATTAAGTCGTTTGATAGTATAGGAGGAAATATTATGGGTGTAACTAGAGACTTTTTTATTGCTTTGTCCAAAAACCAATTATTGAACAGCGGTGCAAAAAAATGGGGCTTAAAACTGGGAGCCGGCAAAATGGTGGCCGGAACCGACATTGACAGTGTGATGAAATCGGTTAAAGAATTGAATAGCGTGGGAATCAGTGCCACCATCGATAACCTCGGTGAGTTCGTTTACAGCAGAGAAGAAGCAACTGCCGCTAAAGAAAGCATCCTGAATACGATCGAAGCTATTCAAGAACACGGCGTCAGTGCCCATATGTCGATTAAACTCACGCAAATCGGTCTTGATATCGACTTTGATTTCACCTTCGAAAATATCCGCGAAATTGCCGAAGCGGCTGCAAAATATGATATATTCATCAACCTGGACATGGAAGATTACGCCCACCTCCAGCAAACCATGGATATTTTAATGGCATTGCGGAAGGATTTCCTGAATGTCGGAACAGTTATCCAAGCTTACTTATATCGGTCAGAAAAAGACCTGGACCTTTTGAAAGACGTTCGTTTGCGTCTGGT
Source organism: Planococcus daihaiensis (assembly GCF_049262615.1). Lineage (GTDB taxonomy): Bacteria > Bacillota > Bacilli > Bacillales_A > Planococcaceae > Planococcus. The sequence continues at coordinate 1,898,088 of NZ_CP175504.1, read as the reverse complement.
GAAAGGCGCCTATAAAGAAATTCCGGATGTTTCCCTGCAAAGCAAACAGGATATCGATGAAAACTTCCTGAAATTGATCAAACTTCGGCTGCACGGGAAAGCGTTTACTTCCATTGCAACCCATGACCATAATATCATCAACGAAGTGAAGAGATATGTTGAAGAACATGACATTCCTCATGACCGCTTTGAATTCCAGATGCTCTACGGATTCCGCACGGAAATGCAGGAAGAATTAGCTGCGGAAGGATTCTCTTTCACGACGTATGTGCCTTTCGGGAAAGACTGGTACGCCTATTTTATGAGAAGGCTGGCGGAACGCCCGCAAAACATCAATCTTGCCTTGCGCGGACTGGTGTCAAAATAAATCCATCACGTATAAAAGGAGCAGCGGACAATGTCCGTTGCTCCTTTCGTTATTTGTATTTAATCCAAATTCCGAACCTGCAGCTTCGGCAATTCTTGTGTCAGCCGTTTGCGGATGGGTTCATATTGCTGCGGAAGTTTTAAGTCTTGTCCCAAAGATTCAAGGGGCTCGTCAATCGCGAATCCTGGCGGGTCGGTGGCGATTTCGAAAAGGATATCGCCGTATTCCCGGAAATAGATGGAATTGAAATAATTCCGGTCCTGCACCGGCGTTACGCCGAGCCTCCAGTTTTCAATCTTTTCTTTCCACTCAAGCTGATCGGCGTCGTCTTCGGCACGATACGCAATGTGGTGGACAGTGCCGACTCCCATCTGCCCGGTACCCTGGCGTTCCGTCATCACTTCGATGATATTGCCAATGTCAGCGGTTGACTGAAAGCGGATGATGTTTCCTTCTTCGCCAATCTTCTCCAGGCCCATCACCGACTCCAGCAACTCCCAAGTTTTCTCGGCGTTGGCTGAAAACAGCAGGGCTCCTGCAAATCCTTTGATGGCTGTTTTTTCCGTGATGTCGCCAAAATCCCAGGTACTGTTCTTGCCATCAGCTCTTTCCACCAATTCCAAAAGAAGTCCATGGGGATCTTCAAACCCCACATATTTTTCATTGAAACGTTCATGTTCGGTATAAGGAACTTTGAATTTCTCCAATCGCTCCTTCCAAAACTCCAGGCTGTTTGGAGGCACCGCGAACGCTGTTACTCCTACCTGGCCATCGCCGATTTTCCCGCGGTAGGCGTTGCCCCACGGGAAGAAGGTCATAATGGTGCCAGGTTCTCCTTCGTTATTGCCGAAGTAAAGATGATAGGTACCCGGATCATCAAAATTGATAGTTTTTTTCGTCATCCGTAACCCTAACACGCCTGCGTAAAAATCCACGTTTTCCTGTGCATCGCCAACAATGGCGGTAATGTGATGGATGCCTGTGATTTTCTTCTCCATTTAACTTCGCTCCTTTGCCTTAAGACTTTCTACCTCAATCATATCAATTAAATATCTCGAATTCAAGATACCCTGCTGATTATGCTGCTCTATTCCGGTTTGTTTTCTTTAAATTTCTGTTTCTTATCTTTCACAAGCTTTTCAGCATCCCTTAAGTCTTCCAGCTGTTGCTCTTTGTCCCGTTCAATTTCCGATTTCTGCTGATGCTCTTCCCTTTTATCGTCTGCACTGCCCTCTGCAACGTCTTTTTGATGTTCTTTTACTTCTTCGATTTTTTCCATTTCTTCATTATACTGCTCTTCCACTTCCGATGTGCCCGGCAGAAACTGCTCTTCGTTAAAATCGGTGCGTTTTCCATAACGCAGCATTTCATAGATGATCAACCCATTATTGGGCATGCCATTCGCCGTTTTCATCGGAACAACGTCGAACAATACGTAATAGAATGCATAAAAGATAAACCGGTTCCAGAATGTTGTATTGTCTTCAAACATGTCGTTTGCCAGCATTGCATTTATTGTCACGGCCACGATGACGTTCGACAGGATTGGTCCGGCATATAACATAATATAAGAAAATTTACTTTCTCTTTTTAAAGAGTCATAGGAAAACCAGCTATACAGGTGATAGTATTTTCGAATATCGAACATTCCGACCTTCACAATTCTCGGGCCCGAGCCTATGGTGAGCCGGGGGTTTTTTACACCCAATATCAGACTGGCGACTACATACCCCATTTCGCGCAGGAAAACGACAACAGGCAGAATGATAAATGCTGAAATTATTAATGCCAATAAATCTCCTAAGCCGAACATATACAGCGCTCCTCATAATTCGCAAATTGTTATTAAATCATTACCCGTTTATTTACCCGCTTCCCCACAAAAGAAGCGCAAATTGCATATATTACAAGATTTGAGCAATTAGTCTCTTTCTTTGTTACAATCATTGCAGATAGGATGAAATACTAACAATGAATTGACAGACTCTGATGTCGGGATGTGCTCCATGAAAAAATCTACTAACTTTCTGCCAAATAGAATAGTAATTTTCCTGCTGATTGCACTTCTATTGCTGGTGGCTGTGGTATCGGCAAAGGATTTGCTGGCGCCACAAGACGCCGCCGCTTCCAAGGAACCCGGCGGATCAGCCGTCTTTGCCCCCCCTCCTTATATAGAAGAAGTCAGAGCGGGAGTGACTGTGATTTCTGATCTTGTTTACGAAGAAGATTCCGGAGCGCTGCTGGACATCTATATTCCTGAAAACAGGGATGAGGCTGTTCCAATTATCTTATGGATTCACGGCGGCGGGTATGTCGGCGGGTCCAAAGACAGCCGGCGTGACTATGCCATGACGCTTGCGCACGACGGCTACCTGGTTGCCAATATGGATTATGGCCTCGCACCCGAACAGCTTTATCCGGGTCCGGTGCTGCAGGCAAATGCGGCGCTGGAATACTTGCAGCGCCATGCCGCTGACTTTGGCGGCGATATGAACCGCATATTCATCGGCGGCGATTCTGCCGGAGCGCAAATTGCCAGCCAGCTCAGCGCCGTTTTATCAAATAGCGGCTTGGCCGGTGCAATGGGGATTCAACCAGCTGTTGATTCGGAAAATGTCCGCGGTGCTTTATTGTTTTGCGGCTTGTATAATATGGCGACTGTCCGAGATACAGGATTTCCGAATATCGATTATTTTTTGAACACCTATACCGGCACTGCTGAATTCGAAAATTTTGCAGACATACAGGAATTGTCGACAGTCCGGCACATCACCGGAGATTTTCCTGATACGTTCATTTCGGCCGGAGACGGCGACCCGCTCGCCCCTCAATCCGCAGAGTTTGCCAGCATGTTAACGGCAGCGGGTGCGGAGGTTGAGACGATGTTCTTCCAAGGCACCGATAAGAATCTCCAGCACGAGTTCCAATATGCGCTGGATACCCTCGACGGACAGGAAACCTTGGCCCGAACACTGGATTTCCTTTCCATTAAGAGCAGATAAAAAAGACTCCAAACCGGCAATTTTCCCTGCCGATTTGGAGTCTTTTTTTAATTATGACTGAGTGCATTTTCTGTTGCTGTGGCCGAGCTGGAACGAGTTGCATCTACTTTTGACTTTCTTCTCGTTGGAATCATATTAAAGACAATATTCAGCACAATCGCCGTTATACTGCCGGCGACGATGCCGTTGCTTGTCAGAATCTGAAAGCTTTTCGGCACCATTGCAAAAATTTCAGGCACCACTGTTACACCCAAGCCGATACCAATCGAGCAAGCTACGATCATGGAGTTTTCCGTGGATTCCCCCATCACTTTGCCGAGCATTTTTATTCCCTGGGCAATAACCATACCGAACATCGCCAGCATTGCTCCGCCAAGGACAGAAATCGGGATAATTGTGGTCATGGCCGCGATTTTCGGTACGAAGCCAAGGGTGATAAGCATCATCGCCGCGATGAAAATGATCCTTCTGGATTTGACGCCGGACATCTGGATCAGGCCGACATTCTGTGAAAAAGCCGTATACGGGAAAGCGTTAAAAATGCCGCCCAGGAAAATGGCCAAGCCTTCCGCGCGGTAGCCTTTCGCCAAATCTTTCTGTTCCAATTTCTTTTTCGTGATATCGCTCAGGGCAAAATAAACGCCCGTCGATTCAACCAACGAAACCATCGCAACCAAGCTCATCGTCAGAATGGCGGACCATTCGAAAGTTGGCATCCCAAAATAAAACGGTTTGACCATATGGAAATATGAAGCTTCTGCAATCGGTGCAAAGTTGACCAATCCCATGAATCCTGCAACCAATGTACCGGCTACAAGGCCAAGCAAAATCGAAATCGCTCTGACAAAGCCGGTTGAAAACTTATAGAGCAAGATGATGAAAATCAACGTTCCAAATGCCAATGAAATATTGGTCAGCGAACCGAAATCTGCAGCTCCCTGGCCGCCGCCCATATTATTGATGGCTACAGGAATTAGCGTTATTCCGATAATCGTCACGACAGAGCCGGTAACGATTGGCGGGAAGAAGCGCACAAGACTGCCAAAGAAGCTGCTGATCAATATTACAAATATTCCGGAAGCGATGATTGCTCCGTAAATTGCGGAAATGCCGAATTCGCCGCCAATGGCAATCATCGGTCCGACCGCCGTAAATGTACAGCCAAGAACGACCGGCAGTCCGATGCCGAAAAAGCGGTTGCTGACAATTTGCAGAAGCGTCGCTACACCACATAACAAGATATCGATTGATACCAAATAGGTTAATTGCTCGGAGTTCAGGCCCAATGCCCCTCCAACGATTAAAGGAACCAATACCGCTCCGGCGTACATTGCCAAAACATGCTGCAATCCCAAAGCTGATTCACCAAAAAACTTTTTCATTAATTGTGTGCCTCCTTAAAAAACTCCGCTTTGCCATTGGCCATCGTTTTAATGTTTGCCAGCGTCTCTACTCGGATCCCGCGTTCACGAATCGCCTTTCCTCCTGGCTGAAAGCCTTTTTCAATAACAATGCCCACGCCGGCAAGCGAAGCTCCGGCTTGTTCAATGATTTCCAACAGCCCAAGAACTGCCTGCCCATTCGCCAAAAAATCATCCAGGATGAGGACAACATCGCCTTTATGCAAAAAATCCTTTGACACCGAAATTTCACTTGTAACATTTTTCGTAAATGAATGAACGTTTGCCGTATATAAATGGTCCTTCATCGTGAGTGACAGGCTTTTGCGTGCAAATACCGGTTTGACGCCCATTTTCAATCCCGTCATCATAGCGGGCGCAATTCCTGAGGATTCGATGGTCAGTATTTTGGTAATTCCCGCATCCGCGAAGCGCGCGGCAAATTCTTCGCCAATCGCCTCCATCAATACCGGATCGATCTGATGATTCAGGAAGGAATCCACTTTCAATACAGATTCTGACAAGACTTTTCCTTCTGCTAAAATTTTCTCCTGTAATTGCTTCATATCACTGGTCCCCTTTCGTCACGGACGAGGGCATAAAAAATAGCCCTCAGAACGTGCATCCATTCATAACCATGAGCGGAGCAATGTCCTTCGAGCTTGAAGTCGAAAGGAAACGCAAAGAAATATGCGCCAAAAAGGGCATAATCCTGTCGTTTCGTTGCTTCTCATAGTCGGTTCATTTGCGGTAAACCGGTAGAAACTCGCGAGCCATATCCCCGCTATTATATGAGTGAATATTCTTTTAGAATGGACCAATTATAGCATGCTGAAAGAAGCTATCAAGGGGAAAGTGAAATATAATAATATTCAGATATAACATTAAAACATATAACGTCCAATAAAATAATCGGAATCCATTGATTTTATTTACGTCTCCCTATATATTTAGAGAGGCGAAATAACATTCGTAAGAAAAGAGTGGACGAAATGAAATCCTGGTTTATGGAGTGGAAGGAAAACATCCTTTCCTTTAATCGAAACATCAAATTATTTATGCTGGCCAATGTCCTGATTCAGATCGGGTTGGGCGTTTTCATGGTTATGTATAATCTATACATAAAAGAACTCGGCATGCCGGCAACCGTCAACGGAAAAGTGATTTCCATGACGGCCATGGCTTCGGCCATCATGCTGATCCCGGCCGGTTTTCTGAGTGATAAATTGGGACGCAAATGGATCATTATTGTCGGCGCCACACTGGGGGCCGTCACCTTGTTTTACCGAAGCTTTGCTGTTCTTGAATCTCCTCTGGTAACTGCCGCTTTTTTCACCGGCCTGTTCATGGCATTTGTCCAGGTCTCCGGTGTTCCGCTGCTTGCCGAAAACTCAAAGCCCGCTGAACGTGTCCACATGTTCAGCATCTACTTTGCGCTGATGACTGCCGCCAATGTGGTCGGCAGCCTGCTTGGCGGAGTGGTATCCGATGTGTTCCAGGTAGTTCTTTTAATGGAAGCAGTCGACGCCATCCGCTGGTCGCTGATTTTCGGCGCAATAATTTTCGCAGCCGGTTTATTGCCGTTGTTTAAGCTCAGCAATAAAGTGCCTGCCCCTTCCGAAAAAGTGGACACCCGCATCGATATTGAACCGGATGATCCCGGTTTGCGGCGAAACCTGATTGTCATTTTCCATTTTTCGTTTGCCAGTCTGCTGATTGGCCTCGGTTCGGGGTTGGTCGTGCCGTATTTGAACCTGTACTTTGCCAATCGCTTTGATGCCTCGAATGCATACATTGGCTTGATACTGTCTTTGGGCTCGGCAATGACCGCTGTCGCCATGTTGATCGGCCCGATGCTTGTGCGGCGGGTCGGCAAGGTCAAGGCGCTGATCATCTTTCAGGTGCTATCGATTCCGTTTTTGATTTTAACTGCCTATACCACTTCGCTGCTGCTTGCTTCCCTAGGCTTTCTGCTGCGGCAGGCGCTGATGAATGCAGGCAACCCCATTCAAAGCGCCATTGCCATGGAAGTGGTGCATGATAAATACAAAGGGCTCGCCAATTCGGTGAACCAGATGGTCTTCAATGTCGGCTGGGCCACGATGGGTCCGGTCGCTGCCGCCCTCGTCATCGCCTTCGGTTCTTATTGGGGCTATGCGTACGCCTTCACAATCACGGCTGTACTCTACATCGTTTCTTCCATCTATTATTATTTCATTTTTGGGAAACGGAAACTGAGCGAGGAATAAATAGAAAAAGCTCCAGACCGCATAATGGTCTGGAGCTTTTCTATGCCGGTTATTGAGTATGTTTCACTTTATAGGTGAATTCAACATCAACAGAATTCCCGGCGCGGAGTCGGACGTGAAATTCCAGCTTATGCGAGTCCATCAACTCGTAATCGTGAGTGGAAGATTCCATCTCCCAAATGGCATCGTCGACAATGTGCTCAAGAAGGATGCCCACATTTTCCGCCTTGCTGTTTTTAATTTGATACTCAAACGTCACATATTCATGGCCGTCCACAATTTTCCGGCTTTTTTCCCGTGCTTTTGTAGTTAAATAATTGGCTTCTCCAATTTTCACATTTAGTTTTTCGCTTGCAGGTGTGTATTCGATGCTGTCTTCGCCAATAAATTCCAGGCCGCCTTCTTTATCCCGCTCGTAAAATTTCATGATTCCTTTCGGAAGCGGCAGTTTGGATCCACCTCCAACAGTCTTACCGAATTGCAAATGGACAGCTGCATTGCTCTTCCCTTTTTCTATTTTATAATTCCGCTGAACATCAAAATCTTGGGTATGCAGGAATGGAATCTGTTTGGTTTGGCCATCTGAAATGGAGATGGGCCTGTCGATTTTATAGACATTCATATCAGCGAATCCATATTCTTCAGTTCCTCCCCCGAAAGATCCGCTTCTAGAGGCTTCATTTTCCATAAGTGGGAATGTGCTTCTGTCCCTTCTCACGTTGCCTGCAATTGCTTTTACAGTGCAATTTTCAAAATTTGTGCCGGTATAATTACGAATAGTGATCCAGCCGGCAAGATAAATTTTATCCGCGTGAAGCTCGGCTGTATAAGTGGCATTCCAGGATATTCCGGCCGTTAGATAAAACAGTTCGATATCGGATTGCACAGCCACAGGTTCTATGCGGCAATGGACCGCCGGATGCAGCTGCATTCTCTCTTCATCCGGAGCCAGCACAACGTCTCCAGTGGGGTTGATAATGATTTCACCCGTTTCTTCATTTTTACCAATAAGGTCAGGTACCGCAGCCAGTAAACGGAGTTTCATTTCTTCCCCGAAATCCGTATTCCTGATTGTGATCAGCCGCCCGATGTGCTTTTTCAGCAATTGTTCTCTGTTAATCGGAGCATTTTCAAAAGTTTGTTCCAAAACGGAGACTCCTTTTATGTAAAAAGAATCTGCTTCGATTTGTTCAGGAAGATCCTCAATCACCAATAAATTCACGCCGGCCTCCATAGTCAGACTGCGTATCTCTTTTACCGACGCAAACCCATTGTTATAAACTGTCATTGCAAGCGATTTTCTGCTGGCTTTTCCTGTCTGGAATCCCATGGTCCGCCTCCTTTTTCAACGACTGAAATAGTTCTTCAAGTATGCTATTGTTGCCACGCGGCAATTGTCCGTCAACGGCGATTTTCTTTCATGCAGGAGATCTCCGTAGGGCATGTCTCCAAGAAATCGAATTTCTTCTATATATACTTTATTTTGCCCTGCATCAAAAACTTCCAAATTCACATAAATGGAATTTCCTTGTTGGACATAATCGATAATTGCGACTCTGTTGTCCATATGGCCTCCTCAAATCCTCTGGTTTTTTATAGTTATTCATTTCCTTATAACAGAATTTTATCACTTTAAAAAATTATTGCCATTCATATATCGGACTATTCGAACTTCTTTTCGGTGAAATAAAAAAGGCAGCAAAGGAAGATCAATCACCTTCCCTTACTGACTTGATATTCAACATTTTTTAGGCAGTCTCTTCACCGACCAGCAGTTCCGGAAAATCCTGTTCAATCCATTCGGCCAGATGATATTCCTGCAAAATTTCAAGCAGTTCTTCTTCATCCGTTTTGTAATAATCCAGTATCTCGTTTTTGCCGGTGTCTTTGAATTTCAAAATATACTTTCTGCGGCCATTTTTTGCAATCACATAGACATCCATCGGACCGTAATTTCTGACTGTCCGAAAATCCTGATATTTCACGAGTGTTTCGGCATCCATTTTGTCCAGATGCGTGTAAATAAAGGCAATGGACCTTTTCTGTTCCGCAGAAATAAAACTCATTTTCGCATGATGCCTGTTGATGAACAGCTCGGATAATTCCTGGTGAAACGTGATGGTCTCCCATTCCACTTTGCTGCGATGCTTCTCGATAAACAGTTCCGACAACACCTGGTAACGGGTTACGGCAATCCAATCCACGCGGTGCGGGTGCCGATCGATCAGCGACATCGGCAATTGCTGACAGGCCGATAAGGAGGGCCAGGACAATGTTTCACTATGCCTCTCGATAAACGCCGGAGAAAGGCCTTTCGAATTCAATAACTCTTTTTTGCGGGAAACAATTTCCCAGTATTGGTTGGCATTAAAGAGGCTTGCTTCATTTTCCCAGGTTTTTTTCTGCCGTTTGCTCAATTTATCGGCGTCATGACTCCATTTTGCCGCCTCCGCAAACTCTTCGATAAATGCTTCGGACACCCTTTGCGTGCGTATAATTTCATCCCAATACAGCCTTCCGCTGAATTCGCGGATAAAGGCTTCCGACAATTGCTGATGGCCGGAAACCAGATACCAATTCACTTGCGATTCATTATCCCGCAAGAAATTTTCCGTCAGCTGTTCCGTTTCACATATTGTATTCCACGAGACCGAACGCTTGTCCTTAATCGCTCTCGCATCCATCAATTCTTGTAAATTATCGAACATCGCGTCCACTCTCTTTTCAAATAATATTCCGTTTCCCCAATACATTTGCGGTCAACAGTTTATATGAATAAAACCCGCATACCGGCATAGACCGACATGCGGGAAGTAAAGTCTTTGACATCATTTCTGCTGATTCTCGGTGTTGTTCCTATTATTTTTCTCGTTCTGGAGGCGTGCCTGCTCTTTGATCGCCTGTTCTTCCTGCTTCAACGTCAAATCACTTTGCTGCTGCTGAGATTTTGGCTTGTTGTTATCCTCAGCCATCATTGCACTCCCTTTCATGTTAACTCTCTTATTCCCCAATGAAAAGGGCTAAAACAGAATTATGTTTTTTTTATCATTAAATTGACCCACTCTACCCTAAATTATGAACCGAAATAGTTAATAATTCAATCTTATCTTGTATACTGAAAATAAGCATGTATTTCTTGCGTAAGTCTGGTGGAATTAGAAAGGGAGGAATAAAATATGTCTTTGCCCGAAAGAAAGATTGAATGGACCCGGGTTTCATTTGGGGACTGGCAATTGTATCTCGCAAAAAGTTCCGAAGGCCTTTGTTACATCAGCACACCGGGGCAGCGTTTTGAAGATTTTTCTGCAAAAATCAGCAAGAAATTCAAAGAGCACGAACTGATTGAGGACCATCAGGCATTGAAACCTTACGTCCGCGAGCTTCAGGAATATTTCAATGGCACAAGCCGCACGCTTTCCTTGCCGATTGATGCCAAAGGGACGCCTTTTCAGCAACAAATCTGGCAGGCGCTGCAGGAAATCCCTTATGGTACAACCGTTTCTTATTCAGAAATCGCCCAGCGAATCAACCGCCCAACCGCTGTCCGGGCTGTCGGCGCAGCTATCGGAGCCAATCCCGTTCTTATTACCGTTCCCTGCCACCGCGTAATCGGCAAAAACGGAACGATGACCGGTTTTCGTGCCGGTATCGATTTCAAGCAATTCCTGTTAGCACTGGAACAAGAAAAAGTTCTATAAAGCAGTAACCCCCGCTGAAGAATTTTCAGCGGGGGTTTTTTGGCTATTTTAGATTGGCAGCAAAGTAACAATCTACTTTTTCTTTTGCACAATTGCGACCGTGCATCTGGATACACAAATCAGCCGCTCTTCTTCATCGACAATTTTTATATCCCACACCATTGTCGTGCGCCCTTTATGCAGCGGCGTGCCAATTGCCGTGACGATGCCGTCCTGTTTTCCTCTAATGTGATTAGCATTAATTTCCAGCCCTACAGCAAATTCATTTTGCTGATCAATGAGATACCAGGTTCCGATACTTGCAACGGTTTCGGCAAGCACAACGGATGCTCCTCCGTGGAGCTGTCCGAACGGCTGATGAGTCGAGGCATTGACTGGCATCGTTGCCGTCACCTTTTCTTCCGTAATTTCTCCCATTTCAATTCCCAATACCCCAGCAATCGTTTCTTCCATCGGTTTGATCTGCATCAACTAATACCCCTTTTCAAAATTTCTATATTTCTGATGTAATCATGGCAAATATTACAACATTTGGCAATGAGAACTCTATATATTCTTATGCTTTCGAATTAAAAATGATTAATACCCGTCATATTCCCTTATAAAACCCGTTTTCATTTTTGTAATCAAAATGTAACAATAAATCGTATTGCCTATTCTATTCTTTGCGCCTAGAATAGAGAGTACTAAAATTAATAAGTAAACTATACTGTTTAACTATAAAAATTTAACATATAAAGGGAGAGAAAATATGAATAAAATAGCCTTTTCAGTAATTGCTTCCGGTTCCTTAGCTCTTTTGATCGGTGTTGCAGATGCAGAAGCAAGTTCTACATATAAGATCAAATCCGGAGACAGCCTCTGGAAAATTGCGAGCCAACATAATGTTTCCGTAGCAAACCTGAAAACGTGGAACCAGCTTTCATCGGATGCTATTTTTCCGAATCAGGTTCTTAAAGTTACGACAGCAGCAAGCGGCAGTTCAGCAACTGCTCCGGCACCCGCTCCTTCGCAGCCGGTCAGCAATGCAACAGCTACATACACAGTAAAATCAGGCGACACATTATCAAGAATTGCTTCCTTACATAAAACAACAGTCAGCAAAATTCAAGAACTGAACAAGATTTCCGGCCACCTGATTTTCCCGGGACAAAAACTGACAGTTAACGGCGCTGCTGTTTCTTCTTCACCTTCCGTGACTGCACCTCAACCACCAGCCGCAGCTGCTCCGGCACCATCCTCGGGGACAGCAAGAACCTACAAAGTCGTCAGCGGCGACACATTAACAGGCATCGCTTACCGCAACGGCATTTCCGTTACTCAATTGATGAACTGGAATGGCCTGACTTCGAGTATGATCCGTATCGGCCAGGTTCTCAAAATCGAAAACTCTACAACAGCACCTTCACAAACAACTCCTGTATCAAATCCTGCCCCACCGGCAGCGACTGATACAGTCGGTAAAATTGTGGCAATGGGCAAATCCCTTGTCGGCACACCTTATGTCTGGGGCGGTTCGACTGCCAGCGGTTTCGATTGCAGCGGATTTATCTATCATGTTTATAACCAAGCCGGCATTAAGGTTCCGCGCACGAACACGACCGGATACGATGCACGTTCATATGATATCAGCTCACCGCAAGTTGGCGACCTGGTGTTCTTCGAAAACACGTATCGCCCGGGAATTTCCCACATGGGTATCTATATCGGCAACAACCAATTTGTCCATGCCGGCGGCGACAAAGTTCAAGTTACGAGTTTGAACGATAGCTATTGGGGCAAGCATTTCTCAGGCTTCAAACGCCTTTACGCAATGGATTGATTTAATTTTGAAGCCTCACTTCCGTGACTACGGAAGTGAGGCTTTTTGGTGCTTTTTTTATTCGCGGATCAATTCTTCCGTAATGGATTCAGCCAGATCCTTGCCATTTTGGATACAGGCGCCGATGCCGACGCCGTAATAGGAAGCGCCGGCCAGTCGAACGTTCGGCAGCTGTTCAGCCAGCTTGCGTTCAAGCCCTTCGACCGCTACTTTATGATTCATATTATAATTCGGCATATTGCCGTTCCAGCCGGTCACTTCCACCGATGTAGGCTGGGCTTCCAGCTTGAGGCTTTTGCGCAGATCTTCGAGTGCAACTTCAGTCAGCTGTTGTTGCGTCATTTCTTTCAATTCCGCGAAACCTGGGTTGGAGCTCTTATAAAACAGGCGCACCAGCAAATGATTCTCTTTGGAGGTATGCGTCCATTTGCGGCTGGTCCACGTGCAGGCATTGCACCGGAGATCGGTGTTCTCAGAAACGATGAACCCGGTGCCATCCGCCGGCAGCTCCGCATCCGGCACGTCGAAACCGAGATAGATGCTGATCAGCGAGGAATTGTGCAATTGGTTGAATTCGGGCTCCAGCTCATTCAAACCCAATACCTGCTGAGCATGATCGTGCGGAGTCGTGATGATGACGTAATCGGCGTCCAGGCTGCTGCCATCTGCCAGGCGAAGCGTCAGGGCTTTCCCTCTCTTCCCAATGGCTGACACCTGCGTACCTTTCATGATTTCCGCAGCCGCCATACTTTCTTCCAGCCGGTCGATCAATACGGACATGCCGCCGTCAAACGACAGGAATTTTTTATTGCCCGCTCCCTGGAATTTGGCTTTATTGGCTTCAAGGCCTTTAATGATGCTGCCGTAATCGTTTTTATAATCGACCAGATAGGGCAACGTCGACGACAGCGTCAGGTCGTGCAATTTGCCGGAATACACGCCGGACAATACCGGTGCAATCTGCTTCTCCACCAATTCCTTGCCCAAAAAGCTTTCAAGGAATTCTCCGATTGAACTGTCACGCGTAAAATGCTCATTTCTGGTTTCAAGATCCTTCAACGCCTCCTGCTTGCCCTGTTCCGAGATCAACGTGGAACTGAACAGGGCATGTTCGTCCATCGGGATGCCAAAAACCGTGTCTTTCGGAATCGGGTGCAGCCCGCTGTCTGTATAGAGATAGGAGATGCCTGTGCCGTTATAGACAACGCGGTCCTCGAGGCCAAGCTCTTCGACCAGCGGCCACACGCTGCCATGCCGTGCCACGATGGAATCCGCTCCTATTTCCATGATGAATTCTTCGTTTTTGACGGTGCGGATTTTACCGCCGAGCTGCTGATCCTTTTCAATCAGCACCAATTCCAGCTCTAAGTTTTTCTCCCGACTCAGCTTTTGCAAATAATGCATCGCGGACAACCCCGTGATGCCGCCGCCGATAATCGCCACTTTCTTCACGCCAACCACACTCCTTATAGATAATTCCATTTTAACAATAAACCTTCCAAACCGCAGTTGGTTTCATTTATTAGATGCTGTTTCTTAAACGTGTTAATATAGTAATAAAGTAATGACTGAATTACTTCTATATAATGAAGGAGAGTTTCAAATGACCAACCCGATCGAACACACTATCATGAACAGACGCTCCATCACCAATTTCAAGCTGGACCCGGTCGACATCGATGAAATCATCGAGCTGCTCAATATCGCAAAATGGGCTCCAAATCATACAGTGAACGAACCTTGGCGCTTCCTTCTCTTTGCAGAAGCCGGCAAAGAGAAGTTCGTCCAGGCCTTTCTTGATTGCGCATCGAAAGTGAACGGCGCACCTGCTCCCGCTGCACTCAATAAAGCAGAGTATTTCCGGGACATCCCCCTTCACCTGGTCGTTGTCATTTCGGAAGATCCGCGCCAGAAACAGCGCGATGAAGATATGGGAGCCGTCGCATCGCTGCTCCAGAACTTTCAGCTGGCGGCATGGGAACGCGGCATCGGCATGATTTGGCGTTCCAATGACTGGATTTACAAGCCGGCTTTCCGCGATGCAATCGGGGTACAGCCGGGCGAGAAAGTTGTCGCCACCATGATGATTGGCTATCCGCAGACGGTGCCGCAAAAACGTGACCGCACAGATATTCGCGAGAAATTGACCATCATCAAAGAATAAGCTTCCAATAGAGAGACTCTGGTTCCCCAGAGTCTTTTTTATATGGCATAAATCCGGTTAAAAAAAGGCTTCGCGGATGCGAAACCTTCCTTTTTAAAGCAACACAGACATCGCGCCGACGGCTCCCGAATATTCCCCGTTCTCGAGAAACAGCGGTATAGCGCCTCGGAGAACGGTGTAACTTTCAACAACTTCCTTTAACAGCGGGTTTTGGATAAACGATGATCCGATGTATATGATTGTGGAGCTGTCGCAATTTTTTGCGGCATGCACGCTGATGGTGCTGACGGTTTCACCGACCAGACCGATCACCGCTGCGAGCAATTCTTCCTTGGATAATTGATCCGCCACTTCGAAGATTTTATTGCCGAAATTACTGGCCGTCAAATCGCCCGAAATCGGCGGAACCTTCCCCTCATAGATATCCTTGACTTTCAAGTCAACGCGGTCCCGGGAACCTTTGCGGGCAAGCGAAACCATTTCTTCATAATCAATGACTCCGGTCAATAACCGGCTTAATCCGATGAAAGTTCCGCCACCAATTCCGGTGCCGCCAACTCGTTCCTGTTTGTTGTTTTCTATGCAGTGAATCGATGTGCCGGTTCCCACATTCGTCAGGAGATAGGAATCATCATGGCGATCCATCCTGTTCAGGAGGAATTGCACACCCAAATGCGTCGCTTCAAATTCCACCATTTCTTTCGCGTCTTTGTTCAACAAGGCAAGGAGAACTGCCGACCTTCCCCCTGTAATGCAAATTTCACCAACATCCAAGCCGTTTACCCAGGAAGCCACTTGCTCCATTTCAGCTATGAGGTATTTTTTAAAGTGGAGCGACCCATTTTCGGTGTACGCCACTTTAACGAGCGTCCCTCCCGCATCTATTCCGACAATCATTATTGCACCTGCTCTTTCCCGCATTTCATCCAGCAAAACGCCAGTTTGTTATGTAAGCATATGGTGAAATTCTACCACAATAATGAATTCAATGGGAATCTCTTTGCCTCTATACGGAGAGCCGAGCCGTTAATTGTGCATTAATCTGCATACAAAAAGCTGACCTCTGAAGGTCAGCTTTTGTGAATGACTTGCATGCGCTGGTTAAACAATGTGGGATAAGACATGAAGCCGAGCATGACGCTGGTCACTGCGGCAGTGGTCAACAACAGGAACATGATCAGCAACTGGAATTGAACGGCTTGGATTGGATCAGCACCTGCAATGATCTGGCCGCTCATCATCCCCGGCAATTGCACAAGGCCCACTGTTTTTTGGCTTTCGATGGTCGGAATCATACTGGCTTTGATCGATTTGATCAATTGCCCGTGAATCGCTTGTTTTGGCGTTCCACCAAGCGACAGCACCAATTCAGTTTCATCCTGATGCGATTCCACTTCCGCGGTGAAACGGTTGAGAAACAGTATGGCGAGCACCATCGAATTGCCGATGACCATCCCGCTGATTGGAATGATGTATTGGGCTGTAGCAGGCGTAATATTCATGCCAATCAGAATCCCTTGCGTCAGCACTTCTACAAAAATAAGGGTGGCAGCCACTTTCCAGGTAATGCCTTGGATCGACACGCCTTTATTTTTGGCGTTATGAGTAGCTGCGACAATCATCAATGTCACCATCAGGAAGATGTAAAGTAAACTTTCCGAGTCAAAAACGAATTTCAATATGAAGCCGACAAGCAGGAGTTGAATGATTGATCGGATTGTCGCAATTATGGTATCGCGTTCAAGACCTAAGTTTAATGTTTTGGACAGAACGAGTGGAATTGCGACAAAAATGAGGGTGATTGATAATGTCAGATACGTCATTCCGCTCCCCCCTGCACAAATAATTTCACTCTATCATTGGACGGTGCGCGCAATAAATCGCTCTTCCCGGTCTCCACAACTTCGCCGTCCATCATGACCCAGCTAAAATCGCCGATATCGAGTGCCTGCTGAAGGTTGTGGGTGATCCAAATGATGGTCGTCCCGAATTTCCGGTTAATCAACGCGATCAATTCCTCCACTTCCTTCAGGGAAGTGCGATCCAACGAAGAAGTGATTTCATCAAGCAAAAGAATTTCCGGTTTATTGACCAGGGTTCGGGCTATCGAAACTTTTTGACGCTGTCCACCGGAAAGATCGTTGGTTTTCCGTTCCAGGAATTTCCCATCCAATCCAACATCGTGCAACAGACTTTCTGCTTGCTCTTCCTCCAGCTTCTTCCCTTGCAATTCCAACGGCAATGCCAGGTTTTCGTAGACAGTTCCGCTCACCATCGGCGCACTCTGCAAGGCGATACCGACTTTTCGGCGGAGTTCCACCGGTTCAAAACTGTCAATCCGCTGGTCTTTGATATAGATGTCACCCGAATCAGGAGACAGCAGGCCATTGCATAATTTTAACAGCGTTGTCTTTCCGGCGCCGGATGGACCCACCAAAGTCGTAATTTTCCCTTCCGGAAAAGACCCTGTTATACCTCGCAGGATTTGATTGCCATCTATTGAATAGTTCACATCATTAAAATGGATGGCCGGTTTATAATCTGTCTTCACCTGTTTCCCTCCTTTAACAGAAAACCAGCACACTGCTGACAGTGTGCTGGTTGGTTGCTGTCGCTATTGTTAGTTTTCCAGTTTCCGGCTTGCGAATTCATCGTCCATTTTCAGGAAGTACTCGCCGCCTTCTTCAATGCCTCTTACACGGGTAATAATATCGCGGAACGTTTTTTCTTCTTCCATCTGTTCTTCGATAAACCAGTCCAGGAATGACAAAGTTGCGTGTTCCTGCAGCTCGTCCGCTAAAGTCACCAATGCGTAGATGTTGCTGGTCACGTCTTTTTCCTGTGCCAATGAACTTTCAAGCACATCAATTGCACTGACAAAATGATTTTTCGGTTCGGTAAGGTTTTGCAATACCGGCTTTTCATCCATTGCCGTTAAGTAATGGTAGAATTTCATCGCATGAAAATGTTCTTCCCGAGATTGAACCAAATAGAAATTGGCGAATCCGTGATATCCTTTTTTTGAAAAATACGCTGCCATTGCCGTATAGGCATGAGCCGCCTGCAATTCATTATTAAACTGATCGTTCAACGCATTCGTTAGTTTTTCTGGTAACATCAATAATTCCTCCTTTTTCTTAATTAGAATTATTCTAATGTAGATAATATACCACAGACCCATCACAATGAAAAGCAATTGAGAATTATTGTTTTTAATTGATAATTATAATCATTTATAATGGTTTCAAGAAACCTTTAAACAATAATGATTATCGATTGTAAAAATCCTTTGAATTATCGAGTACTATTTACTTACTTTTAGTAACTGATTGTAGTACGATGATTTTATCTTAGTATTTATGGGGGAATTTGCATGTCACAAATGAAACTGGAACCGCAGGTGTTTGCGGTCTTAAAAGATAAAATCCAGATGATCAAATCAAAGGAAGGGGCTATTTATCTGGTCGGTCCGATCAGGCTTCCTGTCAATCTGGATGGCGATACGATTATCTTCAACTGGTATTGCTGGCTGACTTTGGAGGAAGTAACAGAAGACTACGAGAGCATTATTGAAAAACTGTCTTCCGCAAACTTGTCTGAATATCAGCAATCGAGTGTGTTGGTCTACGGAGATTTTGAACATACCGAAGACGCGTTGATCCGCATGCATTCCATCTGCCATACCGGAGACATCTTCGGCAGCAAACGGTGCGATTGCGGCTTCCAATTAAAACAATCCATGAAACGCATCGCGCAGCACGGCAGCGGCGCGTTGTTCTACCTTGCCAATCACGAAGGGCGCGGCATTGGCCTGTTCAGTAAAGCGATGGCCTATGTGCTGCAGGAAAACGGCTATGATACGGTCGAAGCAAATGAAAGCCTCGGATTTGTGGACGATTCCAGAAATTACGACGACGCCATAGCGGTGCTGCGCGCACTTCGCACAAAACCCGTCACGTTGATGACGAATAATCCCAAAAAAGTGGATGCCATTGAAAAAGCCGGGCTTGCCATCGCAGAGCGGACTTCCCTTTGGGGAGACGAGTCCGAATACAATTCTTCCTATCTGGACACGAAAGTGAAACGCTCCGGCCATATTAAAGGGGAGGACACCGTCCATGCCAAATCATGAATTTTATATGGATCTCGCGCTGAACAATGCACGGACCATGAAAGGGCAAACGGACCCGAACCCGCTCGTCGGCTCGGTGATTGTCAATGACAACCGCATTGTCGGTGTCGGCGCGCATTTGAAAGCCGGGGAACCCCATGCGGAAATTCACGCATTGCAGATGGCCGGGGAAGCGGCACGCGGCGGCACGATTTACGTAACGCTGGAGCCTTGTTCCCATTTCGGCCGGACGGGCCCCTGCGCCCAGGCAATTATCGATGCCGGCCTCCGCGAAGTCGTGATCGCCGCACTCGACCCGAACCCGCTCGTATCGGGCAACGGTGTCAAAATGCTGGAAGACGCGGGAATCCGCGTGGTCAGCGGTATCCGCGAACAAGAATCTCGTCAAATGAATGAAGTGTTCAATAAATATATAACGACGAAAAGACCGTTTGTTACATTAAAAGCCGCTTCGACGCTGGATGGCAAAATCGCGACGCATGCGCTCGACAGCAAATGGATCACCTCTGAAGATGCGCGCCGGGATGTCCATGAATTGCGCAGCGAACACATGGCAATCCTCGTCGGTGTCGGCACAGTAATTGAAGACGATCCCGCATTGACTGCGCGAATTCCAAACGGCCGCAACCCGATCCGCGTCGTTCTCGACTCGTCCCTGCGGCTGCCGATGGACGCTAAAGTCGTGCAAGACGGCGCTGCCGAAACTTGGATTTTCACCAGCCGCACATACGACCGCTCCAAAGCCGAGCATCTGGAACAAGCAGGCGTCCGCCTGTTTGAAACCGCCGGCGACACCCGCACCGATGTCAACGACCTGTTGCGCATCCTGGGAGAAAACGAGATCTCCTCCCTCTTCATCGAAGGCGGCGGCACCGTCAATTCCGCATTCCTTGAAAATCACCTGATCGATAAAGTCGTGCTGTATTTCGCGCCGAAACTGGTAGGTGGAAGTGATGCACCGACATTCCTTGAAGGCCAAGGGTTCGGGTTAATGAAAGAGGCAATCGATTTGACGGACGGAGAATTTACGAAAATCGGTAAAGATTTTAAATTTACCGGTTATCCTGAAAAGTGAGGCTTTCAGAAATATGAAATTTGGTTTTGATGTAGACGATACGTTAATTAATTTGCGTGAATATGCTTTTCATTATTATAAGAAACAGCTCGGCCTGGAAGTGGCAATCGATGTGTTTCGTTCCCTCGACCGTTTGGAAATCCACGAAGCGTTCGGCATGACCGACGCAGAAGGCAAGGAAATGTG
This sequence comes from Planococcus daihaiensis, assembly GCF_049262615.1. Taxonomy (GTDB): domain Bacteria; phylum Bacillota; class Bacilli; order Bacillales_A; family Planococcaceae; genus Planococcus. Next base: position 1,877,993 of record NZ_CP175504.1, on the reverse strand, counting down.
GAATCAATCGCTGGATTATATTTATTACACAGACTGCCCGACTTACCCCGGTGCCGTAGACGTACTGCAGCGATTGGACGCCGAAGGACATGAAATCTATTACATCACCGCGCGTCCGGCGCATCACGCGGAAGATACAAAAGCCTGGCTGAAAAATCAGGGCTTTCCGCTCCGTGACGCACATTTTTATTGCGGGATGAAAGATGAGAAAAAAGTGGAGATTATCGAAGAACTCGAACTCGATTATTATTTCGATGACAAGCCTGAAGTGCTTGAAACCCTGGCGAACCATGGCTTGAATGTATTTGTCAAAGACCAATCCTATAACCGCCATTTGGATATGCCGCGTTTTAAAGAGTGGACTGAACTGGACGGCTTGATCAAAAAACAATGAAAATAATACACAAAAACACCGGCCTGGAAGCTTCCAGGCCGGTGTTTTTGATACAGCAACTTGCTCGCAAACAGTTTCCCGAAAGAAAAGCTATTCCTGCTACTCCTATTTACCATCGTATGGCAATGGTTCAAATACCACTAAAGCAAGTGTTGCGATCGGCCCCATCAGAAGTGACAGCAAAAACCAGTTCAGGCCACTGCGGTTCTTGCCTTGCGCAATACCGGCATTAATCAAAGCCAGCGTTCCCCAACCGACATAATATTCGTTCCCCAATTCTTTCAACCCCTTTTTTCTAATATTTTATCATAGAAAAATAAAACCGATATTCCGCAAAACAGCTTCGCTTGCCTGGGGGCTTGCGCTGAGCTAACTCGGTCTCGTTTCACTTCGCCCGAGTGGATCTCAGCACTTCGCTTGGTCCCCATGGCGTCTTCGCTGTTTTGCTCCATATCTCTAGAAGTTTTTCTCAGCGCCGGTGCGCTCCAGGAGCAGGCGAATGCCGACGAAGCAACAGACGAGTTGCCTTCTCGGCTTATTGCGGGAGGCAAGGTCGCCATACAGAGATGGCGCACCTTTGCGACAAGCTTGCGCAGGAGCATAATCTTTGCCCTGTTCAAAGCATCGAAGTGGCATATGTATCGGATTCTTTAATTCAACTTATATAAAAAGAAGCCGGAATTTTTTCCGCCTTCTTCAGTAATGAACATTTTTCAGTTTTTTGAATGCTGAAACAAATACTTTGGGATCCACATTCACTTTATACGTGATGACTCCTCTATGCGTATGAAGGTAAAGCAAATTGCCTTCGTCAGAAAAAGATTTATAGGAAATGTCCCAGACATTCATCAAACTGAATTCTGTGGTGGAGGCTACCAGGACGTCTTCATACAAATGAAGATCAAACTCACTTTTGATGATCTTCATCTCTCCCGCTTCAATGGAACGTTCCGTATTGACATAAGTGATGGTAGACACTAAATTCGATTGTTCCATTTTTTTCGGCAGCCTCCCTTGGCTCTTTTACAGCAGTCTACCCTATTTTCAAGCTCTCCCGCAACCAACTCGGGTTGCAAACAGCGGATAGACGCCGTGATAATAGAAATGATACAATTTTCTAACAAATATTTTTAAGGGAGGAGGAGGCCACATGGACAGCTGGTTCGGTACAGGATCGGAACATTATTTCATCCCTTTCTCCACCAGCCATCTGATTGTGCTGACCGTGGCTCTTCTGGGCCTTCTCCTGTTGCTCCTTTTCAGGAAATCACTGGGGAAGAGAAGCCGTTCTTTTCAGTCCTTGCGCTGGGTTCTTTTTTCACTGCTGGTGTTATGCGAAACCTCCTATCAATATTGGGCAATCTCAAACGACATCTGGTATGCAGCGGGCCATCTGCCTCTCCATTTATGTGGTGTCGCTTCTCTCACCGCCATGATCGGTTTAGTCACTTTACGCAAAAGCTGGATCCAGATTGCCTTTTTCATCGGCATCGTTCCTTCATTTCTTGCTTTGGTCACGCCCGACATGCCTTATGACTATCATCATTTCAGATTCTGGGTATTTTTCATCCTTCATATGGTTATTCCTTGGGCAAGCCTGTTGCTGGCTCTTTCCAATCCGGGATTAATCAGTTTCCGTTCCGTACTTAAAGTCTTCGGCCTGCTGGTCGCCTATGCCATTGTCATTGGATTTCTGATAAACCCGCTGATTGGTGCAAATTATTTATACCTGGCGCAGCTGCCGACTGCCGATACGCTGTTACACTTTTTCGGCGATGGCATCTGGTATTACTTGAACCTCGGAATCACGGCATTGCTCTTATTCCTCTTGCAATTTTTCCTTTGGCATCAATTTATAGTCAAAAACCAAAAAGACTGACGTAAGAGTAGTCTTTGTGCAAGCAACTGAAAACCAGCATTATTCAGTTTCAAAGTATTCATTTGTCAAATCTCCATTAACGCCAATGCCGGCCGCGCTGCCTTCTCCAGCTGCGATAATCAGCTGGGACGGTACAATCTGGGAGACGTCACCCGCTGCGTATACATTCCAGACATTTGTCCGGCCGTAATCGTCAGTCAAAATTCCGCCGTGGTCATTTATTTTGCAGCCAAGTTCTTTGCCAAAAGGAGTAGTATGGCTCCAGACCGGTGTGGTGAAACCGCCTGTCCGGTCTATGAGCGTACCGTCTTCAAGTCTGACGCTGCGTAATTGTCCATTGTCACCTTCCAGGCCCCCGACCATCTCTTCGTAAATTCGTATCCCTTTCGCCTGCAGCTTCGCTTTTTCAGCCTCTTCCAACCGGCCGATGCCATTTGTGAAGACGGCCAAATCTTTACTCCAATTAAAGACTTTCTTTGCAAGATCAAAAACCATTTTATCGGCGATGATGGCGAGCGGCTGATTTTGAAGTTCCCATCCATCGCAATAAGGGCAACTGTACAAGCTGGTGCCGTAAAATTTTTCGATATCCGGTATATTCGGCAACTTTTCCTTTACGCCCGTTGCCAGGATGATTTTCGTGCTGTGAAAAATTTCACCTTCTGATGTTTCCAGCTGGTAATGGGTTTCGGTAATGCGCTTGATGCTGACAACCCTCTTTTTCTTTAATTGAACACAGTCGTATGTTTCCACATCTTCCCGCCCCATTTTTTTCAGTTCCATTGGCTGGATTCCGTCCCGTGTCAGGAAGCCATGCGCTTCTCTCGTCACCAGATTCCGCCCATCGTCATCATCAAACAGCAAAGTATTTCTTTTAGAACGTCCCAGTACAAGTGCCGCACTTAAGCCTGCTGGTCCTCCACCAATAATGGCGCAATCATAGATCAAGCTTTCCACCTCTTCCGCTTTGGCATTTTCCCATCCTTTTTCCCTTTTCTTCCATTACATAAACTATCTCAGGAATCCAAAAAACCGGCTCCTGTCAGACAGGAACCGGCTCTCATTTATGCTAATGGCGTTAATATTTCGGTCAAAGTTTTGACGAAAAGGTCATTTTCCTCTTCAGTACCGATCGTTACACGGATATGCTCAGGCAAGCCCCACGTTTTTCCGTAACGCACAATAATTCCTTTGGCCATCAGCTGTTGGTAAACTTCTTCCCCATTTGGACCGACTTGGACAAGGATGAAATTAGCTGTTGTTGCTGTATAGGCTAAGCCCAGCTTTTCAAAGCTGTTATACAGGAAATCGCGTCCTTTTTTATTGGCGTTGAAAGATGCTTCAACATGTTCCGTATCGGTAATCGCTGCCGCTGCTGCAATTTGTGCCAGCGTATTGACGTTGAATGGCTCTTTCACTTTCAGGATCGATTTAATAATTTCTTCTGATGCGATGCCGAAACCGACACGCACACCGGCAATGCCATAGATTTTGGAGAAAGTTTGCAGCGCGATCACCGGATGGCCCGCGTTCACAAATTCGAGACCGTCCGTGTAATCCTCTTCATCTGCAAATTGGCTATAGGCGCCGTCGAATACCACCAATACATCCTTCAGCTTCACCAATAAATTCTCCATCTGCCCTTTGGAAATATACGTGCCGGTCGGATTATTCGGTGAGCAGATGTAGACGATTTTCGTCTTCTCCGTCACAGCTTCGAGCAGTTTGTCGATATTGTATTCGAACCCAGCATCAAAAGGCACAGGTTTGACCACTGCCCCCATAATGTGTGCGCCGAAATCATATTCGCTGAACGACGGCGATGGCACAATGATTTCATCGCCCTGCTCAAGGAATGCTTCGGAAATGAGCGTAATCAGCTCATCCGCACCATTTGTCGTGATGATCTGTGGCTTCTCTACTCCATATTGTTCAGCGATTGCCTGTCGCAGCACGCTGGCGTCCGCATCCGGATAACGGTTCAGATCAGCCAGGCTTTCCTGGATGGCTTTGACGGCCTTAGGGGACGGGCCCAGCGGATTTTCATTGGATGCCATTTTGATGACGCGGTCGAGCCCCAATTCTTTTTGCACTTCCCATATCGGCTTTCCTGGTGAATAGGGTTGGATGATATCAAGAGTTTTACGTGTTTTGATATTGCTGGTCTTAGGCATTCAAATTCCTCCATGATCGTATTGGGTATTACACTGAATAATTCATCTATCATATCATCTTTTCGCGTCTGCGATAATAAACAAGTATTTGTAACCTTCGCACAAATGTGGTTTACTTTAACGAGAACCATTTTAAAGAGGAGAATTGCTGGATGAAAAAGATGAAATTTATGGCTTTACCCCTATCGTTGCTCTTATTATTAGGTGCCTGTTCGGACGACGAACAAGCCGAAACCACTGAAGGAACCACCGTCACGGCTGAAGCTGAAGACACTCCCGAACCCGCTGTCGATTCACCGGATACCGACCTCGAACTGCCGGGCGTTGACGAGGTTGTCGTAGTCGTCAATGATGAAGAGATCAAAGGAACTGTTTACAATAGCGTTGCCCGCCAATTGGAAAGCTCACTGGCCACTCAAGGTAAAAAAGCTAAGGACCCTGAAGTCAGAGAACAAGTGAAAGAGCAGGCCATTACCGTGATTGTCGGCAACAAGCTGATTATCCAGGATGCTGTGGAAAAAGGCCATGAAATAGATGAAGAAGTGTTGGAACAACGTTTTGAAGAATTGAAAAATCAATATGAAAATGAAGAGCAGATGATCATCGCTCTAGAAAGAACCGGATTCACTCCTGATGATATGAAACTCCTGCTCCGCGAACAATTAATCTATGCGAGCTATCTGGAAAATGAAATCGAAGGCGCTAAAGTGACGGATGAAGAAATTGAAGAAGCTTATCAGGGTTATGTCGATTCCACTGAGGGAGAAACCCCTGAATTTGAAGAAATGAAACCGATGATTCTCCAATCATTGGAAGAGCAAAACGAAAAACAGGCAGTTTACGAGCGCATTGAAGAATTGCGAAACGCAGCTGACATTGAAGTGAAAATTTAAAATGAGAGAAAACCCTCCAACCCGTTAGCGGGTTGGAGGGTTTTTAATGTCCAGATTCCAATGCCCAGTTCTGAAAGGCACTTCCTCTTTTTTTACAATTGAAGTTTATCGCGGCAATAAGCCTGCACTTCAGCTTCTTCATCATCTTCAAGTGCAAATTCCATCGCTTTACCGGTTTGCTTGTCCATGAAGTTGTAATGGGCGATACGCGCTCCATTTTCGTCAGCAGCCATGATGACGCGCAGGTCCAGGCCAGCTTCCGTGTATAGCTCATCGTCCTCATCCACTTCAACTGTCAATAAGAATTCATACCGGTCACTTTCCATAATGCCCGTTGGATCATTGATTTTGTGAAATGTAAAATCTGTAATTTCCATATGGTCCACCTCCGTCTTGTCTCTATTCTAGCTTGTTCTGGCCCGTTTTAAAAGTTTTAAAGGAAAATGCCTGTCAGGAAAGTGACGAATCCGCCGTTATTTTGTTTATTCCATAACAGACAGGGAATTATAATAAAATATTGACTATCAAAGGAGCGGATTATTGATGAATGTTTTAGTAATTGGAGCAAACGGCCAAGTTGGCAGAAATATCGTGAAGGAATTAGCGGAAAAAAATCATAATGCTGTAGCGATGGTTCGAAAAGAAGAGCAAAAAGCGAAAATGGAAGAACTCGGAGCAGCCAAAGTAGTATTGGCCGATCTGGAAGAAGATTTCAGCAATGCTTTCGATAATGTCGATGCGGTCATCTTCGCTGCCGGTTCAGGACCAAAAACAGGAGCCGACAAAACATTGACCATCGATTTATGGGCCTCCGTGAAGGCGGCGAAATATGCGGAAGAAAAAGGTGTTAAGCGATTTGTGCAACTCGGTTCTGTCGGTTCGGACAATCCGGATGCGGGAGGCGAAGCGATGAAACCTTATCTCGTTGCAAAACGGACTGCCGATGATATTCTGCAGACAATGGATCTTGATTATACCATCGTCCGTCCAGGACCTTTATCAGATGAAGAGAAAACAGGGAAAATCGAAGTTTCTGCAGAAGGATTCAAATCGTTTGAAGGCCGCTCCATCCCCCGCGCTGATGTCGCAAATGTTTTAGTGGAAGTACTTGAACGGAAGAATACTTACGGCAAGGTGTTTGAAATTCTGCAAGGCGAAGAAAACGCGGAAAACCAATTGGGCTCCGTCTAATATAACTGCCAGAGAGCGGATGGATTTCCGCTCTCTTTTGTGTTAAAATGAGCATTACGATAGTAGAGGACGTGATAAGTATGATTAATATTCAACCACCAAAAGCAGATTTGACAATTACACAGCGCAAACAGGAAATTACAGGCGATGAAGCGGTCATTAAACCAATATACGGTTTCATCGACATTCATGAGATTCCGCGCGACAAAGGCGGCATCATCCAATTCTTCAACCACAGCGGTGAATTGCTGTTTGTCGGCAAAGCCCGCAAACTGCGCCAGCGCGTGAAAAAGCATTTCGAAGACAATGTGTCCCCACTTAAGAATCACCGTGATGAAGTTCACCACATCACCATTTCAATTGTGGAAGATCCGATGGAACGTGAAATTTACGAAACCTACCTGATCAATACACAAAAAGCGAAATACAATGTAGATAAAGTTTTTTATAAAGAATAAAGAAAAGCGGAAACGGACACCCTCTGGGGTGTCCGTTTTTTGTTTGAACATATCCACCTTATAACCCGCTTATTCAGTAAGCCGCTTTTCAAAATAATGATAGCTGTGGCCAGCGGGATGGTCTTCCAACACGCCGTATTCGCGGTAACCCCATGTGCGGTAAAATCCTGGCGCCTGAAAACTGAACGTCTCCACGGTGATTAGCCTGCAGTTCAAGTCGCGCGCATACTGTTCCATCTCCGCCATTAATTTTGCGGCGATTCCAAGTCCTTGATGCGCCGGATCGACCCACAGAAAATCGATGTGCATATGCTGCCAGAAATAAGTTCCGGTAATTCCCCCAATGATTTCCCCATCATCGCCTCTTGCGATGTAACTGGTGTTGCCGTGTGGATTGTCCTGTTGCTCGGGAAGATTCTTATTGTTGTGCTCCACTACTTTTCGTCTGATAAAATCCCTGTCTTCCTGAATTTCCTGGTGGGTAATTTTCATATCGGATCACTCCTCTCATTTCTCTTCCCATCTTCTCATTTTTCATGTTTTAATTCCTTCTTAAAGCGGGAATACCTCTACTAATAACTAGAAATTTTGGAGGAGTTTATATGTCAGCATTCACAAAATCTTCCCAGTCGGCAAAATGCAAAAGCGAATACGACTCTTTGCGCCGTGTCCTGCTGTGCCCGCCGGAATTTATGGAAATAAGAGATGTCATCAACGATGTGCAAAAAAGATACCAGGAAGAAAATATTGATACCGAAAAAGCGATGCAGCAGCATGAGGAATTTCTCCGGGTCTTGCAGGAGGAAGGCGTTGAAACAGATTTACTGAATCCTTCCGAAGCTTTTCCGGAACAAGTCTTTACCCGGGATATCGGTTTTACACTCGGTGACACTGTTTACATTGGGGAAATGGCTGCCGAAATAAGGCAAGGTGAAGAAAGTGTCCTTCAGAAATGGCTTAGAACTAATGGGTTTAAATCCGAAACACTCGGCGGCAACCGCATGGAAGGTGGAGACGTCCTTCTGGACCGGGAGACTATCTATATAGGAATCAGCAGCCGCACATGTGAAAATGCTGTGGAGGAACTGCAAAAGAAACTGCCGGATTCCGAAGTCATCCCGATAAAATTTGATGAAAAATATCTTCATCTGGATTGCGTCTTCAATATCCTTTCTCCGACGGAGGCATTGATCTATGAAGAAGCACTGGATAAAGAAACGCTCGACATGCTCGCTAAGCGTTATACGCTTATCCCTGTCGACTCCGATGAACAATTCGCCCTTGGTACCAATGTCCTTTCCATCGGTGGTCGCCGGGTCTTCAGCCAGCCGCAGAACGGCAAAGTGAATGCCCTGCTCAGAGCCAATGATTTCCGTGTCATCGAAGTGGATTTTTCTGAAATCATCAAGTCCGGTGGCGCTTTCCGCTGCTGCACCCTTCCCTTAATCCGGGAACAATAGAGAATAGGAGCACAAGCTTCAGGCTTGTGTTTTTTTTATGGGGACGCGGCGATTTATATTAATTGAATATTATGATTTTTCTATCATTTAAATCAAAAATACGGTATAACAGTAAATAAGAAGAATTATAAACATACAAAAGGAGGACGTTGAAATGATCGGCAAAAGAGCATCTTTTATGTCAATATTTCTCTTGTTTCCACTCTTTCTGGCTGGTTGCGCAGGCGAAAGTCCTGATGACGGTGCGACGGAAACGGACAGTGACAGCGGCGATCGCACCCAAATCAGTTTTATCCATTGGCGCGGAGAAGACAAAGCGGTTTTTGATGATATCATCGCCCAGTTTGAAGAAGAATTTCCTGAAATCGGTGTTGAGATGAACATCTACCCATCCGAACAATATCAGGCTACCGGCCAGCGGATGCTGACTGATGGCTCCACAGGCGACGTCTTTACTTCCTTCCCCGGCGCTCAATTCGAAGCAATCGCAAACGCCGGCTTTTTTGAAGACCTCAGCGATGAAGATTTTGTCGGTAATTTTGACGAAAGCCTGATCAGCGTTGGCGAAAAGGATGGCCAGCAACTGGCACTTCCTTATCAATTGGTATTTAATATGCCGGTCTACAATAAAGGTATGTTTGATGAACTTGGCCTCGAAGTCCCGAAAAGTTGGAGTGCGTTCCAGGAAATGGCCGATACTTTGCTCGAAAATGACATAACACCAATCGCATTTCCGGGAGCCGACATCGGACCCAATCAATTCATGAACAGCATGATGATGAACAATGCACCGGATGAAGCTGTTTTCGAGAAATTGCAGAACGGCGAAGAATCGCTTACCAACGAATGGTGGGTAAAAACTTTGGAAGATTTCCAGCTTCTTGAGCAAAATGGCTATATTCAGCCGGATGCCCTCGGCACAAGCCAGGACTCGGCGATGGCTATGGTCGCCAATGAGGAAGCGGCGATGCTTGCAACCGGATCCTATCATATGGCGTCTCTTCTCGCACTGAACCCGGACCTGGAGCTCGATTTACTGGCTCCGATTACTGTGGAAGAAAGCGAAGCACAGTATGAAGGCATCAACACAGCCACATTCATGCTGGCAATCAACAGCAAATCCGAGAAAAAAGAACAGGCAAAAGAATTTCTCCGATTCCTCAGCAGACCGGAAATCGCTTCGCAATACGCCAATGAAACCGGTCAACATCTGACGGTAAACGGCGTGGAATATGAATCCGAAGTGCTGCAGAACACTGCCTATTGGATCGATGAAAGAACAACGCGGTTCCAGCCCCGGTTCCTGATTACAAATGCGCAAATCGAAGCAGCGGTCCTAAGCTCGATTGAAAATGTCCTGGGAGGGGCTGAGCCGATGGAAGCGGCAGAAGAAGCACAGCAGATCGTCGATGAAAACAGGGAATAATGAATGAAGATTCCAAAGACAATCTATTTATTCTTTCTACCGGGGCTCTTTCTTTACAGCATCTTTTTCCTGTATCCCACAGTCAGTGCCTTATTCTATTCATTTACTGATTGGGATGGACTGAGTGATACGTTCCAATTCGTCGGCACGGGAAATTACGAACGGGCGCTGACAGGCGATTCCATCTTCCGCAAGACCGTCGGCAATAACTTGAAATTCATGCTGGTGGTCGTCGTTTTTCAAACCCTTGCGGCTCTCGTTTTCGCTTTGATCGTCCTGAAAAACACAAAAACCAATTTGTTCCTGCGGGCACTCTACTTCTTCCCGACAATTCTTTCTTCGGTTTCTGTCGCGTTTATCTGGTCATTCATTTATGACCCGTCTCTCGGTATCCTGAATCAGATTCTGGGATTGCTGGGCCTCGATTTTCTGCAGCAGAATTGGCTTGGCAATTCCGATATCGCCATCTATTCACTGGCCATCACGCAAATCTGGTTCCATGCCGGACAGATGCTGATCATTTTTGTCGCCGGGCTGCAGGCGATACCCGAAGATTTATTCGAAGTCGCGAAAATTGAAGGAGCCAGCAAATGGCAGACTTTCTCACAAGTCACCTGGCCATTGCTCGCGCCTTCCGCCACCATCGTTATCGCATATACAACGATCCAATCGTTCAAAGCCTTCGACCTCGTCTTTGCGATGACCGGAGGCGGCCCGAATAACTCGACCCAAATCATTGCGACCTATATTTTCGATGTCGCATTCAGAAGTTATAATTTCGGCTACGCCAGTTCCATATCGGTGCTGTTCATGATCATCATCGCGGTTATTACATTTCTGCAATTCAAAGCGTTGCGCTCTGATCGCATCTCTTATTAGAAGGAGGGGGTCCTTTGTTGTTCCGTAAATTTTCGTTGCTCGTTTATGCGCTATTGATCCTAATCCCACTGCTGATGGTGGCCCTCACTTCTGTTAAGACCTTGCAGGAGACTTTCCGGGATCCGCTTGGATTGCCGGATGACGGCTTCCAATTCAGCAATTACACCGCTATTTTTCAGGAACAGACGATGGCCGGCTACTTTATCAACAGCAGTATCGTCACCTTGTTTTCGGTTTCATTAACGTTGTTTTTTGCTTCGCTGATTGCTTTTGGCATCAGCCGGTTGAATAATTGGATTGGCAATCTGCTGTTCGGCTTGTTTACGCTCGGCATGATGGTACCGGCCCAGGTGAATATGGTGCCCTTGTATTCGCTGATGCTGGATTTGAATCTGACGAACAGCCTTCTGGGCCTGATTCTCGTCAATATCGCCGTCACCTTGCCCATTGCCGTGTTTATCCTGACGGGCTTTATGAAAACGCTGCCGAGGGAGTTATTCGAAGCATCAACGATAGACGGAGCCGGCAATTGGCAGATGTACTTAAAAGTGGCTTTGCCGCTTTCCCTGCCATCCCTGTCTGCGACGGCTATTTTCCTTTTCGTGATGCACTGGAATGATTTGCTTTACCCGCTTCTTTTCATCACCGATAATGCGTATAAAACCCTGCCGCTCGCATTGCTCGAATTCCAGGGTCAATATTCGACTAATTACCCGATGTTATTCACCGGCGTGATCATCGCGTCCGCTCCCATGGTTATCGCTTACGTCTTTCTGCAGCGTTTCTTTGTGGCCGGCATGACCGCTGGCGCATTAAAGGGCTAAGGAAGAAAACTATTAGCCAACATAAAAACTGCCGGCTTCCCCGATAATGGGTTGGCCGGCAGTTTTTTTGCTTTATTGCCTCAAATAATATTGTCGGGAACTATAGAAGCGTCCCTGTCTTATTCCGCAAAGAAATGGCGGCCGATTTGGGTGAGGACCGTTCTCGAGAAAATCCATTCGTCACTGACACCATCCGGATTATAATAGAAAACCGCTCCCATGGTCGGATCTTCCCCGCCGACCATCGCTTCTTTCACTGCATCATATGCGCTTTTGGTTGGAGTCAGCAAGTATTGGTCATCATTCACAGCGGTAAAGGCATTGCGCTGGAAAATGACTTCTTCTATGCTATCCGGAAAACCGGAAGCTTCAATGCGATTCAATATGACGGCTGCTACGCCCACTTTCCCGATGAAACTTTCCCCTCGGGCTTCTCCGTGAACAATCTTCGCCATCATTTCCACATTTTCAAGCTTCAATTTTGTCATCGGGCCGACAATGCCGGTTGCCGGGAGCCCATAATCTTCCTGGAATCGCGTAACCGCATTGCTCGTAACGAAATTAAAATAACCCGTTACGTCTTCATCGTAATATCCCATACGGTCTAATTGTTCCCGAATTTCTTCCCCGTTTTCGACTCCAGGTCCGGAAATTCTGTGCTGAGCTGCACTTGCTTCGCTCAGGGGCAAACATAAAAAAAACACGGCCATAACCGCGCCACCAAATATATTCTGTTTCAGTATACTCATAATTCCTCTCCATTCTGAAAAACTTTCCTTTTATAAAAACAAAACCGGAAAATTTTGCTTACTGAATAGGAATTCCCTGTGAGAAAAGATCTAAACATTTTATTTTTATTTCAAAGGAAATTCTGTTGTATCGTTCTTCTGTTCTACAAAACAGTATTTTCATCTTATCTCACTTCAATTCGTAATGCAATTGAGCAAATTCTCCATATCTTTTTACATCTTTCAGCTTGTATTCCGTGGTAACAACGGACTTTTGAAACAAGGGGATGCCGTTGCCGATCGTTACAGGAGCAATGGAAATGATAAATTCATCAATCAGGCCAGCCTCCAAAAATTCAGCCAATAACTTTGATCCGCCTATCACCCAGATATTTTTGCCTGCGCTGCTTTTCAGCTTGTCAGCAAAGGCGGGAATGTCCATATTCGTAAATTCAACATTATCCGGAAAAGAAGACGGTGGAGTATGGGAAAAAACATACGATTTGATCTCCGGGTAAGGATATTCACCTTTTTCAAATTCCATTACCCAGTCATAAGTTCTACGCCCCATGACTACGGTATCAATGGTTTCCATGAACTCTGAATAGCCGGCGTCTCCCTCGCCTTCGATTTTGAAAAGCCAATCGAGTGAATCATCTTCTGTTGCGATATATCCATCAAGACTTTCCGCAATATAACAGACGATTTTTCTTTTATTCGCCATTTATCCGCACCTCCTGCCCTTAAAAGCATCTGCGTCGACCGAAATCCCAATACAGCTGAATTTCACTGATGTCTTATTCGCTTGGCTCGGATTCATCCAGTTCCCGATGTGTTTGGGGAAAGGCGTTTGCCTGCCATTCTGAACGGTAGGCAGAGTCCAATTGAGTCAGGCCTTTCTCCGCATGATCGTATTTGGCATTGACACTTTCTTCCCGATCAACCGTCACGCTGTTGCGCATATCATTGTCTTCATATACCCAAACTCTTTTTCCGTTTTTATTTCTGATTGAGTTGTACAATATTAAGCTCCCTGCAAATGCTGTACCGGCAAAAATCATATTATTTATACTTTTCTTGTCCATTTCAATCCCTCCACATCATTATTGCGCTGTGATATGTATTTTCCCTTTTTCCGTAATCTTAACCATTTCGCTGTTATAACATTCCTTTTAGACTAAGTTCCCCGTCTTTGATAACATAATGTAAATTCCTTTTGGAGGAGGCTATGCTTTTGAAAAAAATCATCATTCTGTCTGATACACATATCCCCGCCCGCGCCAAGCAGCTGCCAAAAATCCTGGTGACTGCCTGCCAGGATGCCGACCTGATTATCCACGCCGGCGACTGGCAGACTCTGGACGTCTATTTCGAACTTTCCGCCTATGCTGAAACTGTTGGCGTTGCCGGAAATGTCGACCCTTGGGAAATCGTCGACCGTTTTGGAAAGAAGAAAATTGTCACCGTCGAAAATCTGAAAATCGGAGTTATTCATGGGGATGGCATTCGCAACACCACGGAACAGCGCGCTTTGGAAGCATTTGCCGATGACCGGGTGGACCTGATCATTTTCGGGCATTCTCACATTCCCATAATGAGACAGGAAGCTGGCGTCACCCTTTTCAACCCCGGTTCCCCCACCGATAAACGCATGCAGCAGCAATACTCATTTGGCATTTTGGAAATCGGGGACGAATGGCATCTGCAGCATATCTTTTTCGACAAAGAACAGTGATTCATTAATAAAACCGGGCCTCTTTTTCAAGAGGTCCGGTTTTTTAAGAGGCTATTAAATCTCCCAGTCGCAACGTATTATTGCTCCGTTTTTTCGATCAGTAACGCTTCATCTTTTAAGTTATTGCAATGCAATTGAATGAAACGAATGAAATCCTTCGTGTTGCCTCGCGAAATATAGGACATTTCTATATAGTCGCCATCAATCAATTGGATATTCATCTTCACTGTGCCGTCCAATTCTGCTTCAAGACTTTTCACTTTTTCAATAGGTACCTCAATCAATCGGGCATCTTCTTTACTTTCTCCACTTTTGAAAAATAAGGATTCCCCACTGGCTGCGAGCAACCCTTTCAATCCGTCAGCCAAATCATTGTGGCTTGTCCGGAAAACACCGAAAATCCATTGGGCAATCGAAGCGTTTGGCATGCTTTCTTTTAACTCTTCCAGCAACTTAGTCGGATGTGCCATCTAAACGCCCCCGTTTTTATATTCCCTCTTAGTATACAGGCAGTTCCCGTTGAAATAGTGTTTTAATTCGGTTACAAATGTTTCATTATTACTAATTAATGGTTCATTAAATTTGGAATGAGGGTATTGAAGAGGAAATCTGGTTGTGAAAGGTGGATTTTGCCGATGCGCATCGAATTGGAATTACTGGAACAAACTGATACCACTATTTTTTTCATCTGGACAAATACCGGCGGAACTTGCAGAGTCGAACGGGATGGAGAATTGATATATACCGGAACCGATAATTCGATCAAAGATGAAGGGCTCACCCCTGGCGAATTGTATATTTACACCATCGAGCGGCTGGATCTCGAAGATAAAGTCATCGACCGGTTAAAATTGCAGACGGGTACCGAAAATCATCTGGACGATTTTATCAATCGCCTGCAGCAAATTACAGTGAGCACCATTGTTTCCGATTCAAAAATTGCTCTGGCATGGGGCTCGATTGATGGGATTCTGAGCTTCGATATTTACCGGGACGGCGAGTTGTTGGCCACTACTGAAAACAATCAGTTTACTGATAAAACAGCCGGGCCGAATAAAGCTTATACTTATTGGATACAAGGCAAGCGGCCGCTGGAAAAATCGGAAGAGAACATGAAAACTGAAAAATCGTTGCTGGCTACGCTTTTTGGCATGGTCAATTTCAAATCCACACAGGTAAAAGCCTCCAATGAGGAATTCTGGATTATCAAACGCGTTGCCAGCCGGGAAGCACTCCTCAAAGATCAGCCAACAGAAAAAAACTATATCGGACAGCCGGAATGGCAGCTGCGCTATCTCACTTTTATTTCCGAAGAGTTTTTACCGAATCCAAGCCCGTTATCCCTGAACCGCTTTTTTAAAGGAGATAACCGCAGTTTTGATCCAGAGGCAAAGGATTACAGAACACGGGTTGATCTGACTGTCCGGTTTCGAGAAGAGGGAGCTTCAGTGAATTTCTCCAAAGACGTGGGAACTACAATCGCCTATAATTGGCGCAAGAAATTCCGCAAAGCAGATGTTGCTTCTTCCGCCGGCATTGAATTGAAAGAAGTAAAAGAAGACAGCCATAAAGTGACGATCGATTTAAAACATTCAGTTGGGAATCCGTTGGTTTCTTCCCCCAATATCGATTACCAGCTCGCCGCCAACTTTTATCGCGTCGGCATCTATGATATTATCGGCATCCACGACCAAGCGCCCAATCATGAAGTCTATATGAAGAGCGGCAGCAATGTTGAGTGGGGGCAGATCCACGAAGCGGAAGACAAAGGCTTGTCCTGGATGGCCGGGCCGATTGCGAGCCAGTATTGGCGGATTTCTAACTTTGAGTAGGAAAAGCGACACAGAAAAGCGACCGCAAACCCAAATAAGAGCCAGCAACGACAGAAGCAATTGCTCCTGTCGTTGCTGGCTCTTATTTTATTGGTCCAAAAACCGTTTTCGTATATGGGGTGGCGGCAGCATGCAACTGTCTAATTTGCCGAAGACCTTATAGCGGTTATTGGCAATGACATCATATGCTCCGTCACGAATTACTGCTGGAAATGACCGTAAATGGTAAGCCAGCTTCCATAAGCCGGTCAAATGATGGGAAATCCGAAGCGCACCTTCAGATTTAACAAAAGCGTTTCCATCCTCTATAAGCACCAGACTGTCAACATCGTCCGGGATATTATGTTCTCGGGACAATTTCTCACCAATTTCACTTTGCAGTGAAGCAAACTGGAAATAGCCGGCCGGGTCATGATTGATGATGAATTGGACACTCGAATCACAAAAATTGCAATCGCCGTCAAACAGCACTACTGCATGTTCCATTATCTTTTCCTCCTCCGCAACACATTCTTACCTCTATTAATAGCCTATCTCGCCCTCCTTAAACCCTACAGTATCGATATAGTTCCCTGGTGGAAAAATAATTTCCAGCCCGTTGGACGCTTTTTCCAAATGGAGCTGCGATTCGTATTACGGCCGGTAGTTTTATTTTCAATCCGGTAAGTTGTAAGAACTGCTTCGTCTCCCAATAGATGCATTTTGAAATTGCTGATCTCCATGTGATCCGGAGCCAAAGGACGATCCCCGGCAATTTCCGACCGCGTTATTACTCCGCCACTGCTGCCGAATTCATAAAACTCATCGTCCAGCACTTGGGCCAGTTTTGCTTCGGAGATACGTACATCCGGCGAAATATGCCGACATTCCAACTCATAAATCTCTTGCTCCAATTCGTCCATCCAGCATCCCACCCTGTTTTATTTCCCGGGAAATATATTGAGTTTCTTCTATATTAACTAAACAATACTCTTTAATCGTAAAATAGGGAATGCCCCGGCATAATTTAACCGGGGCATTTTTTATTCTTTGTCGTTTTCGTTATCACCATCGTAAAAATCTTTCATTTGTTCGTCATTGCCAGGCTGATCCTGCGGGCCGTCAGAAGAACCAAAATCTTCCACATCTTCAAAACTGTCATTGTAATCGCGGATTCTTCCGTCCTCTTTTTCAACCGGTTGCCCCGTTGCCCCCTGCAAAACGTCCTCTTCGACAGGGCGGCTTTCCAAGTCCAGATCGCTATCTGCATGATCAATGCACGTTAACGCCGTCGGCAGAGCTTCCATTCGCTCAAACGGGATCGCTGTGCCGCAAACAGCACATTTCCCATAAGTTCCCTCTTCCATCGCAGCAAGAGCTGCTTTGATGTCTTCTATCTCTTCTTCTTTGAATTGCGTCATTGCCATTCCTCTTTCCTGGTCGTAAAGGTCTGTAGCATTGTCCGCAGGGTGATTATCGTAATTTGAAAGCTCGGTTGTTTCCATTTCCTCTTTATGTTCGACGCGCTCTTCCAAAGTTTCTAATTGGTCCATCAATTGTTTCTTCAATTGTTTCATCTGTTTGTCTGTCATCGTGATTCCTCCTCAAAAACTACTTGTTCTGTATATTTCCTAATCGGGAGAAATCAAACCTGCCGGATCAGTTCATCGAACTTCACATCACCGCCATCGCCTGCACTGTCTGCGTTTAGATGGAATCCAGAAGGGTATGCTTTTTATAAATGAAATCTTAGGGGGACTTAGCGCCGCAGCCATCCATTTGGATCATCTAAAAGGAGGAATAGAATTACATGAGAGTTAAAAAACCAATTCCGAAAACAACAGAGTTCGACAGCACCATGTCTTTGATCAATGAAGGCTTCGACTTTTTGCCAAGCCGCAGAAAAGAGCTCCAATCCGACATTTTCGAAACCCGCTTATTGGGCAAAAAATCGCTGTGCATTGCCGGAGAAGAAGCGGCTGCCGTATTCTATGACAATAAATATTTTAAACGCGAAGGGGCCGCACCCAAGCCATTGAAAAAGACGTTATTGGGAGAAGGCGGGATTCACGGGCGGGACGGTGAAGACCACCATCACCAAAAGCGCATGTTCCTTTCCATGATGACGCCTGAACGACTGGAAGATATGAAGCGTCTCGCAATCGAAGAGCTCGACCGCAAAGCTTCCGAATGGGAAGGGATGGACGAGGTCCTTTTACTGGATGAAATCGAGGAGGTTCTGGCGCGCTCTGTCATGAATTGGGCAGGACTGCCGCTCAAAGAAAGTGAAGTAAAACAGCGGACCCAGGAACTGGTCGCCATGGTGGACTCTTTCGGCGGCTCGCTGACGCGCTTTAAAGAAGGAGCAGAAGCACGCAAAAGCCACGAAGCCTGGCTGAAGGACATCATCATCGACATCCGGGAGCGTGTCTATTCCCCGCCTTCACATACAGCCGCTTATATTGTAGCGATGCAGAAAACACCAAACGGCAAATCCCTTGATCTTGAGGTGGCCGCGGTCGATTTGAACAATGCCTATAGACCGATTATCGCAGCAGCGTATCTGATCATTTTCGGAGCTCTGGCCATCCATGAACGCCCGGAAATGAAAGCGAAGCTGCAGGCCGATGAAAATAATTTCAGCAAGCTGTTCGCCCAGGAAGTCCGCCGCTATTATCCGTTTGCGCCGGCGATGGCAGCAAAAGCGAACCGTGACTTTGTCTGGCACGGCTATCATATTAAAGAAGGCATGCTTGTGGTGCTCGATCTGTTCGGCACCAATCGCCATCCTGACCATTGGGATCAGGCGGATGACTTTATTCCCGAACGCTTTGCAGATTGGAAAGGCAGCCCCTTCGCCTTTGTGCCGCAAGGCGGCGGCGATCATCACGCAGGCCATCGATGCGCCGGCGAATGGATGACGGTTATGGTCATGCATTCGTTCTTTAAATACCTGACAGAAAACATCAGCTATAAAGTTCCTGAACAGGACTTGAGTTACGATATGGCGCGCATGCCGACCATGCCGAAAAGCCGTTTCATCATTAGTGATGTGATGAAAATCCGGCAATCACCGGAAAACATCATCAACTACCGCCACAGCCAAACGGTCATGTAATCATCTTGGATAGCCCCTTCACAGGGGCTTTTTGCGTGTCCGAATTCCAGCACAAACAAACACTTCCGTTATGTCATACTTTTAAATCATGGTGATCAAAAGCCGGTTTTTCGATTTGGATCGTCGTATGTTCGATTTTGCAGTTCTCACTTATCAAAGCGACAGCCTTCTTCAATACCTCCTGTTCTTCCGCGCCCTCTTCAATATCGAGATGGCAAGTCAGCAAATCCATTCCGGATGTTATGGTCCAAATGTGAAGATCGTGCACATCCCGCACGCCATCAATGGCCAGCAACATCCTTTTGACTTCTGCTACGTTGACGGTGACCGGTGTTCCTTCCATCAGAATGTGGATGCTGTTCTGCAGAACTCTCCAGGCACTCCTTAAAATCAATAAGGCCACCAACACGGAAATTACCGGATCCGCGATTGTCCAGTCAAAAAACAGGATGAGCAAACCGGCAATAATCGCACCCACAGATCCCAAAGCGTCCCCAATCACATGGAGATACGCGCTCTTCATATTCAGATTGCCGTGGACATCGCCTTTTTTGCTGATGACCCAGGCACTTAAAATATTCGCCAATAGACCAATCACCGCAATCGCCAGCATCCAGCCCCCTCTGACTTCCGGAGGATTGTAAAAGCGATCGACTGCTTCATAAACAATAAATCCGGCCATTACGAAAAGGGTGATGCCGTTGAAAAAAGCCGCGATGATTTCAAAGCGGTAATAGCCGTAAGTCTTGTTGCCGGAAGCAGCTTTACCAGCGAACCAAATGGCGCCCAGACTGAGGAAGAGTGCGGCTGCATCCGACAGCATGTGTCCGCTGTCGGCGATGAGCGCCAGACTGTTGGTGAACAATCCGCCGAAAAATTCCAGGAACATGATCGACACCGTAATCAGCAATGCCCATACCAAAGCCTTCCTATTGCCACTTCTTGCGTGCTCAAAATGCTCGTGATCATGCGCCATTGCAAACCGCCCCCTTACTATTTACAGTCATTTTAGCAAATAAGGTGATTGACAGCGAACTGCGGTTCTTATAAGATAAGTTAGGAAATTAAATAACCCGGCAACGGGAGAGGTTCATAGCATTTCACCCTCTATAAAAAACTATGGATCGTTGAAATTCAGCCAAATCCACATGCGATTTGGCTTTTTCTTTTGTCCGTTTTTTTAGAGCCTCTCCCGAAACCTGAAATTCGAGGAGGCTTTTTTAATGGCAGGAAGAAACGAAGACACATTGGATCATTTAACTTTGCTTGGCAATGAAGACACCAAATATAAATACGAATATGCACCGGAAGTTCTCGAAGCAATCGACAATATGCATACACGTGATTATTTCGTGAAATTCAATAACCCTGAATTCACATCCCTTTGTCCGCAGACAGGCCAACCGGATTTTGCAACGATTTATCTAAGCTTTATTCCTGATAAAAAATTGGTGGAAAGTAAATCGTTGAAATTGTATTTTTTCAGTTTCCGCAACCACGGTGATTTTCATGAAGACGTCGTAAATATCATCATGAATGATTTGATTGAGTTGCTCGATCCTCGCTACATCGAGGTGTGGGGGAAATTCACTCCGCGCGGCGGATTATCGATCGACCCCTATACGAATCACGGCAAGCCAGGAACAAAATACGAAGAAATGGCATCGTACCGGATGATGAATCACGACATGAATCCCGAAACGATCACCAATCGCTGAGGAGGAAAATTTCATGTTGCTTTATTTAAATGGCGCTTTTGTGGGCTTGTTAATACTATCCAATATTCTGGCGGTAAAATTATTCAGTATCGGGGAATGGATGGTGTTGCCTGCCGCAGTCATCGTCTATGTCTTCACTTTTCCAATCACAGACACGATTGCGGAAGTGTACGGCAAAGAAGCCGCACGCAAAACTGTTTTTGCCGGATTTATCACTCAGATTGCGGCACTGGCTTTCATCTTTTCCGCCATTCATCTGCCGGCAGCTCCGTTTTTCGGCGACCAGGCCTCTTTTGAATCGATCTTTTCTGCCGGCTTCCGCGTCACACTCGCCAGCCTGATTGCTTATTTCATCAGCCAGAACCTGGATGTCACCATTTTCCACAAGCTGAAAGAAAAACATGGCGATTCGAAGCTGTGGGTCCGCAACAACGCTTCGACGATGGTCAGCCAATTGGTCGACACCACCTTATTTATCTTCATCGCTTTCTATGGTGTTATGCCTTTGAGCGCGCTGCTCGGCATGGTGCTCACGCAATACCTGTTTAAATGGGTTGTGGCAACTGCGGACACACCGCTTGTCTATCTGCTCGTTAAATTATGCCGTCGCGAAAAAGCTTCGGAACAAACTATTTTTGGATAAAAAATAATGAAGGGGAGAGCTTAAATAGCTCTCCCCTTCATTTTTTATACCCTCTTACGCTTTCGCTTGTGCCGGTTTTTTCTGGCTGGGCTGAAGCTGTTTCGTTCTTGCCAGCACCAGATCTGCCACAATCGGCAAGTGGTCAGATGCATCGGTGGAGATTGCCGCAGTTTGTACGACTTC
The DNA here is from genome assembly GCF_049262615.1 of Planococcus daihaiensis. Taxonomy (GTDB): domain Bacteria; phylum Bacillota; class Bacilli; order Bacillales_A; family Planococcaceae; genus Planococcus. The sequence goes on along the minus strand of NZ_CP175504.1, from coordinate 1,856,479 downwards.
CATTTCCGGACCAAAGAAAATGTAATCGATACGGGTGACAGGCTTTAATTCCATGTCAGTCGAATTATAGGAATACGGTGCCGGATACGTATAAGCGTCGCCTTGTTTCATTTTCAAAAAAGCATCGGTGAAGTGGCGGCTCATCTCACGAATTGGCGCATAGAACGGCGGCGCATTAAAGTCGCCAAGTACGATGGTGGGAAATTTGCTCGCTTCCGTTAATGCCAAAATCTCTTTGACACTCAATTTCAATTCTTCGTCCTTCAAAGAAAGATGGGCGTTGTAAACGCTGATCGCCCCTTCATCGATTTCGATGACGGCTTCGAGGACACCGCGCTGCTCATCATTGCCGTACCATTGCTGCACCTGCGTCATATGGTGGTTCTTACTGTATGTTATCGGATATTTACTTAAAATTGCGTTACCGTACTGGTGGTTTGGCATATCTGTATCTTCTGCCACATATTCAATATTCGCACCATATGCAGTGAACATTCCGAGCCTTTCTCCCAACCACTCCACTTGATCCATAAACTGGCTTCGTTCCCCGAAGAAACGATCAACTTCCTGAAGACCAATGATGGATGCACAGGAATCTTCAATAACAGCGGCTGTTCTTTCAAGATTCAACATCCCATCCATACCTGAGCCGTGGGCGATATTAAACGACATAACCTTTACAATCGGCGGTTTTTTGTTTTTCATGCTTCGCTCTCCTTTTCTTTGGAACAGCCTACTTAATACAAGCGGTGATTGATTTCGAATTCAGTATACCAAGGGACGGAAAGAAATACTGTATCAGCCGTGTAAAGGTTTGTAAAGAATTGTTAAGCTTCCGGATCAAGTTTTATCGATGCGAGGACCGGCCTGTGATCGGAAGCTTCCGTGTCAACCGTTTCCGCACTCAACACCCGCCAATGTTCACTGCAGAAGATAAAGTCGATTGTTTGGCCATGGTCGCCTTGTTTCTTAAAAGTTGCAGGATACATTGCAGTCGTCCCAAAGATATTATTGAGTTCATCCTCTATTCTCATCATATGCGGGTTGTCAGGATTTGCATTAAAATCACCTGTCAATATGGTGGGAATATCTTTTTGTTTAATGATTTCCAGCAGCTCCTCGACATTGTGGGCAAGTTGCTTTTCTTTCAATGAAAGATGGGTATTAAAAAATGCAATTGGTGTCCCTTCTATTTCGATAATGGCTTCCAGCAATCCTCTTTGTTCGCTTTCTTCTTCCGACGCCAATTTCTCCAGCGGGTGGTTCAGATAGCTTTTTATCGGATGCCGGCTTAATATTGCATTCCCATAAGCCTGCGCCGGTCCTCGGCCTTCTGCCGTATCGATGGTCACATTCGGGCCAAAAGCAGCTTGCATATTAAGGCGGTTGGTCAGCCATTTAACCTGGTCGGCAAAATCGGTGCGCTCCGAAAAGTTCTGATCCACTTCCTGAAGCCCAGCAATATCGGCACCCGCTTCTTCGATGACAGATGCTGTAAGTTCGAGATCGAGGTGTCCATCCAACCTTACTCCTGAAGAAATATTAAAACTCATGATTTTGACTGAATGATTGGAATCAGACATTGATGGCGCCTCCCTTTCCCTTTGTATCAACTTTTCCCTATCAGCATTATCTGAAACGCTATTTCCACCGGAGCTTGCTTCTTTCCATAAGAAAAGCCACGAACAAGAAGTTCGCGGCTGAAAATTTTATGTGGTATTTCATTCTTCAGTCGCATGATCCGGTTCACTGCCGGTATATACAAGGATCGCATCCCGTAAGAATTGTGCGCCGCCTTCACAGGCTTTGTCGTAATAAGCGGCAAAGCGCTCATCGTCAACGTACATTTGCGCAAGCCCCGCATGTGCCTCTTTGCTGTAGGAAGGCCAGGTGAATCCGAGCCATTGCTTATGAAGGGCAGCCACTTTTTGGGCCAGTTCACCTGCCGGGTCCCCCGTGTCACGGGCTTCGGCCAAAACCGTCAGCACTTCATCCTCCAACCGTCTGAACTCCGCATATTTCTCTTCGCTCATATTGAGCATTTTCGCATTCGATTTGTCGATTGTTTCATCGCCGTATTTCCCGCGAATTTCTCCTCCGTACTGCTGCTCATTATCCTCGACCAGTTTCTGCTTGAAGCCTTTGAATTTTTCGTTGTCAGCCATCTTGCTCTTCCCTTCTGCTGCGGAAATAGTGGATTCCACATTATTGATCAGGAGATCGAGCTGCGCGCGCTTCGCGAGGAGTTTTTCCCGGTGCATCCGGAGTGCTCCGGGTCCGTCAAATGACGGATTGGTGATGATCCTTTTGATACTGTCCAAATCGAGGCCGAGTTCCCGGTAAAAAAGAATCTGCTGCAGCTTATCGACTTCCCTCTCACCGTATATCCGATAGCCTGACGAATTTTTTCTGGCCGGTGCCAATAAGCCGATTTCGTCATAATAACGGAGTGCCCGCGCACTGACTCCCGCCAACTTCGCCAGTTTTTGAACGGTATATTCCATCTCCTCACCTCCTGATGAATCCACTTTACACCTTTACGCAACGTCAAGGTCAAGCACATTGATCACGTTAATTGCTGTTCCGCAAATTCACGGTAAAGGGAGTGGGAACCGATCAATTCCCTGTGCGTGCCCATTCCGGTTACACGGCCCCTTTCAATAAAGATAATTTTATCGGCATCCACAATAGTGGAAAGGCGATGGGCGATGACGAGCGTGGTGCGTCCTTCCATGAGGCGGCTTAAGGCTTGCTGGACAATCCCTTCCGATTGGCTGTCGAGACTTGCGGTCGCTTCGTCCATCATGAGGATTTTCGGGTCGCGCAGAAAAGCCCGCGCAATCGCAATGCGCTGTCGTTGTCCACCCGATAATTTAACGCCGCGTTCCCCGACTTGCGTATCGAGTCCATCCGGAAATTCCCGGATAAAATCTTCCGCATACGCCATTCGTGCAACCTTCCACAATTGCTCGTCCGGTATCTCCGAAGTTCCAGCCAAACCGTAAGTCAGATTGGCGCGGACAGTGCCGCCCATCATGGCTGATTCCTGGGACACGTAACCGATTTGGTCGCGCCAGGATTCCATGGACAGTTCCTGAATCGGCACACCGCCTATCAGGATTTGACCCTGCTGCGGTTCGTAGAAACGTTCGAGCAAGCCGAACACCGTGGTCTTCCCGCCACCGCTTGGTCCGGCGAACGCAATCATTTCACCTGGCTGCGCTTCAAAGCTGACTTCGCGAAGGACCGGCTCACCTGTTTCATACGAAAAACTTACATTCGAAACTGCCAATGGTTTGCCGGCAATATCCATCTCTTGCCCCTGCTGCCCTTCTTCAAGCGGCAAGTCCAAAATTCCGATGATCCGCTCCGTTGCCCCTTTCGCTTTTTGAAGTTCCGTGAAGAAAATCGCAAACGTCGTGACAGGCATGATGATCTGGAATAAATACAAAAGAAACGCCACCAGTGAGCCTGTCGTCATGGTGCCTTCCGCTACCCGTATGCCGCCGTAGCCAATAATTGTGACGATGACCGCCATCATCACTACATACATGAGCGGCGCTATTATTGCGTAGATTTTCGCTTCTCTCATTCCGGTTTTGAATAATTGCTGGATACCGTTCAAGCCTTTTTGTTCTTCCTCCATCTCGGCGGTAGACGATTTCATCAGACGGATTTCGCTGATTGTCTGTTGGACATTCCCCGTAAATACAGCGGTTTCGTCCTGCAGCGTCCGCGAAATTTTGGCCATGCGCCGTCCGAGCGGAATCATGATCAACACCGTGACAGGAACTGCCAGCAGCATGATCAGCGTCATTTTCCAATCCAAAAGGAGCAGAATGGTAACAGCCCCGATAATGGAAACGATGCCGGTAATGAAATTCGGAAAATGATCGGTGATGAGGTTTCTCACAACTCCCGTGTCACTGACAACACGGCTGACGGTTTCACCGCTGGCGTGCTGGTCGAAATAACCGACGCGCAAACGGATCAGGTGAATCCACATTCTGTCGCGCAGCCCGGCTACGATCCGCTGCCCCACCTTACTGAGCAAGTAAATGGAAACGCCATTGATGATGGCCTGCAGAATAAATGCCACCACGATTCCAATGATCAAAGGAACGCTCAATGACTCTACTGAAAAACCATCCACCAGATCTCTGGTTAACAGCGGAACAACCAGGCCGACCAATGTAGTGACCAAGCTTGCAAGCAGGCCGAATATCAACGCGGCCTTCGGGATTTTCAATGATAATATAAGTGAAACAAAGGGCTTTATCCCGACTTTATCTTCTGTTTTCTTCATGTTTTGCTTACTCCTATCGTGGTGCGATTATTGGCATTTGGCGTATATGTATGGATCCATCAAATTTTATTAAGCCGCCGTAATTTTTCGGTCTTTCGGCAGACCGAGCCCGACCAGGCCGAGCAACGGCAGGAACGACACCACCACCATCGTTTCATAAACGCCAATCGAATCCATCAGGATGCCGATGACGACTCCGCCAATCGCACCCATGCCAAACGCCAAGCCAACGGTCAGCCCCGCCATCGTACCGATTTTACTAGGCACCAGTTCCTGCGCATACACAACCGTCACTGAAAAACTCAGCATAATGAAGAAACCGATGAACCCGAGCATAATCAGCAGGGCGAACAGCGGCATATACGGCAGCAGCAGCGCCAACGGAATGGGCACAAGGAGCGACAGCACGATGACGTTTTTTCGCCCCAGCTTGTCAGCCATCGGACCACCAAAGAAGGTACCCGCCGCACCCACACCAAGAAACAGGAAAATATAGAGCTGCCCCTGCTGGATTGTCAGTCCGTAAGATTCCATCAGATGAAAAATATAAAAGCTGGTGATGTTGGTGACGTAAAAAGAACGCGCAAAAATAATGACCAGCAATAAAGTTAAAGCGACCCCGACCTGCTTCTTCGTCATTTCCGGCAGCGAGGACAGGAGCACCTTTTTCACTTTCTGCAGTTTTTCCTGTTCCAATTGTTCTTTATACCAACGCGATATTTTCGTCAGGATGAAAATTCCGAGCGCCGCAACAAACAGAAATAATGCCGCGCCTATTTGGCCAAGCGGCACCAAAATAAAGGCACTGATCAACGGTGCCAGCGCCTGCCCGGAATTGCCGCCGACCTGGTAGATCGACTGGGACAAACCTCTTTTGGAACCGGCTGCCATATAGGAAACCCGCGAGCCTTCCGGATGGAATACCGCGGAACCGAAACCGAGAAACATGACGGCTACGACAATCATCCAATATTCCGGTGCAAAAGCGATGCCCGCAATCCCCAGGAAAGAACTCGTCATGCCAATCGGCAAAGCGTAGGGCATCGGTTTTTTATCACTGATGTAACCGATGACCGGCTGCAGCACAGATGCCACCATATTTAATGCAAAGGCGATCAAGCCAAGTTGCGTAAAGGTTAACCCCATATCCGCTTCCAATATTGGAAACATCGCAGGAATTACCGCTTGCAGGGAATCGTTCAACAGATGGCATGCGCCGATCGCGAACATAACCGGATAGACCGGGTTTCCCGCCATAGATGTCTTTATCGCGTTCGCCATTGCAGATCCCCCAACTGGAAATTTTTTATGTATCAAACGCTTTTTCAGCATATATGCCTGTGGCTGATTCTTCTATTATAAAACAGTTGGCAAACAAAAAGACACCCGGGAACTCAATCCCTGGTGTCTTACGCTAAACAGATATTCCATGAAAATTGACAGGAACTTCAAAAAATTCCAGAGTTACGCTGCCTTTACTTGTTTCCAGTTTTCGAGCCTTTTGTCGAGCACGAAATTGCCGAACGGGATGAATGCTACTGCAATCGCACCGACGGTAAAACGGAACGGCCATCTTACTGCAAACGTCGCGTAGATGGTCACCAAGACATATACAGTAAACAGGCCGCCATGAACGGCGCCAACGACACTGACAGCTTCCGGCATGCCGAAAAAGTATTTCAGCGGCATCGCGATAAACAAGAGCAGTAATAACGAACCGCCCTCCACTATTCCCATAAAACGAAATTGACCCAACGCATTTTTCAAAATCTTCTACTCCTCACTCAATCTTTCCTCATTATCGAAGAGGAACTCCTGCGTCTACAAGCGGAGGCTGTAAAAAGCCGCGGATAATATCGGCTCCTCTCCAAATTTCCGTCACATCTTCTCTGTCGTTACGGAAGAGTTTGGGTTTGTATTCCTTAGAAATACTTCAGCGGAGCTTCACAAACAGGACTTTCAAATAATTGCCCTCTGAAAATTTCGGATCCACCCGGAAATCCGGCGGCAGGGAGTATTCTTCAACAATCGTGTATTTTTTGCCAAGGTCGTTGAATGCCTTATCAATAAATCCTTTGAATTTCTTCATTCCAAATGAAGCGCTGTTTGTCGAAGCCACTATGACCCCATCGTCCTCTGTGATGGCAATCGCTTCTTTCATCAGGTTCGTGTAATCCTTCGAGGTGCTGAACGTATATTTTTTTGACCGCGCAAAGCTCGGCGGGTCGAGAATCACTACATCAAATTTCAGCTCTTTGCGTTTGGCGTATTTAAAGTAATTGAAAACATCCATGACAAGAATGTCGTGGCTTTCGTAATCGATGCCGTTGACGCTAAATTGCTCGATTGTTTTGGCATTGCTTCTTTTCGCCAGATCGACGCTCGTCGTCTTATCGGCTCCACCGATTGCCGCGGCAACGGAAAAAGCACCGGTATAGGAAAAGGTGTTCAATACCGTGTTGCCCTTTGCATACTTCTCCTTGATGGCCTGGCGCACTTCCCGCTGATCCAGGAAGATCCCCGTCATCGCCCCATCATTCAAATACACCGCGAAATTGACACCGTTCTCTTTGACGATCAGCGGGAACTCACCGCGCTCACCCGCCACAAAATCGTCGTCTTCAATGTATTGCCCTTTGGTGTCAAACCGTTTTTTCTCATAGATCCCTTTGAATTCGGCCACATTGTGCAGCGCTGCGACCAGCTGTTCTTTAAACGAATAAACGCCTTCGCTGTACCAGCTCACCAGGAAATAGCCATCGTAATAATCGATGATCACGCCGCCAAAACCGTCCCCTTCACCGTTGAACACCCTGAACGCGGTCGTATCCGTGTCGTTGAAGAAGTCACGTCGGCGACGCATCGCTTCGATCAGCTTCCGTTCAATGAATGCCTGGTCAATCTCTTCAGCTTCACTTCGGCTCAATACCCAGCCGACACCTTTGTTCTGGTTGCCATAATAGCCCTTGGCCACAAAGCGCCCTTGTTTATCCGTCAGCTTCAGAAGGGTTCCTTCTTCTTTCAACGCATTGCTGTCTTCAAGACTATCTTTCGTAATCAGCGGATAACCCTTAGCAATCTCGCTTTTCGATTTATCATTCAATTTAACCATTATTTCCTTATTCATCAAACCTCATCCTATCTGTAAGAGCCCTTTTATCATATAATAAGTGTAATACAAAGCCTCTCTTAATACACTTATTTCATTGGAATAACAGATGAGGAGGGTAGCCATGAAGAAAAGGTTCCATATCTATAACATCCTTTTGACGAACGGGGAATGGCTGGAGAACATTCGGATCGAGGGGCCGCTCGAATACAATTTCTCCGGGGTCATGGTCAGTTTTCTGCCGGTAGAGGATGCAGACGGCAAAACGATTGTGCTCAGTATGTATCAAATTGTTAAAGCCGAGCTCTTGTTCATCGAAGAACTTGGACCATGAAAAACAACAAAAGCGTTCTGCACGTTAATGTGCAAAACGCTTTTGTTATTCAGCAATCCATTCCCATGCTGTTTCCATCTGATTGATATCAAAATGCTTTGTTTTGATCGACGGCAATAAATCGCTGGCTTCGACCATTTTTTCGAGTTTTTCATCATCACTGATGACGGCCAATTTATTGTATTGGCTCCAACGTTTCACATCAATTTTCAGCTCTTCGACCAATGCTTTGAAAGACGCTTCTTCAAAATGATAAAGGATGGCATAAAGGTTGAATTCCCCTTTTTCCGAAAACTTTTCTTGTATAACTTTATCGAGTTTTAATAAATCATCTTCGGTCACATGTCCTTCGATTTCAACTGCAATAGTCTCCATATCTTTACTAGGCACTAATGTTAACATCGTATTGCCCCTTTCTTAATATTATTGTATTATTCTATTCCCTATTTTCAAGCGGTCAAACTGACTACGATCAACCAAATTCAATCAATTTCTGAACACATAAACCGCTGGCTCAGCTTCACCAGCGGTTTGTTTATGCTCACCATTTTTTCAGTTTTGATTTCCTGCCGTAATTCCGCCTTCTTTATCGCTGAAACGGGCGATGATGCCTGCAACCAGTATGGTGATGATGGCCGGCAACAGCCAGCCCAGGCCTTCACTGTATAGAGGAAGAATGGTGCCGTAAAAGTCGACGACCGCCTGCAGCCAACCCGGATTTTCAAGGTTGATGGAAGCCGTAAGCGTCTTCATTCCGTCGATGATGGCGATGAAGAACGTCACGATAATTGCAGCCGCATAGACAAAACGGCGATGTTTGAATAATGGTGATAAAAAAGCGAGCATGATCAGCACAATTGCCAGTGGGTATAAGAACATCAAAACCGGAATTGAAAACGCGATGATGTTCGCCAAACCGGCATTTGTGACAATCAATGAAAAGACGGAAAAAATCACCACATAGATTTTGTAATTGATCATTGGCGCCAGTTTATTGAAGAAACCTGCATTCGCCACAATTAACCCCACTGCGGTTGTCAGACAGGCAAGCGTGATGATGACTGCCAGCAATAACACACCGAAAGTCCCGAAATAATGGGACGAAGCACCACTTAAGACCGGTCCTCCTGTGTCCAACAGACCCAATGTGTTCGTGCTGGTCGCTCCCAGATAGGCAATGCCTGAATAAACAGTAGCCAACAGCACTGCAGCAATCACACCACTTTTCAACGTTGCCGAAAGGACGCCTTTTGCGGAATTAACACCCAATTTCCGCACTGCTGCGATGACGATTATACCGAATACCAGTGATGCCAGTGCATCCATCGTATTATAGCCTTCGAGAAACCCTGTCAAAAACGGGCTGTCCATGTAATTGCCCTGCGGCGCACCAATTGCGCCCATTGGCATGACAGCAGCAGTCACCAGTAAAACAGCCAGTGTCAGCAAGATTGCCGGCGAAAGGAATTTCCCGATTTTATTGACAATCTCTAACGGGTTCAAGGATAACGACAAAGCAATGGCAAAAAAGACGATGGAAAAAACGAGCAAGATCGTCGACTCGGAACTTCCCGCGGTAAAGGGCGCGATGCCGATTTCGTAGGCGACCGCAGCTGTCCGGGGCAAGGCGAAAAACGGACCGATTGTTAAATACAGCAAAGAAGTGAAAATCAGGCCGTAAAGCGGGTGCACTCGGCTCGAAAGATCACGCAGATCGTTGCTTTTTGAAAAGCCGAGAGCCAATATTCCGAGCAGCGGCAAGCCGACACCGGTTATCAAGAATCCGACAATCGCAATGCCGACTTCTGTTCCTGCGTATTGACCTAATTGCGCTGGAAAAATAAGATTTCCAGCGCCAAAAAATAAAGCAAACAGCATCATGCCGATAATTAAATATGATTTAAAGTCCAGTTTTGTATCCATGGGGGTTCCTCCTGAGAACGTAAAGCATTTGGATTGAACCTTTCCAGTAATATATGATTCGATGCGTTACATTAGCCATCTTACAATATACAAAGCAAAAAGTAACTGATGAAACCAGTAATTTTTAAAAAATCTGTCTTTTTTCCAAGTTTCTCATTCCAGACTTTGAAGAATATTCTTTTCATGTAAAAAGCTGGGCCAATTTTAGCTATTCCCCAGCCCCACGAATTTTCGCTTTTCAGTCCAAATGCTGTAAAATAGCTTATTATGAAAAAACTTCCGCAATGAAAGGTGACGCAGGCAAAATGAAAGTTCTGATGTTCTTTCTTCAATTCATTTTTATATACGGTTTCTTTCTGCTTGGGCAATTGCTGCGCGAGCTTCTCAATATTCCACTGCCTGGCAGCATTCTCGGTTTTATGCTGATGTTCATCGCCTTGACGCTGAAACTGTTTCCCCTGCGCTTTGTTGAATCCGGCGCCACGTTGCTGCTGTCTTTTCTCCCTTTGTTCTTTATCCCCGCTACGGTCGGGGTCATCGATTACCTTGATGTATTCACCGGCAAAGGGGCGTTGCTGATCGTCCTCATTATTTTCAGCACTCTTTTGACGATGGCGGGTTCCGGCTGGGTCAGCCAGTACCTGGGACGGCAATCCAAAACCGGAAAGGAGCCGGAATGATGGAGACTTTGACCTTAGCCGTTTTCTTTATCTTAATTACATTGACCGTTTATTTTTTGATGAACCTTCTATATATCAGATTCCATTATTCATTTCTAATGCCTGCCCTGACCGCCACGGTGATCATCGTCTTGTTCTTATTGGCTACCGGCACCTCTTATGATCGCTATATGATTGGCGGCGAATGGATCGACCGGATACTGGGGCCGGCTGTTGTGGCATTGGCAATTCCTCTATATAAACAGCGCAAACTTCTCGTTGAAAATCTGTTGCCGATTCTGACGGGCATAGTGGCGGGTGTGCTGATCGGCATGTCGACGGGCGTTGCGTTGGCCAAAGCGTTCGGTTTCTCGGAGCTGCTGATCATGTCCCTGCTGCCAAAATCGATTACGTCACCGGTTGCTATGCAGCTGGCTGCGCAAATGGGGGGCATCTCTTCCCTTGCGGCAGTGTTTGTGATGATTGCGGGATTCTCGGGCATTATACTCGGTCCAGTGTTTCTGAAAATGCTCCGTATTGACAGTCCAATTGGTATCGGAATAGGCTTCGGCGCTTCGGCGCACGGCCTCGGAACGGCGAAAGCCCTGGAATACGGGGCACGGGAAGCCTCGGTCAGTTCAGTCGCCATGTCATTGAGCGCCGTCTTCGGTTCATTTCTGGCACCGGTTATTGTTTGGCTTTTCCTGTGATAATAATTAAGAACGATAAATAGAGATATATTGCATATCGCTATTACCAACTGGCCCCTTTTGGAGTATAATGGATAATAACAATCGTCTCAGAGAGGATAGATTTATTATGCCGGTTCCGACTAACCATTCAAAACCTGTCCGCACGAGTGCCAAAGAAAGTGCATATTCCCAATTGGAACAATGGATCATTGACGGCACCTTGCAGCCCGGAGAAAAATTGACTGATATCGAACTGGCCCAGGCGCTGAATTTGAGCAGAACGCCTATCCGAGAAGCACTTCAGCTGCTGGAAGTCGTCGGTTTCGTGAAAATGTATCCCGGAAAAGCCACAACCGTCACCGAGGTTTTGAAAGAAGACATCCTGAATTTACTTCCTCCGCTTGCCGTTTTACAGGCTTTGGCTGCAGAACTCGCGGTGCCCAATATTACCGAAGAACAAATCACCCGCCTGGAAGAAACAAACCAGCGTTTTGCCAAGGCGATCAAAGAAAAAGACAGTTTCAACGCACTCAAAATCGACGAAGAATTTCACCGCATCATCATTGAAGCCGCTCAGAACCCTTACATCACCATCATGCTGAGCCGTCTGCAATCCCATGTGCGAAGACAATTTTTCTATCATTCCCTGGAAATAACGGATGTCTCGCGAATAGAACATGATGACATCATCCAGGCTTTCAGGGAAAAAGATTTCGAACGTTTGGCTTCTCTGTCAAAAAACAATTGGATCCGTTCCATTGAAGAAATGAATGCCAAATAAGAAATCAGCAATTGAAAAAGCTGTTCCGGAAGCCTTGCTTCCGGAACAGCTTTTTTATTGCTTCCACTTAGTTTCTTACAGCCTCGACGCTGGCGCCTTTTCTGCTTGAAACAACCAAACCTGTGATAACGATTGCTGCGATTGCCGGCAACAGCCAGCCAAGCCCAACATCGTACAATGGCAGAATTGCACTGTAGGTATCGATAATTGCCTGAAGCCAAGCAGGATTTTCCACACCAAGTGTGCCGGTCAGAGTTTTGAAGCCATCAATTACTGCGATAAAGAATGTCACAGTAATCGTCACCACGTAAACCGCACGTGCATGATTGAACAACGGCGAAGTGAATGCCAGAAGAATCAGCACGATTGCCAACGGGTACAAGAACATCAATACGGGAATCGAATACGTAATGATATTCGAAAGGCCCGCATTTGTTACGACCAAAGAGAAAACAGAGAAAATAACGACATACATTTTGTAACTGACTTTCGGCGTCAGTTTATGGAAAAATTCAGAGTTGGCTACAATCAGCCCGATTGCCGTTGTCAAACAAGCAAGTGTGATAATGACCGCAATCAATAACGCACCAAATGTGCCAAAATAATGTGCTGAAGCGCCGCTCAGAACCGGGCCGCCTGTATCCAGCAAGCCCAGAGTGCCTGTGCTCGTGGAACCGAGTAGCGCAATTCCTGTATAGACGATTGCCAATAACGCAGCGGCAACAAGTCCGCTTTTCAGCGTAGCAGTAAGAACGCCTTTCGGGGAGTTAACACCCATTTTACGGATAGCGGCTATTACAATGATCCCAAACACCAATGACGCCAACGCGTCCATCGTGTTATAGCCTTCCAGGAAACCGGTCATAAAGGCGTTGTCCATATAACCGCCTTGCGGTGATCCGGCTCCGCCCATCGGAGCGATGAACGCTGCAACCAAAAGCACTGCCAGCGTAACCAAAATTGCCGGCGACAGAAATTGGCCGATACTGTTAACGATTTTGGACGGGTTCAGTGAGATGAATAGGGCAATGGCAAAAAAGACGATGGAGAACACCAGCAAAATCGTGCCCATTGAACCCGCATTTACAAACGGGGCGATCCCGACTTCATAAGCAACAGCACCCGTTCTTGGAAGAGCGAAGAATGGCCCGATTGTCAAATACAGCAAGGAGGTGAAAAGCACACCATAAACCGGGTGCACACGGCTCGAAAGATCCTGCAAATCATTGCTTTTCGAATAACCGATGGCCAGAATTCCGAGAAGCGGCAAACCTACGCCTGTTATTAAAAATCCAAGTATTGCAATGCCGACTTCTGTGCCTGCGTATTGGCCCAATTGTGCCGGAAAAATCAGGTTCCCTGCTCCGAAAAATAACGCAAACAACATCATCCCCACAACTGCATACGACTTAAACGATAATTTACTGTCCATCATCTTTTCCTCCTAATAATCTAGTTTCCATTGAATTTTAACTGAGCCCATATATATTTTCAATATAACATTTAGACTCAAAAAGCTATATGCGATATATTGCATAATGTAATAATACATCGTTTTTTCGTAAAATCAACCCTTATTATCGTAAAAATTCTAAAAATCTGTCTATTCTAATTAAAAAGGTCCAAAGAACGTATCTAAGTGTAATTTTCTTGAAATAATATAATTAAAAAACTGCCGACCGAGCATAATGCTCGGTCGGCAGTTTTAACTTTAACAACCACGATTCTATTCATTTCGCTCCAGCCTCTATTTTCCAATATCCCTTCTATTATACCCAACGAAGCCGATTGCCATTAGAACTGCCGCAATCACGGTCAGCAAGGCAGCTTGAAGCAAATCGAATTCTTCGAGCGGAATAGCGGAAACGTATCCATAAGGCGTCAATTTCTCCACCCATGACGGCAATTGGAACAGATTGCCGAGGTAAATGACGAAGAAGGAAAAAGTTAAATACAGCCAAATAAAGCCGGTGAAGTTCGGCAACCAGCCAAGCAGCAAGACTGTCAGTCCGATCATCACCCAAACAGCCGGCAAATAAGCAAGAGCCGCCTGGTATACCATGCCAACGTCAACCCCTACATCCATCACTGCGTTAGCAGTTGTCCCCAGACCAATTCCGGCCATAGAGATCATCACAAAGCTTGTAAGCAATGAAATCAGCAGGTAGCTGCCGACAAGACGATTTCTCGAAACCGCTCTGCCTAAAACGTGCTCGGTCCGATTGTTTTTTTCTTCACCCTTTAATTTCAGGATGGCCATGAGCACCGGAATTGTGCCGATGATCGTCATGACCGCCATTAATGTCGGAATAAATTGTTCGACGAGTGAAAACCCTTCCATCGGAACCAGCAATTCCTGCATGATATCCACATCCGCAAAGAAGGATTCCATATCCCCCATCACCGAACCGTAAGAAACACCGAGAACGTACATCGCGATGCCCCAAGCGATAAGGCCAGTGCGCTGCAGACGGAAAGCGAGCCCCAAAGGTCCCTGCAATAAGGGGGAAGCGTGAATTCTGCCGGCTCTCGCCGGCAGAAAGCCAGCTCCCAAATCGCGTATGGAATTCAAATACATCGCCAGCGCAGCAAATAGTAATGAGACACCCGCTGTCATCAGCACCGGCCACCAAATATTATTGACATACACTTCTGAACGCAAAACCCAACCCAGCGGCGACAGCCAGGAAATGGTTTCATTGCCCACATCACCGATCGCCCGCACCATATAAGCAGCCAGTAAAAAACCAATCGACAATCCGATTGCACTTCGGGCATTATGGGAAAGCTGTGCGAATACTGCGGTTATAGATGCAAAGATCATGCCCGTCGCTCCCAGCACTGCACCGTACAGGAACGAGCCCTCCAGATCCATACTGTCAATATTCAGGACATACAAGCTCGCTCCCATAACGAGAGCCAATACAATATTAATCATATACAACATTGACAAGGTGGCGGTAACATTTGCCAGTCGGCCAACCGGCAGCGACCGCACCATTTCGATGCGCCCTTCCTCTTCATCCGTCCGCGTATGCCGGATTACCAGCAGGACACTCATCAAGCCGACGACGACCGCAGTCATCAGCAGCATTTGATGGGCCAGCATCGCGCCCATTGTATAATTTGCCACCCCATAGCCCGGACCGACCATTGCCGTCATGGCGGGGTTTTCCATCGCGGCTGCGATAGCCTGACGTTCCTGTGCATTTTCATAAAGGCTTGTTAACGCCAGCGTGATAACCACTGTCGCAAACACAAAGCTGAAAATCCAGACAGGCATCCGAACCCGGTCCCGGCGCAGGATAAAACGACTTAAGCTTCCCGTGCCAGTGAATAATTGCTTGTCCATTATAATGCGCCTCCCGTTCCAGTCCCTTCGTAATGGCGCATGAACAATTCTTCCAAAGTCGGCGGCGCGCTTTCCATCCGGATGATGCCGAACTGGCTGACGTAGCGAACCACATTATCGAGTTCTTCCTGGTCGACCTGGAACGATAACGCGCCCTCTTTTTGTTCAATGCCCTGGACGCCTTTAACCGCAGCCAGATTAGGCATCGGCTCCTTTGTTTCCACTAATAAAACCGTTCCCGTCAAATGGCGCAGTTCTGTCAGCGTGCCTTTTTCAATAATCTTGCCCTGCCGAATGATTGCCACTTTGTCACAAAGTTTCTCAACTTCCGACAGGATATGGCTCGACAACAGAACGCTTTTCCCTTCTGCCTTTGCTTCTTTGATGTATTCCTGAAATACCCGTTCCATCAATGGGTCGAGTCCAGAAGTCGGCTCATCCAGAATGTACAGATCGGCATCCGATGACAACGCCGCTATCAGCGCGACTTTTTGCCGGTTCCCTTTTGAATAGGTGCGGCATTTTTTGCTGGGATCCAAATCGAACCGTTGAATCAGTTCTTCGCGCCGTGATTTATTATTGCCTCCACGAAGTTTAATAAACAGATCGATGACTTCGCCGCCAGTCAGGTTGGGCCATAAACTGACATCACCCGGTACATATGCGACGCGTTTATGAATCTCCACTGCATCTTTCCACGCATCTTTACCGAAAATCGTCACTTGCCCTTCCGTAGCCTTTAAAATCCCCAGCAGAACACGGAGCGTTGTTGATTTCCCCGAGCCGTTCGGACCGATAAAGCCATAGACTTCGCCTTGCTCCACTTCGATATCGACCCCGTCCAATGCTGCGAAATCACCGAATTTCTTCGTTAAACCGACCGTTTTCAAAACACTCATCGTTCCCGCTCCCCTTCCTGATAAAAACTTTTTTTCAGTATCTCCAGGTACTCATAAAACTCCTGCCAATAGGGACCAAAATCGACCGCTGCCATATTCTGCCCTTTCAGCCGTTGCAAAAGTTCATTTTGATAGCCTTCGATTGACCAGCGAATCAGCTTGAACACTTTTTCCACATCGACGTCATTGCGGAACAATGTCACATCGATTCCTTCGTATAACATCGCATTGCCCTGTTTTTGCATCTCTTCGTATTTCTTCTGTAGATGCGGTGGCAGCTCAAAATCAGCAGTCAGCATAAATGTACCGAGAAAATTGAAGACATTTTCATTTTCCAACTGAGCTTCCAGTTTCACCTGCGCTGTTTGTTTCAGCCGCTCGATAAAATCCGGGTCACTCACATCAACCCGTTTGAAGTATTTTTCAATCATAAAATCCAGACTGTATTCAGCCAGGAATTCATATAAATCCTGTTTGCTGTTGAAATAATAAAACAACATTCCCTTGCCGATGCCCGCTTCTTTTACGATGCGGTTGGTGGAAGCCTTTTTATAGCCATGTTCCGCAAACTCCTTTAATGAGGCATCCAAAATTTTCTGCTGTTTTTCTTCCTCGAGGCCTTTAAATTTTTCCATTTCCACTTTCGCCTCCCACTTAGACCACCCCGGTCGACTCCATTATAATACGGTCGACCGGGGTGGTCAATAGATTTTCATTAATTTTCAGATAATATATTTATTGCGTTTTATGCTCTAAAAACCCCTTTTCACTCCTCTATCCTTTCGTCCTTCTTTCGTTCGCGAACCATAAACCTTATAATGAGGGAATAATGAAAAAGTTTAGGAGGAAAACGAATGACATATCCGATTTTTCCTCTTGGCGACAGTGCTTTGCTGATAGAAGTTGGCAAAATAATAAATGCCAACAGCCAACAGGCGGTACGGAATATCGATGCCTTACTGGAAAGCGAGCCTCCCGTTTGGCTGGTTGAGACCATTCCAGCGTTTACGACGGTCACGTTGATTTACGATCCGCTGCTCATCACCTTTAATGAAGCGAAAGTTGAAATTGCAAAGCTTTTAAAGGATCTGGCAGCAGTCTCAATTCCACCGCCCCGCACTGTCGAGATCCCCGTTTGCTACGGCGGCAACTATGGTCCGGACCTTGAATTTGTGGCAAAACATAATGGTTTGAGCCCGGAAGAAGTGATAGCCATCCACACCGGGGGCAGCTATACCGTTCATATGATTGGCTTTGCGCCTGGTTTTCCGTATCTCGGAGGCATGGCCGAAAGCATCGCGGCTCCCCGCAAAGAAACGCCGAGACTCAGCATTCCAGCGCGCAGTGTCGGCATCGCCGGTGACCAGACAGGCATCTACCCAATTTCCACACCGGGCGGCTGGCAGCTGATCGGGCGTACACCGTTCCGCCTGTTTCTGCCCGAAAATGATATTCCGAGCCTGTTGCGTGCCGGCGACAGCATTACTTTCCGCCAGATTTCAGAAGACGATTACCGGGCAATGGAGGAGGGAAAAAATGCTGACGATACGTAAGGGTGGTATGCAAACGACTGTACAGGACCTCGGCCGCACCGGCTTTCAGAAATATGGAGTTGTGGCAGCTGGCGCGATGGACCCGTATGCCTTGCGCCTGGCCAATCTCCTCGTCGGCAATGAAGAAAATGCCGCAGCACTTGAAATAGCGCTGACAGGACCTGAAATTTATTTTGAAGAAGATGCCTCCATCGCCATTTGCGGAGCCGATTTCAGCCCGCAGCTCGGTGGAAATGCAGTGGGCTTATGGAGAGCCATCGAAGTTCAGAAAGGGCAAACGCTGACTTTCGGAACTTTGCGGCGAGGCAGCAGAGCTTATCTCGCTGTCGCCGGCGGCATCGATGTGCCGGAAGTGATGGGCAGCCGCTCCACTTATCTGCGTGCAGCACTTGGCGGCTTCAACGGACGTGCTTTGGCCCCCGGTGACCAATTGGCTGCCTGTGCCACCGAGCGGCCGCAACTTTCCGGTACTGACTTTTCCTGGTTCATCCCAGCTCCTTATTACTCTTCAAAGCCGGAGATCCGCGTGACGCCTGGTCGCCAATTCGGGTTGTTTTCTGAAGCGAGCCGAAAACGATTCTTTTCGGAGCCTTTCACTGTGAGCTCACAATCAGACCGCATGGGTTACCGGCTCGACGGTGCGCCACTCGCTTTATCGGACAAGCACGAAATGATTTCAGAAGCAGTGGTTTTCGGTTCCATCCAGGTACCGCCGGGCGGCAATCCGATCGTCCTGATGGCTGATCGCCAGACTGCCGGGGGTTATCCGAAAATCGCTGAAGTGATCACGGTGGACCTGCCGCTCATCAGCCAGCTGAAACCCGGAGACCGTCTTCGGTTCACGGAAGTCACCACCGAAGAAGCGCAGCGCTTGCTGAGGCTGCAGGAAAAAACCATCAACTGTTTGAAAAATGCGATACGGCTGAAGAGGGGGCATTAACATGACTTTAAAAGTGGATTTGAATTGCGATATGGGGGAAAGCTACGGCGTTTATAAACTGGGTCAGGATGAAGAAATCCTTAATTACGTGAGCTCCGCCAATATCGCCTGCGGTTTTCACGCGGGCGATCCGGCAACGATGCGCAAAACTGTCCGGATGGCGCTTGAAAAAGACGTTGCCATCGGCGCCCATCCCGGTTTTCAAGATTTGCAAGGCTTTGGCCGCCGCAATCTGCAGCTGTCGGCGATGGAAATTTATGAACTTGTCGTCTACCAGATTGGTGCCTTATCGGGTTTTGTCCACGCAGAGGGCGGCCTCCTGCAGCACGTTAAAGCGCACGGGGCTTTATATAATATGGCCGCCAAAGATGCAGTCTATGCAGAAGCGATTGCCGAAGCGGTCTACGATGTGAATCCTGCCTTGATTCTCTACGGGCTTGCCGGCAGTGAACTGATCACCGCCGGCAATGACATCGGTTTGCGCACGGCAAGCGAAGTTTTTGCCGACCGCAGTTACGAGAGGGATGGCTCACTTACACCCCGCTCCGAACCGAATGCGCTGATAACCGATGCCGACGAAGCCATCGCCCGGGTCATACGGATGGTGCGGGACAATAAAGTCGTAACAGTCCGAGGAACCGACATTGAATTGAAAGCCGATACCATTTGCATCCACGGGGACGGAGTGAATGCACTGGCGTTTGCGGAAAAGATTTCGAAATCGTTGCGCGCAGCTGATATTGCTCCGGCCAGGGCATCGGATATCGTATAAGATTCATTAAAAAAGACATCCGCTGCTCCTCACAAAGAGGAGCAGCGGATGTCTTTTCAAATTTGCCTTAAGACGCAGAATCCTCTCTAAGACCCTTGTAAAATTCCAGGGATTCTTTTAATACCGTTCTATCGTAACCAGTCTTTTCGTAAATTCTTTCCACCCATTCTTCTATAGTTGCAAGAGGTGGGTCTTCAACAAGCCCTTTGCTTGTGCTTAAAAAGCTTTTCCAATCGAAAAACTCCCAATGCGCGATTTCAATTTCCCAAGGAATGCGAACTTCCACTAACGGCTTCGGATAAACATTGTTCTGCGAAATTTCCGCAGCTGCCAGAAACGCTTCCATTGGCACCGGCAGATACGAATAAACCTGAGTTGAAAACTTCCCATTCGGCCGGTGGTAAACTACTTTAAAGACGTCGCCATCCGGCATCACCTGCACCTCTGCCGCCGGGAAATAGCCTGGCAGTTTCTCATCCGTATAGGCAGCATCTTCAGCATCAATCAGGATCGGTTGCAGCCACTGATCTCCAAGATCACATAAAAACCGGCGTCCGTTGCGGTCGACAGCCAAAACGCCGACATGCGCATCTTCAGTTCCGAGCTCACGGCCGATGGGGTAGGCTTCCACTCCTGCTTCCTTGAAAGCGTCCAATAGCCAGATTGCCAGATCAAAGCAATTGCCGGTGACGCCATATTCCGCGCGATGCCGTTTCATCGTTCTGACATCCCTCTGTTTTGGCTGCCAATCTTTCGAATAAACCCAGGCTTTCGTCAAAGTATCCATCGGAAAACCGTCGAATTGCCGCCACACAGCAAGTATCTCTTGTGATGCTTTCATTCTCTGCCACCCGCTTCATCTCAGTTTCTACCTTTTCACTCGCCTTTTGCCATCCCCACATCTCCGGTTTCCACTAATTTCTTCAAGTTCTCAAACATTTGGTCCCATCCCTCTTCCGACTGTCCGCTATACTCTTCCATTGTGGTTTCGATGTCATCCTCTGACCAGTCTTCTTCATGCGGCACGACAATTTCCTGCTTGAATGTCATTTCACATGCCCCCTGCACCTGCGACACCCAGACGACGATCCTGTCCTGCACATCATTGAACTGCGGCATTATGAAACTGAACTCGAGCCGGTGGGGGGCATCAATCTCCAGGTATTCGCCGGTTGCCCGGTATTCCTCGCCAGCCCGCCGGTCAATAATCTCCCAACTCCCGCCAATTCGCAAATCATTCTTTGCAACAACATTGGTGGATTCCGTCGTGAACAACCATTTTTTCATCAGCTCCGGTTTGGTCCAAGCCTTATACACATCATTTGAACTGGCATTGATCCTCCGCGCCATCGTCAGAACAATAGTGGATGTTTTTTTCATCTTCCCGCTCCTTTCATTCTATTTATCTGAATTTTCTTATAATAAATATTACCATATTATCGCTTAGCAATTTGGATTTAGACAATAAAAAGCTGGCACCCCGAATTTTCCGAAGTGTCAGCTTTTCGCCCTTGCATGGAATCAGTCTGCAAATGTTCCTTTTCTCTGGCGGATCTGGTAGTAATTAAGGTGTTTAAACAACACCGATGAAGTCTCCTGGTCGATAGTAAAGCCGACTCCGTATTCGACTCTGTCGTTTCTCGTCGATTTCCGGACAACGGCCCCTTCGATTAGAAATCCCTGCTCCATTATTTCGAAACTGCATTCCAACTTTTCGCCCATAGCAATATTGACCGGCGATGTAAACCTCATGCCGGTTACACTGATATTATCCACCATTATGGATAGCGGCATTTCCCCCAGGCGGGTGATTTTGCCATTGACCGATTCATGAAAAATTACTCGGAAAAACTCGCGTCGATTTTCGCTCATTTCCTTCTCTCCTTAGTGTTCACTGTTTTACATATATAAATTAATCAGCAAGCCTTTGATTTCTCCGATTGACTGGAGTGTATCCAAACCTTCCCTTTCATTATTTAACACTTCGTCCTGAAGTTCAATCAATTTTTTGTCAATGACTTCCACAATTTGATGATTTTTCATGCCGCCACCGGGAGAAAAGCTTTGTTTATCCGATAATTGCAGCCCGAAACTTAGGGCTTCCCTCATAAATTCTTTTACAAGAATTTTATATTCCCGCAGATTTTCAAATGTTCGCTGCTCCCCGAGCTTTTCGCCCTGTGCGTCCACCCGGCTCATCAATTGATGCAAAGCATCCAGCTGCAATTTCGACTGGGATTTTTTCATGACGCTGGCAAAAGAATCGATGGACTTGTTTTCCATTGTATTTTTCTGAATCCGGTCACCCGGAATTTTTGTCTGGCTTTCGATGCGCATCGCTGTCACCCCATCTTACTTTTGATAGCTTTGTTTCCGCTTGAACATATTGATGATCAATTCGATCTCACCACGTTCTGCCGTGACCACTTTGGCAATCTGCGCCGTTGAAAAACCTTGTTTGTGCAATTGCTCGATTTTCTCATTTTCCGGCAATGCCGGATCAACTGCAGGTTCTGCAGGTTTAGCCGCAGCCTTTTGTTTCACCGCTTTCGCTTTTTTCACGGTTGTCGCCGGTTCTGTTGAAGGAGCAGGCGATTCGCTTTCGATCCGCTGTTCCAGTTTGTTCAACTGAGCTTCCATCCGGCTTTCTTTTTGTGCAATATGCTCAACGAGCCGGCTGTAAAGCTCATCGTTTTCCTGTTCCAGATTCGCTACAAACTCTTCCATGCTCGCATTCACGGATTCCGCATCTTCAAGCATAACTTTTCGCTGTTTCTGGAATTGGGATAACACGATAAACGATCGAATATTCACCGCTATCGCTAATAAAATAAGTCCAATCAGCAGCCATTCCATAGCCATCACCTGTCCTTCCGTAACAACCAACACCTAATAATATTCATGAACCGACAGCGTTGCGGAATGCAGCCGCAAAATCGCCTTTGAGTGCAATTGGGAAACCCGCGACACACTGACGCCCAGAACTTCCGCAATCTCCGTCAACTTCAAATCTTCGAAATAACATAGCGAAACGACGATCTTTTCTTTTTCGGGCAAGCGTCCGATCGCGGCAGTCAACGCTTCCTTGATGGTCCGTTCATACAGACGGCGTTCGGGAGATCCCGCTTCGCCGGTTCCGATGATATTGTATTTGCCTACCTGATTATTGTCTTCGTTAGGATTTTCATCCATCGAGATCATGGTTGACAAGGCCGCATCCGAAACGGTTTTATTGAGCTCAGCTTTCGTGATGCCCAGGAACTTACTGACTTCGGCATCGGTCACCGAATGATTGTTTTCCTGTTCCAGAACGGCATAGGCTTTTTCAATTTTCTTGACCTTTTCGCGCACAGAACGCGGCAGCCAGTCATTGTGGCGGAGGCCGTCGATGATTGCCCCTTTGATCCTCCAGGCTGCATAAGTTTCAAACTTCAGGTCCCGCTCTAAGTTGAATTTATCAAATGCGTCCAAAAGCCCGCCGTAAGCCAGACTGCGGATGTCATCTTTGTCCACTGATTTTGGCAGACTGATCATAAAGCGCTGAATTACATAATCGACCAGCGGCATATAACGTTCGACCAAATAATCACCGGCTTCCGGATCACGCTCCTGCTGCCAGCCTTCCCAGTATTCCAATTCTTCTTTTGATAATTTATCATTCAACAAGCGTTTCACCACCATTCATTTGATACCGCGGCACGTCTATTTAAAAAGCATTTTCAGCAAAAAGCCTTTGATGCCCAGTTTATAAGGGACAGGCAAGTCGAGAAATTCCCTCGTGACCTTTTTCATCGCCTGAGAAGCAAAGGTATTCGGGAACGCCAATAGGAACGGCACTTGTTTTTTTACAGCGGCCGGGATATTCGAATCACTCGGAATAAAGCCGAGTGTCCCGATTTCTTTCCCGAGAAATTGCTGCGTCACCTTGCGGAAGTTTTCCGCCGTCTGCTGTCCTTCTTTTTCTGTCGTGCATTGATTGATGATCAACTTCGTGTGGACATTCGGATCTTTCACATGCACCATTTTGACAATGGAATAGGCATCGGTGATTGAAGTGGGTTCCGGCGTCGTCACCAGAATCACATCATCGGCCGCCAGGATAAAGCGGAGATTTTCATCGGACAAGCCCGCCCCTGTGTCCAAAATCACGTAATCGACATGCCCTTGGATTTCACTGAGTTCGTCAAAAAATTTCTTCATATTCGCTTCATCGAGCTTGAACATTTCGTTGAAACCCGTTCCGCCGGAAATGAACAGCAAGCCGTTCGGCCCCTCTTCGATAATGTCCCAAATCGATAAATCTTTCTCGACCATCGTTGCAATCGACTCTTCCGGTGAACGTCCCAGGAGGACATCCACATTGGCAAAGCCAAGATCGACATCGAATAACAGCACTTTGCGATTTTGCTCCACCAGGCTCAAAGCGAAGTTCAACGCGAAATTCGATTTCCCGACGCCGCCTTTGCCGCTTGTCACGGCGATCGTACGCGTTTGTCTGCGTTCTTTTTTCGGTTTTTTCTGCAGCATTTTTTCCCGCAGCTGTTTTGCCTGATCAATCATTGTCATCTTCCCCTAGCACAAAGTTTGCGATCAACTCAGGAGTTGCCGCTAAAATATCATCTGGAACATTTTGGCCATTGGCTATATAAGTAACGGGAATGGAATAATGATAGACCAAATTCAAAATTGCGCCTGAGGAGCTGGTCTCATCCTGCTTTGTCAGGAGCAGCTGGTCCATTTTGATGGTCTGGAAATTATCGATGATTTTTCTCATGTCTTCGTATTTGGACGTCAAGCTCAACACCAGGTTGATCTGGATTTTATTTTTATCCGACAGCAATGCTTCCAGGTCATCGATGTATTGTTTCTGCTGGTAATTGCGGCCGGCCGTGTCCATCAGGATGATGTCGCAGGCCTTCAATTCGGTCATCGCAAGGGTCAGGTCTTCAGCTGAATCGACCACTTGGATCGGGATATTCAGGATGCCCGCGTATGTTTTCAATTGTTCCACTGCCGCAATGCGGTAGGTATCCGACGTGATCAACCCGACCCTTTTGCCTTCCCGCAACATCAGGTCAGCGGCAATTTTCGCGATCGTCGTCGTTTTCCCGACACCCGTCGGTCCAATAAAGCAGATGATTTCAGGATCCTTCACTTCCGGCTTTTGCTGATGTAAACCGATCAGCCGAATGATTTCCGTCTTTGCCATTCTATGAATCTGCGCCGTGGAAATATCGGGTTGCTGCCCGAGCTTCAACATCATCTTCGAAAGAATTTCCGACTGGATCTCTTTCGTCACTTCCTGGCTGTTCAAGCGCTGGTTGAGCGGCTGTAACGTCACCGGCAAATGATCTTCCTGCATCGACTGCATCATAAATTGTTTGATGCCTTTCAATTCATTGATCAGGTCACCCGTTTCGCGCTCATCCGCGGAGTTTTTATGGTTAACGCTATTAGGTGAATACGGAGGAGCCGGCTGCTGGATATCAGCGACGGATGGCTCATCCTTTTCGGGCTGCACAGCTTTCTTTTTCTTCGGCTTTGCTTCCACCGCAGCTGTGACTTCAAGCTTCTCTTTTTGGAAAAACCCGATAAAGCCGCCAACCTTCACTTTTTTCGTATTCAGGATTAACGCGTCAGCTCCCAAATCCCGTTTGATCATCGGCAATGCTTCACTGACATTCTGGACGATATAAGTTTTTAATCTCATCAGACATTAACTCCTCCACTGATATTGACGACGCCGACGCTCTGAATTTCAATGTTCGGTTCGAGTTCGTTATAAGACAACACCGGAAGATCCGGTGCAAAGCCTTCGATAAACTGGCGCATATAGATGCGGATGGCCGGTGATGTCAGCAGAATCGGCTGGACGCCGGTTTGCTGCAATTGGGACGCCTGTTCCGATATTTTCTGGAAAATCAGCTGGGACGTTTCCGGATCGATCGACAGGTAATTGCCCTGGTCGGAACGGTGCACCGACTCTGCGAATTTCTTCTCGACACTGGCTCCTGCCGTGATGACTTTCAGCGCCTCATTTTGCGGCGCATATTGCAAGGTGATCTGGCGCGACAGCGAGCGTCTGACGTATTCGGTCAAAACATCGCTATCTTTTGTTTGCGACGAATAATCCGCCAGCGTTTCCAGAATGATCAGCAGGTTACGGATTGAAACTTTCTCTTTCAAGAGTTTCATCAGCACTTTCTGCACTTCACCGATGGTCATTAAGTTTGGAATCAATTCTTCAACAACCGCCGGACTTGCTTCACGCATATTTTCAATCAACGATTTCACTTCCTGGCGGCCGATCAATTCATGGGCATGGCGCTTGATGACTTCCGTCAAATGCGTCGACACGACGGAAGGCGGATCGACGATGGCGTATCCGGCCATCTCGGCGTCTTCTTTCATGCTGTCATTGACCCACAAGGCAGGCATGCCGAATGCGGGCTCGATGGTTTCAATGCCTTCGATGCTGTCATCGTCAATTCCCGGGCTCATTGCCAAGTAATGATCGAGCATAATTTCGCCCGCGGCAACGCGGTTCCCTTTGATCTTGATGATGTATTCGTTTGGCTGGAGCTGAATATTATCGCGTATGCGGATGACCGGCACCACGATTCCAAGCTCCATTGCCAATTGCCGGCGGATCATGATGACCCGGTCCAGCAAATCGCCGCCTTGATTTTTATCGGCAATCGGAATCAGGCCGTAACCAAATTCAAATTCGATGGCATCAACGTGCAGCAGATCGATAACGCTTTCCGGACTTTTCATAGCTTCGAGTTCTTTGCCCTCTCCGGAATCGGCTTCTTTTTCGGATTTTTCTTCTGCATTCAGCGCTTTTTGCATCCTATACGCTGCGAATGAAATAATACCTGCCACCGGCAAAATCAATAAAGGGTTAATCGGTGTCAGGAATGCAATCATCATCAAAGTTGCGGATACAACATACATCATTTTCGGGTAGGCAAAAAGCTGTTTTGTAATGTCTGATCCGAGGTTGCCGTCTGAAACAGCTCTCGTGACGACGATACCCATCGCAGTTGAAATCAACAGCGCGGGAATCTGGCTCACAAGGCCATCCCCGATGGACAGCAGCGTAAACAGGCTGGCCGCTTCACCGACCGGAAGATTATGTACCATAACCCCAATCAGCAATCCGCCGATAATGTTAATGATTGTAATGATAATACCTGCGATAGCGTCCCCTTTTACGAATTTACTGGCACCATCCATGGCGCCGTAGAAATCCGCTTCCTGGCTGACTTTTTCTCTGCGGTTTTTTGCTTCCAAATCGGAAATCATGCCTGCGCCAAGATCGGCGTCGATGCTCATCTGTTTACCGGGCATGGAGTCGAGCGTAAAGCGTGCGGCAACTTCCGCTACGCGCTCCGACCCTTTTGTGATGACCAAAAATTGAATGATGACAAGAATCAGGAAGACGAGAATACCGATAATGGCACTGCCTCCGACAACAAAGGAACCGAACGTTTCGATTACTTCACCACCGGTTTGATTGGTCAGAATCGACCGTGTCGTTGAAACGTTCAGTCCGAGACGGAACAGCGTCGTCAACAGCAGCAAAGTCGGGAAAATCGAGAATTGCAGCGCTTCTTTCGTATTCATTGCCACCAGCAGAATTGTCATAGCCAGGCTGATATTTATCAGGATCAGGAAATCGAGTAATAAAGGCGGCAAAGGAATGACCATCATGACGACGATCATAAGCACGGATACTAAGACTGCATAATCTCTGATTTTCAAGTTTTCCCCACCTCCCATTGCTTGCGTGAATTGTTTAACTACTCCCCTAATTAAGCTGTCGATATTCCGCAAAACAGCTTGCTTGCCTGGGGGCTCGCGCTGAGCTAACTCGGGCTCGTTACCCTTCGCCCGAGTGGATCTCAACACTTCGCTTGGTCCCCTGGGCGTCTGCGCTGTTTTGCTCCATATCTCCATGAGTCAATTTAAGATGAAAGAGCGGAAGACGGCGACTCCTGCGGGATTAAGAGCGTGTCCTGAGACCCCGCAGTGAAGGTTTGACCGAACAACATTCGGTCGAACCTTTGCGACGAAGCGTGTAACGCTGCAGGAGCATCGGTTTTCGAAGCGAGCGAGGAGGCTCAGGCCGCTCCCCGCGGAAAGCGTCCGTCTGGAGCGATTTCATCATTCTATTTTACATCTAACTAATCTTGCCTTTTAAACGGTAGATATATGCCAACACCTCAGCTACGGCCATGAAGAGATCTTCCGGCACGTAGTCGCCGACTTCCACTTGATCGTAGAGCGCGCGGGCGAGCGGTTTATTTTCCATAATCACAATATCAAGTTCTTTCGCTTTTTCTTTAATTTTCAGTGCCAAATGATCTTTTCCCATCGCAATAACTTGCGGAGATTCCATCGTTTCGGCATCGTATTTGATCGCAATCGCGTAATGTGTCGGGTTCGTGATGAGCACATCCGCATTTGGTAAATCCTGGATCATCCGGTTCGCACTCATCTGCCGTTGTTTTTCCTTGATCTTCGACTTGATGAGCGGGTCGCCTTCTGCTTTTTTGTATTCATCTTTTATGTCTTGTTTCGACATCTTTATTCCTTTTTCGAACTCGTGTTTCTGATAGATATAATCCAGTACCGCAAGGCACAATAGAATCAGTGAAGCGGTCAGGCCCAATTTGATGACCAGCCCGCCGACAAAGCTCAATGCATGCGGAACACTTTGCTGGGATAAGAGGAACAACTCTTCTTTTGCCAGCCATAACACGAGAAAGGCTGCCGTTCCGATAATGGAGATCTTCAGCAATGATTTTGCCAATTCCACCAGTGCACGTACGGAGAAAATCCGCTTTGCCCCTTTAATCGGATTGATTCGTTCAAGCTTTGCCATAAGGGGATCACTTGAGAATATTGGACCGATTTGTATGTAGTTCCCAAGAAAACCGAAAATCATACCGATCAGCGCCATCGGGACCATGATTTTGAATCCTTCATACGCCATTTGTTCCAGTAATAATCGGGTCGAAGCAGGTGTCAGCTCCCAACTAATGAATTGGGTCAGGTTGATGCGGAAGATTCCTAGAATCTGGTCAAGCATCCAGCCGCCGGTGAAGTAAAGAAGCAGGATACCACCAAGCATTATCATGGCGGCAGCAACTTCCGGGCTTTTTGCGACCTGCCCTTTGCGTTTCGATTCCTGCCTTTTTTGCGGTGTCGCTTTTTCGGTTTTTTCACCTGCGAAAAATTGAAGATCGAGAACCAATCGTTTCTGCACTTATGTCCCTCCCATTATCCTGACCAATTGCGCCATGCTCATCATGATTTTTTCAAATAAAAATTGCAGAAGATAGAAGAAGATGGGCAGCGTCAGTAAAATCAGAATAAAGCCGACAAAGATCTTTACAGGAAAACCGACTGCGAAGATATTCAATTGAGGCACAGTTTTGGCCAATATCCCCAAGGCTACATCCACCAGAAATAATGCGCCGACAATCGGCAACGCAATTTGCAACGCAATGGTAAACATTTGCACGAATAATGCCGATATAAAAGAAGAAATATCACCAGCTTCAAAAGCGAAAGCCGTCGTTTCCACCGGGAACAGCCTCAAACTGTGCATGACACCGTCCAGCAACATATGATGGCCGTTTACCGTAATCATGAACAGGAGCGCCATCATGTACTTGAAATTACCGATGATCGGCACCTGTGCTCCGGTTTGCGGATCCAAGACGTTGGCCATCGCGAAGCCCATCTGAAAATCGATGAACGCTCCGGCAACCTGAACCGCATATAGGAGCAACGCGGCCGTAAATCCGAGCGCCAGACCAACGCCAATTTCTTTGATGACCATCAGCGAATAATAAGCATCCAGCACAATCGGCTCTTCCATCGGCAACGTGGCCACAGCCGTCAAAGCGATGAAAAATCCGAGACCGACTTTAAATTGGGCTGGCATGCCTTTCATGGAGAAAATCGGAGCGATTAAAAAGAAACTCGTAAATCGGATGAGTACTAATAAAAAATATGGCAATACTTCTAAAATAGAATTCATTACAAGCTCCTATCCGATTATTCGCGGTAGGCTTTGGAACAGATTGCGCGTGTAATCCAGCAGCGTCGTCAGCATCCACGGCCCGAAAACGACCATTGCAATGAACACAGCGAGTATTTTCGGGATGAACGCCAAAGTCTGTTCCTGGATCTGCGTCATCGCCTGGAACACACTGACCAGCAGACCTACAGCCAGCGCGATCAATAACAGCGGCGCCGCAATGATGATGATAGTATATATCGCTTGTTCGGCCAGCTTGATTACCATATCTGGAGTCATTGAGTTCTTCCTTCCTTAACTACCTAAAAACTGAGCAGCAGCGATTCGATGATGAGGTACCAGCCGTCTACCAGTACGAATAATAGAATTTTGAACGGCAATGAAATCATTACCGGCGGCAACATCATCATCCCCATTGCCATCAACGTACTGGCCACGACCATATCGATGATCAGAAACGGAACGAAAATGACAAAGCCTATTTGGAATGCCGTCTTCAACTCACTGATGGCAAATGCCGGAATGAGTGAAGTCAGCGGGATTTCCGCGATGCTTTCCGGCTTTTCCATTTCCGCGTATTTATAGAACAACGCCAGATCTTTTTCACGCGTGTGTTTCGCCATGAATTCTTTCATGGGCAAGGCCGCTGAATCCATCGCTTCTTCTTGGCCGATCTCACCGTCGAGATACGGCTGAAGCGCCGTTTCATTTATTTCCAAAAAGATCGGGGACATGATGAAAAAGGTAAGGAATAACGCGAGTCCCACCAGCACCTGGTTCGGCGGCATCGATTGTGTCCCGAGGCCGGTTCGGACGAAGGACAGCACGATAATGATGCGCGTAAAACTGGTCATCAGCACCAGGATGCCCGGTGCGATCGACAGAATTGTCAGCAGGAATAATAATTGCAGGGTGGTTGAGACGTCATCCGGATTATCGTTACCAAAATCGATTCCTGGAATATTGACGAGCAGGAGAAGAGAATCCATCATAACGAACGCCCTTCTTTATCCTGCGATTGTTGTTTCTCCAGATCTGTTTTCAATTGTTCCTGTTTGTTTCGCTGCTTAGCGAGGCTTTGCTTGAATAATTGATCAAACCCTTTCGCATGGGAAGGGTTTTTATCCAAGTGTCCGCTGACCTTTTCTTTTATGAAACTGGTTACCGTTTTCGGCAGCAGCGGCGAAGTCTGATTCTCCACATTTTTTTCAATGCCATGGATTTCATCGTCGTCGGTGAATTCTTTGATCAAGGTCACTTGATCGCCGACACCGATCAGATAAACCTGTCCGCCGACTTTCACAAGTTGGAGGGATTTATTGTTGCCTAAAGCTGTTCCGCCCATCAGCTTTACAGCTTGGTTGGGCTGAAGATTCTTTTGCTTCATCGACAGAAATTTGATCAGGCCGTATATCATAAAGACAATTAACAAGGTATAAAAGATCAATTGGCCGATCACGACGATAAAGCTTTTTTCTTCCGGCAGCGCCGCTGCTTCCACAGGCTGTTCGGGCTGTTCGACTGCCGGCTGTTCACCCTCATAACTGTCAATCACCTTCGGGTCAGCGGCTGTTCCGGATGGTGCCCATACTGCTGACAGCGCCAGCAGCAGGATTATCCCAATACTGTATAAAGACATTTTTTGGATCAAGCTTGTAGACTCCTTACATAAAGGTATTAGCGAAGCTTCGAGATACGTTCTTCTGTAGACAGGATATCGGTAACGCGGACCCCGAAGTTTTCATCGATGACCACAACTTCACCCACGGCAATCAATTTGTTGTTGACCAAAATATCGACCGGTTCACCCGCCAGTTTGTCGAGTTCGATGATTGATCCCTGAGAAACACCCAGAATTTCTTTGACTGTCCGTTTTGTGCGCCCCAGCTCCACTGTTACCTGAAGCGGAATATCCATCAGCATACTTAAGTTATTCGGTCCGGTATTGGGTGCAGCGGATTCCTCGAAACTTGAAAATTGCACCGGTTGGATGTTTGGAGATGAAGCCGGTTGTTCTTTTTTACTGTGCTCATTGTTTGAGTCAAATTGCATATCTTGTGTCTCCTCCAGCTCTTCCTCATTACCGGAATCGGTCAAGATTCCCGCCATTTGTTTTGCTAAACGCACCGGAATGCACATATGGAATGTCGCATGCCGTCCGTTTTGCGCCTTCAATTGAAACGCGGCTTCGACAAACCATTCTTCCTTTGTAAAATTCGCTGCCGGAAAATCCTCCCGCTGCTCCACCATGTCCATACCGGATAAGGAATGGGAAATTTCCGATTCCAATAAAGCAGAGAATGTCTGGGACACAGATGCATACATCTGCTGCATAATGTCCTGCAGGATTTCAAATTGCCGTTCCATATCTTCAGCGGTGCTTTCGGGATCCACCATCGCGGCCAGTTTCTGCACCTGGTCTTTATTCACCGAAACAAATTGGATGCCGGAGACGTCGCCGGTGTATTCGCCGAGCAGCACGAAGAATGGTGCCTGTGTTTTTGCCATCATCTCCGCTTTCGGTTTCACTGCCAATTTCGGTGCGCTCATCGTCACCTGGTCTGACAGCAATGAGGATAGGACAGCCGAAGAGCTGCCAAGAGCCACGCTGAATAATTCAGTCAATGCTTCGCTTTCGATTGTGGAAAGTGACGTGTTTGCCATTTTCTTTACCTCCTTCTCACTCCGGTTCAATAAGCCGTTTACTTCATCTGAAGACAAATTACCAGGTACCATCGCTGCCATCCTCCTGCGTTTGAACTTCCGTAATTTGTACCGCCAGACGGCCTTTGGAAACACCGGCTTGAGCATAAAACTTCTGCTTCTCATCAACGAGCACCGTCACCGGATCCGTATAGGATTCGCGTAAACGGATCACATCGCCATTTTTCAAGTTCAGAAAATCTTCGATATCGATCGAAGATTGGCCTAGAACTGCTTGTACACTCATTTTCGCGCCTTGAAGTTTCTTCTCCAAAGCAGCCACTTCGTGAGTTTCTTTCGTTTTTGTCTGATTCGCGAGCCAATGCCGCGCTGATAGTTTCGGCAGCACTTTTTCCAACACCAGATGAGGCAGGCAGAGATTGATGACCCCTTCCACCTCACCGATTTTCGTTTGAAGCGACACCATAATGACCGTTTCATTTGGTGGCGACATCGTCAGGAATTGCGGGTTCACTTCTATCTCCTTCAATGAAGGCGATAAACGGATCACCGATCCCCAGGCTTCCTGGAAGCATTCCAGCGCCTTGATGAAAACCCGTTCAATGATGGCCGTTTCGATTTCTGTCAAATCACTTGTTTTATGCAATGTATTTCCCTGTCCGCCGAGCAGGCGCTCAAACATGATGTACGCAACAGCCGGTGAAAATTCCATCACCATGCTGCCGGGTAAGGGGTTTGCTTCAAACACGCCAAGCAAGGAATTTTTCTCGATATTCTGGATGAATTCTTCATACGAATATTGCTCCACTCCCGTAACCGAGAGCTGGACGTATGTCCGCAGTTGTGTGGAAAAATAAGAAGTCAGCAAGCGTGCAAAATTTTCATGGATCCGCGTCAATGTTCGGATCTGGTCCTGTGAAAATCGCAGCGCTTTTTTGAAATCGTAATTATTCACTGGCCGCTCTTTGCCGAACTTATAAGGCACAGGGTTTTCTTTTTTTATGGAAGAAAGAATGGCATCTATATTTTCGTCTGTTAAATGTTCTACCATGGATGTTTCCTCCTCATTCCATCGGATCGGGCTTTTGGGCAGTCGGCAAAATATTGATCTGCTGGTAATAAGCTGTCACTTTATCCATGACTTCCGAGACCGGCTCCAGCACATGAATCTTTTTCCCCGACACCAGCGTCACCACTGTATCCGGTGTAGCTTCGACTCTTTCGATATAAACTGCATTCAAGGTAAACGGCGTTTGGTTTAATTTCGTCAATAGGATCATTTATAAGCGCCTATCGAGGGAAGTTCACCTTCCCTCAGGCCGCCCCTCCTTTATTATCGTTTCAAGTTGACAACTTCTTGAAGGATTTCATCAGAAGTTGTGATTGTGCGTGAGTTTGCCTGGAAGCCACGTTGCGCGATGATCATTTCCGTGAACTCTTCCGTTAGGTCAACGTTTGACATTTCGAGCATACCGGCTGAAACAGATGTGTTTGCACCTACTACCGTTTGAGGGTTAATGCCATCTGCACTGGCCATTCCGGTCATTTCATACAGCGAACCGCCAAATTTGCTTAGGCCTGTCGGATTTTCCGGATTTGAAATGGCAAGATCAAAAAGAACTGTCTCATCGCCATTAGGTTCTTTCCCAATGACTTCGCCTGTCCGATTAATGCTGAATGAATTATATGTTGCCTGATCGATTGTAATTGGAGCAGCTGCTCCTCCTCCATCAGGAAAACCAAGCACGTTAAATCCTTGCGAAGTAACAAGACGTCCATCTTCCGTTACCGTAAAATTACCGGCACGCGTCAAGTATTGGCCATCCTGTCCTGCAGCATCCGGATCCTGCACAATGAAGAATCCGTCGCCCATAATCGCAACATCCGTCCCAACTCCAGTAGTCATTGAAGACCCAGGGTTATGATTCACATTAATCGCCCCTGTTTGCGAACCGAGACCGACTTGCATCGGATTAGCGCCGCCACCGGACATATTCTGGCTCAAGAGATCCTGGAAGTTGATCGTGCTTTTTTTGTAGCCGATCGTATTGACGTTGGCAATATTATTACCGATAACATCCAGTTTCGTTTGGAAACCTTTCATACCTGACACACCCGCATACATTGAACGTAACATTTAAATTTCCCCTTTCAAGTAGTGCCCGTATTCCCGAAGGAATCAGACAATCTCGTTATCGCTTTTTGTTTCTGTATTCATTTCAATCCGGTTGATCGCTGTGAGCGGGATTTTCGTTCCGCTGTCGAGAAGTTCGATTGTCAGTTCACCGTTTTTGCTCGATAAAGCTTTTACGACTCCCTGTCCTGACTCCATCTGGCCATCGATTTCATGCGACCAGTCTACCGATGTGCCGATCAAGTTCGCGTGATCCGCCAGGGTTTGATTGCTGGAATTACCAACGAATTGCGTCATCGTCTTGTTGAGGTTCGTCAGCTGTTCCAAACTGGTGAACTGGGCCATCTGGCCAATAAATTCAGTATCTTTCAAGGGTTCCATCGGATCCTGATGTTTCATCTGCGTGACGAGGATTTTCAGGAATGCATCCTGGCCAAGCGAGTTTTGTTGATCTTCTGTTTTTGCAGCTATACCGCCCGTTGTGTTAGCGGCGGTTGTACTCGTAACGTTCATCCGAACACCTCTTTTCTGTTTAAACTGTGTAATCCACTTTCATCACGCCTGTACCTTGGTGATTACGCTCCACTGCTGCTTTTTCTTCACTTTGCTGATAGCCGTTGTTGTCGCGTCCCGTGGAATTCTGTCGCTGCTGCTGTTGCTGCTGCTGTTGCTGCTGCTGTTGGAAACGCCGTTCGGCTTGTGCATTCTGCTGATCGAGCGATTGCTGGGAATTGTTTTGAACGACTTCGATTTTCTCAACGGTCAGCCCTTGCTGGACCAATGTATTGCGCAGCTGATTCAGCTGCAGATCGATCGCATCTTTTGCCGCCAAACTGCTCGTGAAGATTTGTGCAGCAATTTTCCCATTCTTTTCCGTCAGGCGAATATCCAGATGCCCTAAATTGTCTGGTGAAATATTCACTTTGATCTGTGTGCTTTCGCCATTTACAGTCATGCGCAGCGAGTTTTTGAAGACTTCACCCAACTCTTCGGTCAGGTTATTCATCCGCACCACCGGAGTCTGCGCCGGTTGCGTTGTAGCTGCTGCCGGTTTCGCTGATTCTGCGGAAGCTATAGGTTGCGTCCCTTTCTGGTTGCTGTCATCCTGCTGTGAAGCTTCCTGTTGCTGTCCTCCGTCACTTCGAGCCGCAGTGACAACAGTTGCAGAGGTCTGCGCTTTTACCGCTTCCGGTTCATCGGCAGTAATCGTTTTTCCATCTGCAGTGATTTTCATTTGTTTCTCTGCTTCGGGTACGGGTACCACTCCGACTTTGTCCGCCACTTTTTTCTCACTCGCGGCAAGTGTTGCCGTAAATTCCAGAATTTTATTCGTGATTTCCACAATTTTTTCAGCATTCAAAGCGATTGCTTTGCCTTCGACCCCCATAACCGATGAAGAGAGATCGAATTTCTTATTACCCGTGGCTGATGATTCCGGCATAATATCATTCAACTTTTGAACAAGCTCAACAAGTTTGGCTTGCACATCCGCAGGCAACGCCTGTTTTTGGGCATCCGGCAAAACCGGCGTGAATTTTCTGCGGCCACCCGTATCCACCAAAATCGTTCCTTCGTTTCTTTCCGGCTGGACCGTGATGAGTTGCAGCAATTCCGACATGACTTTCTGCTGCGCTTCGGTAAGCTCTTCGACCGGTTGCTCTTGCAGTTCGGCCAGCATGTCTTCAATTTTTTTCAACAGCGCTTTCGGCAATGCCGCTTCCTGATGTTCTCCAGACTGTCCGCCATCGGCCAGTGCCTTGAGCAAAACCGAGAAAGCTTTTGCCCCTTCTGTGGATAATGCTTCTGTTTTGGCAGATGCCGTGTCAGCAGAAGGCTTTACAGTCATTGTGGATATTGCACCTATAGTAGTTATCGAATTCACCCTCTTTCAGCGATACTGGCTTTCGATTTTCGGTAAAACCTTGCGCTCGCCAATTCATCGAAGAAATTTTGTTCTTCTATTTTCTTTTCTTCCTGAAACTTGCCCAGCTCCTGCTCTTTCAAATTGCCCCAGGTCTTTTCTTCCTGCGCTTTTTGCTGCAGTTGATTCTGGGACCGTGAAACATTGCCCTGAAGAAATTCCAGCTCCCGGTTCGTCATCGTGGATTGTTCCTGCAGCTGGTTTATGTACATTTCCAGCATCCGCAACTCAGCAATATTGGTGCCGCTCAGCTGTTTCTCTTTTTTTAGATGTTCGGCTTCTGAAAGTTTGTCAGTAATTTCCAGACTCTTTTGATGGCCCGCTTGCTCTTTTTTTATCGCGTCGGCCATTTGAACCTGGGCAAAGCCTTTCTCATTCTCTTTCAGTTCAAGGATTTTTTGAAATCGGAAATTGAATTGTGTCAATTCTTAGCCCCCCCAAATTGCTCTGTCAATTTTTCAATACTTGCTTCAAGCGTTGTGTTTTCGTAAATATCTTGCTGCAAATAATCTTTGATCAACGGATAGGATCTGATTGCCAAATCGATTTCTTTATTGGCGCCAGCTTTATAGGCACCGATATTGATCAGGTCTTCGGCCGAATCATAGGCCGACAGCATCTTTTTGAATTGGATTGCCGCCTGCTGGTGTTCCGGCGAAACGACTTCGTGCATGACGCGGCTGACGCTGGCCATGACATTGATCGCCGGAAACTGTCCTTTTTGCGCGATTTTGCGGTCGAGGACGATATGCCCGTCCAGGATTCCGCGCACTGCATCCGCAATCGGTTCGTTCATGTCATCGCCGTCGACCAATACGGTGTAAAACGCCGTGATCGACCCTTTTGCCGACGTTCCCGAGCGTTCCAATAATTTTGGCAATAAAGCAAAAACACTCGGCGTGTAGCCTTTGCTGGTCGGCGGTTCACCGACAGCGAGCCCCACTTCGCGCTGCGCCATGGCAAAGCGTGTCACCGAATCCATCATCAGCATGACGTTTTTGCCCTGATCCCGAAAATATTCCGCAATCGTGGTGGCCGTCATCGCACCTTTGATGCGCTGCAAGGGAGTCTGATCTGAAGTTGCCGCTATGATGACCGATTTCTTCAACCCTTCAGGACCAAGGTCCCGTTCGATAAAGTCACGCACTTCCCGGCCCCGTTCGCCGATGAGCGCGATGACATTGACGTCTGCTTCCGTGTTGCGGGCAATCATGCCGAGCAATGTGCTCTTGCCGACGCCGCTCCCGGCGAAAACGCCGATGCGCTGGCCCTGGCCAACCGTGAGCAATCCGTCAATCGCGCGGATACCGACTTCCAACGGCTTGTCGATTCGCGGCCGATGCAAAGGGTTCGGCGGTGTGTTGTTTGTCGAATATTTCTTGAGCCCTTTCGGCAATCGTGTTTCGTCCAGCGGATTGCCCGTGCCGTCCAGCACTTTTCCGAGAATCGATGGGCCAATTTTGATTTGCAGTGGAACGCCAGTCGCTACTACCAGGCAACCGGGTCCGATCTGGGAAATATCGTTCAACGGCATGAGCATCAATTTGTTTTCCCGGAATCCGACGACTTCCGCTTCGATCGGTTTTTCGTAATGATTCGGATACAATAAACAAATTTCACCGATTTTGGCGTTCGGGCCTTTCGATTCGATTGTCAAACCGATCACCTGCACCACTTTGCCGTGTTTTTTAATCGGTTCCACTTCATCAATCAGCGACAGGTATTCATCTTTCCGCTGGTTCATCATTTGTTTTCTCCTCACAATAAGCGAGCAAATGCTTTTTGATTTCTTCCAGCTGGCTGTCGATGGTGACATCATAAGAGCCGCTCGGCGTATGCAGCATACAGCCGCCGGACTCGACATTGGCCACTGGTATCATTTTCAATTCGCAGTCAGCCCGAACATAAGTTTTCAGCTCTTCCAGGAAGGGTACTAATATCGGATAATCGTCCAGCGACACTTGCATGATGATGTCTTCGGCTTCTTCGATATGTTTTAACGCCTGCTTGACGATATTCACCAGCTGTTCTTCGTGCTGCGCCAACTCTTCTTTGATGACGCGTTCGGCAATGCGCACACTCAAACTCAAAAGGAAGGTTTCAGCTTCCTGAACAATTTTCGCTTTTTCTGTATAGGCTTCCCGGATCAGCGCTTCCATCGCGAGTCTTTTTTCCGCAAAATCTTCTTCAGCTTGCTGGTAGCCTTGCTGTTTGCCGGCATCAAATCCTTGCGCCGTCGCCACATCCGCCAGGAGTTCAGCTTCTGATTGGGCTTCTGTGCGCGCTTGTTCCCACCAGGATTCGATGTCGATTTGTGCCTGTTGCTGCTGTTCCTGCAATGCCGTTTCCAATTCAACTTTCCGTGCCAATAAAGCTTCGATCTCCAACTTAACGGATTGCTTTTGCTGTTCTGGATCCTGCTCTTCCTCTGGTCC
The DNA here is from genome assembly GCF_049262615.1 of Planococcus daihaiensis. Classification (GTDB taxonomy): domain Bacteria; phylum Bacillota; class Bacilli; order Bacillales_A; family Planococcaceae; genus Planococcus. Next base: position 1,817,951 of record NZ_CP175504.1, on the reverse strand, counting down.
CTGAACTTTTTTGAACTCAATCTTTTTGGTCTTAAGTATCTTGGCCGCAACGGGCTTTCCGTGATGATAGCGGATGATATTAGACAATCAGCTCATCTCCATCTCCACGAGACACCATAATTTCCCCTTTTTCTTCCAGACTGCGAACCAACCCAACAATATTCGTCTGGGCATTTTCCACATCTTTCAGCTTCACAGGTCCCATTACATCGATCTCGTCGCGAATAACTTCCGCTCTGCGTGCAGACATATTTGAGAAGATGCCATCTTTGACCTCTTCGCTTGCCACTTTTAATGAGAATGTCAAATCAGCATCCGATACTTCGCGGATCACGCGCTGAATCGAGCGCGTTTCCAGCGTAATGATGTCTTCAAACACAAACATCCGCTTTTTGATCTCTGCGACCAGTTCCGGATCATCAATTTCCAACTCGGAAAGAATCGCTTTTTCCGTTCCTCTGTCCACGTTATTCAATACTTGGACAATCGCTTCAACACCGCCGGTAGCCGTATAATCCTGGGCTCCGGAAGCTGACAGCTTGCGTTCGATGATCTGCTCCACCTGGTGAATCACATCCGGCGACGTGCTTTCCATCAAAGCGATTCTGCGGGCAACTTCCGCCTGTTTAGCCGGAGGCAGCTGAGAAATGACCTGCGATGATTGTTTCGAATCCAAATAGGACAGCACCAGTGCAATCGTCTGGGCATGCTCATGCTGCAAAATATTAAACAGTTGATTTGGATCTGCCCGTCTTGCGAAGTTGAACGGTTTGACGTGAAGCTTGCTTGTTAAACGGCCAATCGTATCAAGTGCCCGGTCTTTCCCCAGCGCCTTTTCCAATATACCTCTTGCATATTCAAGACCGCCTTCATCCATGAAGTCCTGGCCGATTATCATTTCGTAAAACTCTTCGACCACTTTTTCGGTCTGGCTGCTTTTTAACTGCCGAACATTTGAAATTTCCATCGTCAATTGATCGATTTCCGGTTCCGTCAGCTGTTTAAAAATCTCAACCGCCACATCCGGTCCAAGGCCGACCAGCAAAACAGCTACTTTCTGTATACCGGTCAACTCTTTTGCACTTTTAACCACAGTTCACACTCCTAATCCTCCGACATCCAAGTACGCAATAATTTCGTGAAATCTTCCGGACGCCCTTTTGCCAGCTTTTCGATCGTCCGTCGCTTTGGATTCGACTTTGTATCGAATTCCGAAAGGTCGATTTCTTTCTCTTCTTCTTCCGATGACCCCACCGGACTTACAGGCTGTTCGAACATATCAAACCCGTAATCTTCTTCTACCACTTCACGTTTTCTTCTCATTAGTACAAAAATCAGGCTGCCGATTATCAAAATTAACGCAACGGCCGCTCCCGCAATCAATAGGAGGCCATTTGGCATTTCACCGAACCAATTATTGATCGGATCCAGTTCTTCAATCACCGGTTTGCCCTGGAACTCTGTAGCAAATACCGAAATGCGATCTTCCAATTCCAGATTATTGACTTCCGCACCATTCATGCTCAAAGCCGCACTGACTGTATTGCCGAGTAAATTCTGGATGTCGCCCACAGTTTCAAGCGTCAGGCTTTCCGGATTCCCTGGAACAGGAGGTTCAACGCCAACATTGATCGTAATATCATCGATCACATAAGGGCTGAGCTCGATTTGGCGATGAATCCGATTGACTTCGCGGTTTATCCGCTCTTCCGTTCTTTCCGATTCGCTGTTTCCGCCCAATCCGGCAGCAGGGTAATTGGCAATTTCTGTTTCCCCTGCGCCAACTACGTCTTCAATCGTTGCCCCTTCACTGGAATAGGTTTCCACAATCCGTTCCACACTGATGTCGATGCCTTCACCAGTCTCTTCATTGACCGGTTCCACTAAGTGTTCTTCACGTTTTTCTTTAGTGAAATCCACGCTGGCCATTACCGACACGACCACTTTATCTTGCCCCAGCAATAAACCAAGCATCTGCTGCAATTCCCGTTGAATATCTTTTTCAATATCCTGTTTGATGTCTCGCTGCTGCTGGTAGACAGACAACGCAGTATCTACAGGCGTTTCATCTTCCATTGTGAAAGTCTGGCCGTTTTGATCCATGATAACTATTTGATCAGACGGTAGACTCGGAACACTCTTGCTGATTAGATGGTATAAACCATTGACTTGCTTCTGATCCAATTGAAATGTCGGCTCTCCCTGAATAACGACAGAAGCTGTCGCAACCTGCTCATCATCCGTCAGCCACACATTTTCTTTCGGCAGCGTAATCATGACATTGGCATCAGCGACACCGTCAATCTGGCGAATCAACATCGCCAACTCGTTTTGCATCGCGTCGCGTTCAACAACGTCAAAATGCCGATCCGTCATACCGAGGCCCATATTATCACTGAAAATACTGTAATTCACATTGCCGTTTTTCGGAATTCCTTCGGCAGCCAAACTGACTTTCAAGTTTGCCACTTCTTCAGCAGGCACGCTGATGGTTTTACCGTCGCCGGAAACTTCCGCGAGAATCCCCTGTTCTTCAATTGCCAACTTGATTTCGCCCGTTTCTGCCGGTGACAGATTCGTATACAACGGCGTCATATCCGATCTGGAACCCAGAAATACGAAAACAAGCAGGAGCAGAAAAGTAACAAAAAACGATCCGATAATCGTCCACTTTATCTTGGGAGAAATATTCCCCCAGGACTCACTGATTTTGGTTTTATAAGCTGTAAACTTCTCTTTCATCGATCACTCATCCTATTTGCCAGAATCATACTTGCATTCTCATAACTTCCTGGTAAGCTTCCACGACTTTATTGCGAACTTGCATGGTCAGTTCCAATGAAATGCTCGCTTTCTCAGCAGCTACCATCACTTCATGGATATTCTCAACCTGCCCTGTTGCCAAACCAGTCGTCTGAACGTCGGATGCTTTTTGTGCCTGATTAACTTCCTGCAATGCCTGTTTGAAGATTTCACCGAAACCTTCCACTTTGTTTTCCGGTTTCACAATCGGGTTGTTCAGCCCCTGTATAAATGGTGTCTGTATCTGATTTATCGGATTCATATATTTTCCCCCCGGTTGTTTCTATAAAGATAATCGATATTAAATTCAAGTAATTACTTCCCTATCTCAAGTGATTTCATAAACATGCTCTTTGAGGCGTTCAGCGCCGTGACGTTTGCTTCATATGAACGCGTTGCCGACATCAAGTCGACCATTTCCTTGATCGGGTCGACATTTGGCAGCTGCACATAGCCGTTGTCATCGGCATCCGGATGGCTCGGGTCGTAATTTAACGTGAAAGGCGCGTTATCATCTTTGATTCGCGAGACCGACACCCCCGACACGGCATTATTGCCATTGCCCATCATCGTCTGTAATTTCTGCTCAAACGGCGACACGCCAGTTTGCGTCAATTCGACCGTCTTTCGTCGATACGGCGTCCATTCGCCGTTGACAATTTGTGACCGGGTCGTTTCCGCGTTCGCGATATTCGAAGACACAACATCCATCCGCAGACGGTTGGCGGTCAGGCCGGATGCACTGATATCAAAACCATTGAATAAGCTCATACGAATTATCTCCCTCCGCTGATGACAGAACTCAGGCTGCGGAATTTCCCGCTGATCCTGTCGGTCACTGCATTATATAGAAGCTGGTTCTTCGCCAATTCCGACATTTCAACATCCATGTCGACGTTATTGCCGTTAATTTTGTACTCCGTGTTTTCATTCACGGTGACACGGGGATCGAATTGGGATGATTCATTGCTGAATGAAATATGTTTGGGATCGGTCTTGTAACTCGACATCGCTTGCTTGTCCGCCGCATTTTTCAAAGCCGTTTCAAAATTGACCTGCTTGCTTTTATAGCCTGGCGTATCGACATTTGCAATATTTGCCGAATGTGTTTGCTGCTTCAGTGCGGAAGTGGACAAAGCCTGTTCCAGCGATTGGATTGTGGGTGAAATAAGATTCAATTTCATTCCTCCTCTATATGTAAGTATTTATTCAAACAAATAAAAATCCACCTTCAATAAAGGTGGACAAGCTTCTCAGCTCCCATCTTTTGGCGACCCGGCTGCCATATACCTGGATACTTAGGCCCGTGGTTTTGCGTCCTTTTCTTTGGAAAAGTTTGCCTTTTTCAAGATCGGTTATATTACTTTGTACTTTTAAACTCATACTTTTCTCACATTTTAGAATTTATGTTCCAAGATATAGTAACACACAAATAAAAAATTGTATATTTTTGATTAAAAAATTTTTATTGGTTTTATTTTCCAATACTCTTTCATTATTGTCAATTAAATGTTATGCTTAAGCATATAAATCTTATTTTCTCGAGAGGAAGAGGGTACTCTATGTTTCGTGGATTATACACTGCTACATCAGGGATGATGGCGAATAACAGGCAACAGCAAGTGCTGACAAACAACCTGGCAAACGCATCCACTCCCGGTTTCAAAAAAGACCAGACCGTGATGCGCGCATTTCCTGCCCAATTGATTAAAGCGATGGAAACCGGCGGAACAACTGTTGGAGGCTCGAAACTTCCAGCTACACAAAAACAGATCGGTTCACTTCATGCAGGCGTTTATACACAGGAAGGAATCCCTTCATTTGCGCAGGGCGCTCTAAAAAATACGGGCAATTCAACCGACCTGGCCCTGCTCAGCTCTTCGCTTCCGGTAAATCCTGAAACGGGACAGCAAGGCGCTGTAAGCTTTGCCGTCGCTCTTCCGAACGATGAAATCCGCTACACGCAGAACGGGCAATTTACCGTTGACGATGCCGGATTCCTGACCACGGCGGAAGGCTTCAATGTTTTAGGACAAGACTTACAGCCTATACAGGTCAATTCCACTGATTTTACAATCAACGGGAACGGTGAAATTACTTCGGACGATGGGACTGTAAATAATTCCCTATTTTTATCTTATACTGAAAATCCGCAACAATTTATCAAAGAAGGACAGAACCTTTTGCGCTGGGCCGGCGATCCGGCTGAAGCTCCAGTCGACATCCAACTTGCCGGCATCGGCAACCCCGGTGCTCTTATCCAACAAGGATACGTAGAACAATCGAATGTCGATCTGACCCAGACGATGACCGATATGATGAAAACGTATCGTGGATTCGAATCAAATCAAAAAATAATACAGGCCTATGACCGCAGTATGGAAAAAGCAGTCAATGAAATCGGCCGAGTATAAGAGGAGGCGCTAACAAATGAATATCCAAATGAATGCCGCGGCTTCCTCTATGCGCGAATTGCAGAAAAAAATCGACACCATCGCCAATAACATTTCCAACGTTAATACGACAGGATACAAACGGCAGGAAGCGAATTTCGCTGATGCCCTTGTCCAGTCGTTCGAAAAACAGGCGGGTCCGCATGAAGTCGGACGCCAAACGCCAAATGGCATCCGCGTCGGCGCAGGCGCAACCGTTTCCCAAATCGCGCTGCGCACCAACCAGGGCTCTGCCATTCAAACCGGCCGCGAACTCGATTTCATGATCATGGGCGAAAGCGGATACTTCCGCGTGGAATCTGAAGGCAATGCCTATTACACCAAAAACGGTTCATTCCAATTGGAGACGGATGCAGCCGCCAATCAGCTGAACCTGGTGACATCGAATGGCGATAGTGTGCTTGGCGCGAACAATCAGCCGATTTCGTTTGATAATGATTACGACACCATCACCGCCAATGCAAACGGCACGCTCGAAGTCACTTATAAAACAGCCGGTAAACCGGCGGATGTGTTCCAATTGAGCATCGCGGAAATCGGCCGGCCGGACCTTCTGCAAAAAACCGGCAGCAATCTTTATGAGTTGCCCGGCGACGAAGCCGAACAAGTCGCCACCGGAACTTTGCAGGTTTTGAATCTCGCTGACGGCAACGACGGCCAGATCCGAGTCAGCCAAGGCGCACTCGAAATGTCCAATGTCGACATGACCAACGAAATGACCGAATTGATCGCCACCCAGCGCTTGCTGCAATCCCAGTCAAAAGCGATTTCATTCGCCGATGATATGCGCGGATTGGTGAATACCATCAGAGGATAAAAATTAAAGCGGATTCCCCGAAGCATCGGGGAATCCGCTTTTTTTGATTTATGCCCAACTCCCCCAAAAACCACAAAAAAGGAGCGTCGCCATATCGGCAACGCTCCTTCTCTTATTGATTATCTCAAAAAGTCCATCAAACTCGGTTGAATAATTTTAGCTGAAGCGGAAAGGCTCGCCTGGTAGACGCTTTCTTCGCTTTTCAGCTTCGTGATCGCTTCGGCCATGTCGACGTCCGTCAGACTCGACAACATCGTTTTCAATTGCAGCGTATTGTCGAACATGCGGTTTTCCGCCGATTCCACGCGGTTGGTTCTGGCACCGACTTCGGCAGAAATGGTCAGTAAGCGATCCACTCCTTCATCGATTGTATCCAGATCCATAGCCTCACCATTGCGCAATCCAGCTGATAAAGTTTCTAAAGTCGTGATCAATTCACTGTCCGGGCCAAGCAAATCTTCTTCAGTCGCATTGACCTTGATATTCAATCCCCCGGCAACGGTCATCGTTTTGGCTGTTGAGTTACCATCAGCATCCGGCTTCGTGAATAAATCCGCGCCGTTCACTTTCGAATCCGCGAACTGTCGAAGCTGCTGCGTCAGCTCTTCCACTTCACTGGCAACCGCTCCCCGGTCTTCGGCTGTCAACGTTTCATTGTTTCCTTTGACCGCCAGTTCACGGACGCGCTGCATGACGTTGACCATTTCGTTGACCGTATGATCCGTTTCATCCAGCCATAATTTCGCTTCGCCGGTGTTGCGCTCGTATTGCTCATTTGTTGCCAGCGCACTTTTCAGCTCCATCGCTTTGCTCGCGCCATGCGGGTCATCGGAAGGTTTTGTCAGCTGTTTGCCGGTCAACGCTTCGTTATACGCTTTTTGGAAACGGCCCATCGTATTATTCATATTGGCCACTGAGTTTTGGTGCAGCATCTGATGTGAAATTCTCATCGTGTTTTCCTCCCATTACCGATTATTAACGTGCAGCCATCCGGTTAATAATCGTATCAAGCATCTGATCCGTTGTTGATATCAGCCGAGCTGCGGCGCTGTATGAATGCTGGAATTTAACCAAGTTGGCCATTTCCTCATCGAGGGAAACGCCTGACACCGACTGACGGCGATTTTCCGTCGCCTGCAATGTCGCTTCGAAATTGGCTGTTGAACGGCTTGCCGATTGACTCTGAGCTCCCAACACACTGACGAGTTCCTGGTAATCGGATTTAACCGCGCCTGTCTCGGCTTTCAAGTTTGGCGGTACTTCCGTAATATTCCCATTAAAATTAACGGTGTTGTCCGCATTGAATAATTTATCGCCGTTGACGCTATTATTATTGGCGTCAATAAAAGCCTGAGTAATGCCCGTCAAACCTTTTACCTGGCCGTTTGTTCCGTCACCATTTTGATATTCTTCCACTTTCTCAATGGATGCCTGAAGGCCGCCAATTTTCCCGCCGTCTACTTCAGTAGCATCGTCCATCTTATTAACGGTTGTGCCGGTAACTAGGGCAACTTGCGCTCCATCTTTTTGAACCAGGTTGACCGTATAAGAACCGTTTGCCTGTGCTTCGACTTTGATTGGAGCGAGCGACGATAATTTTTCAATCAGCACATCACGCTGATCCTTTAAATCATTCGACCCGTTGCCGCCGCGAACGATCGTATCGTTCAATTGAGCAATCTGTTCCAAATAGCGATTGGCATCATCGATAGCAGCTGTTTTCTGCTGGCCAAGGTCCACTTTCACATTTGTCATCGAGCTGTCCATCGCTTGGGAAACTTCCAAAAATTCCTGCGCACGCTGTTTCAATACCGCCTGTGCAGAAACGCTGTCGGGATTATTCTCAAGATCCTGCCAGGCATTTGTCAGCTGATCCATCACCGCATTCAAGCCGGCATCGCTCGGTTCATTAATAATCGTTTCCAAACGCTCAAACGTTGCCTGCTTCGCCTGCGCGTCGCCCAATGTTGCCGATTGATCACGATGTTGATTGTCCAGGAAACGGTCTCTTACACGTGTGATCGAGTCGATGGAGACGCCGGAGCCGAGTTGGCCGGGGTTCGTTGAGTTCGTCCAGACATCCAGTGAAGGCGATGTGCTCTGGTTCACCTGCTGACGCGAATAGCCTTTTGTATTGGCGTTGGCGATATTATGGCCGGTCGTCGCAATGCTTGCCTGCCCGACGCTCAAGGCGCGTTTTCCAGTCTCTAATCCGTGAAATGTTGAAACCATGTGTTTCCCTTCCTTCTGCCCCTCAGGCTTTTGTATCGAAAAAGCCGCGGTTGCCTGTTTGTGATTTCTTTTGCCCCATCGGTGATTGGTAATTGAATTGCTGCTGTTGTGATTGGGTGATCTGGTCGATCATATGTTGAACAAAGCCCATGGAATCTTTCAGCAGGCGGTCATTGACCCTATTTTTCGCCTGCAATTCCGCAGTGAGCTCCTGTAATGTTTTCAATTGAAATTCGAGCTTGTGTCTTTCCTGTTCACCGGGAACCCCTTCAAGAAATGACTGGAAGCTTGCTGCCGGCTGGTCCTGCAGAGCGCTTTCCATCACTGCCATCCGTTCCTGTTCCACTTGTTCGAGCTGTTTGACCAGCTTCTTTTCTTCTATTGTAATGCGGTTTAAATCTTCAACGCTGCGCTGGATCAATGCCGCTTTTTTGTTGTCCGCGCAAATGATGAGCCCTTGTTGCACAGTTATCAATCCATCCAGTGCCGTGACCATTGCATTCAATATCCGACACCCTCCTTTTAACGAACCGTTTTATTTTCCGTACCAGAAATCAAACATCTTATCTGCCACTTTTTCATTGCTTACCTGATATTCCCCGGATTGCACCTGGGCTTTCAACGCCTGAATCTTTTCGTGACGCTCAATGTCGGCTTTGCTTTCATACATCTGCTTGGCCTCACTTGAAATTTGCAATTGATCTTCCTTCTGCAACGCCTTTGTTTTATCCACTTTCGAAACCTGCATTTGCTTTTGGTAAGATTGAATAAAGGAAGAACCGTTTGTTTTATCGATATTCATTCCTTCACCGCCCCGTCTTTTCTAATTTTTATTTTTTTAATTTCCAATATCTTGGCGTCTGAGTGGTTTCTTCCGATTTGTTCATACCTTCAAGAAACTTTTCCGCCCTCAGTGTTTTGTTGACCTCATCATTAAACTCCTCAAAGCAGCCCGTGCACAGCATTTGCCGTTGGATAAGCTTACCACAATGCGCACAGCCGTAACCCAGATTCGGGTAGTCCTCGACGAAGATTCGGCCATCGCGAATAAAATCCGCAATCCGTTTTTCCGCAACTTCCGTGAACTTACTGACTTCTTCTATGGAAGCAAAGCGATTGTCATCGATTTTCAGGAAATCGTTGACGACTTTAAATTCTTTCTCCATCTCTTTGTAGCAGTCCAAACAACAATTCGTGTGGTCTCTTAAATATAACTTCCCGCAAATTGTACAGTTAGCTAACCGATCTGACTGCATAACGCTCACCTATTTCCTTTATAAAGTATGTATCGGCATATTTCTCGTGTTGTTTAGCGTTTTTTCGATTATTGCACCTTAAATTCAGTGACCAATACCCGCTCCACTTTTCCGGTTTGCATAATGTCCGCCAACTTCTCTTTCAATTGCGCTTCAAGGGTGGCAATGCCATCCGCTCCGACCAATTCCTCTTTCGTAAATCCGGCAACCGTTGAAATGACAGCAGCGCGCACTTCCGGCGTCCGCTTCTCGGCCTCTTCTTTCGCTTTTTCACTGTCCAATAAAATATTGAACTGCACAATGCCGAAATTCGGTGAAGCCAGATTCGTCGTAATGATATCCGTGTCGATGCTCATGGCAGCCAGTTCCTCAGCTGAGGGCTGTTTCTCCTCTTTGTCAGAAGAACCTTCTGCGTCTTTCCCCAGGAAAAAGAAAGCCCCGGCTCCCGCAGAAGCCACTACCAATACCAAAATAATCAATATCTTTAATTTCCCCATAATACACCTCGATTTATTATTAGTCTGCTTCTTCTTCTGAATACAATGAAATCAAGACTTCCACCCGGCGATTTTCCGAACGGCCTTCCGTTGTATCGTTGCCGGCAATCGGTTGATGTTCCGCAAAGCCCGTCGCGCTGAATTTCCCTGGATCCAACTCATTGTTCTCGAGCAGGATTTTCATGAAATTGATCGCCCGTGCCGAGCTCAGCTCCCAGTTGGATGGGAATTCTGCGGACGTGGAAGGAACATTGTCGGTATGCCCTTCGATGAAAATGCTACGCGGCGGATCGGTTACCAGCATCTTGCCGACTTCTTCCACAATGGTTTGTGCATCTTCTGACAGGTCCGCGCTGGCCGTCTCGTACAATACGCCGTCCTTGATCTTCAACAGCAGGCCTTTGGACGTCAATTCTGCATCCAATTTATCTTCCAAGTTCCGCTCCGCAATATAGGCTTTCACTTTTTCCTGGATTGCCGCAAGTTCTTTATAATCTTCCGCCAGAGCCAATTGTTCAATCTCTTCAGCGGTCAATTCTATTTTGTCATCATCGTCCTCCGGAGGTGTTGTTGCTTCGCCGTCGGTCGGATCCGCGTCATTCGGCTCAGCGAGTTTCGAAGTTTCTTCAAATGTCTCGATCGGCGACTGATTGTCCAAAATTCCAGTGCCTCCCTGCAGCTCCCGATTAAACGAATCCGAAATCTCCTGGAATTTCTGCGAATTCACTTCACTCGCCGCAAACAGCACGATGAACAAAGCGAGAAGCAGCGTGAGAATATCGGCATAAGGAATCAGCCAGGACTCATCTACGTGCTCTTCGTGTTTTTTCTTACGCTTCAACGCCGACACCTTCTTTTACTTCTTCTTCAAGAACACGGTCCTTGAGTGGCAGATAAGTCAATAATTTCTCTTCCACTGTGCGCACCGGCAAGCCTTCGTGCACCGCCAGCAACCCTTCAAGCATAATGCGTTTGATGCGCGCTTCGTGCTCGGATTTACGTTTTAATTTATTGGCAAATGGATGCCACAGCACGTAACCTGTAAAGATCCCGAACAACGTTGCGATAAACGCCGCCGAAATCGATTTCCCGAGCAGCGCGATATTATCCAGATAGCCAAGTGCCGAAACAAGCCCCATTACCGCACCGAGCACTCCGAGCGTCGGCGCATACGTTCCAGCCTGCGAGAAAATTTTCGCACCGAGTTCATGCCGCTCTTCCATTGCCGAGATATCTTCTTCCATCATCTCGCGGATCTGTTCCTGCGGCTGGCCGTCAACGACCATTTTCAAACCGCGCTGCAGAAATGGATCTTCCACTTCTTCTGAACGTTCTTCCAAAGCCAATAGCCCTTCACGGCGGGCAAGCATCGCCCATTCGGAAAACATTGGCACCATTTCTTTGATCGACATCGATTTATCGGATGCAAATAAAACCTTAAACAAACTCGGGATTTTTTTCACTTCATCCATCGGGAACGCGACCAAAATACACGCGGCGGTCCCGGCGAAGATGATGACTAATGCGGCCGGGTTATATAAAGCAATCGGGCTGGAGCCTTTTAGCGCCATCCCGCCGACCAAAACGAACATTCCAAGTATAACGCCAATCCATGATGTCTTATCCACATCTGTAACCTCATTTCCCTGCTTTGTCTCTGTCTGTGGTTGTTGTTATGAACCTATGATATTCCGCAAAACAGCTTCGAAGACATTAGCCGACGCTTGCGAGGCTAAGTCTTTGCGACGAAGCAGCGCAGCGATGCAGGAGCACGGTTTTTTACCGTTCCCAAACGATTGCGAGTGTCTTCGCTGTTTTGCTCCATATCATCTCTAATTGTGGGGGGTGAATAACCCCATATCTCCGTGGCGTCACAGTGACAGTCGCAAATGTTCTTCAATTTGCGACTGACGCTGGGAACCGTGCAGGGGATGCTATAAAAGAAAGTGACGCTGCACTTTTACGCTAGGAAAGAAGAGTACTATACCAAACTACTTCTACTTCACCTTCACCAACACCATTGCTTCTTTCCAAGTATCCCGCAATTCTTTAACCTGATTTTCTGCATCTTCCAGGATCACCACGTCATTTTTCATGTTTGCTTCCATCAGTCGATGGTGGATGTATTCGTACAATTGCGCAAGGCCTTCGGAGATTTCAATAGTAGGATCGAGTGTGATTAAAAATTCCTGGATGATATTTTGCGCTTTGATCAAATTCACATTCTTTTCTTCAAACTTGCCTTCTTCCATCGCACGTTTTGCGAGCTTGATGAATTTCAGGCAGCCGTTATAGAGCATCAAGGTAAGTTCCTGTGGCGACGCGGTAACGACCGAGTTTTGTTGGTATGTCTGGTAAGGATTGTTGATTGCCATATAAAAGAAACCTCCTTGTATTACTTCCGCTGGTCAATAAATGACCCTTCGTTGGATTTCGTCTGGTAAGCACCGACATATTTTTTCGATGTCTGGCTTGTCTGGTTCAGCCGGTTCATCTGGCTTGTGAACGCTCCATGCAGCCGGTTCAAAAGTGGCTGCATTTCATCTTCGTAACCTTTCAATTGGCTGATGACTCTTCGGTCTGCTGTTGTCCACTCGAATTCAGCGGCTTTTGTATATTCACTAAGTTGCTCGATGACGGCCTGGCGCTTTTCAAACAGTGCCTGTACGGCTTCGAGTTGCCCTTCTTCATTGTCGTCCATTTTCGAATGCACCGATTTTGCTTGGACATTCAGTTTTTCTGTCAAGTCGAAAAATTCAGCAAGTCTGAGTTGATAAGCGTCCATTACATGCCACCGAACATATTCTGCTGCATCCATGTGCTTTGCGAATTCATCTGGCTGATAGCTTTTTCCATCGCGGTGAACTGTTTCCAGTAGCGGTCTTCGATGCGGGTTAAGCGATCCTGCCATCTGCTGATGTCCTGGTCCATCTGTTTAATCTTTTTGGAAAGGTTGCTGTTATCCACTGTTCCGGTAGGGGTTCCTGCTTTTTCACCGAGGCGGGCCACGATATCATTTAATCCGGCATATACCTTATCTCCAATGCCTACTCCGTTGCCCGCAGCATCTTTCCTTGTGAATAACTCCATTACTTCCTCTGGGTTATTTGTAAAAGCGGCGTTTAATTTATCTTCATCAATAAATAATTTACCGCCTTCTGTATACGATCCAGTATTGATACCTATTTCAGACAAAACGTTTATATTTTCTCTCGGTATGCCCTCTACCGCTCCCATAAAAGCACGGCGCAATTCTTGCATAGCACCTTTCAGGATAGGATCATTCCGTAGTAATCCACTTCTTGCTTTTTCTTCCCACAGCTCAACTTCGTTTTCGCTCATGTCTTTTTTCTGCTCATCTGATAATGGTTGGAAATCGGGATACCGTTTCTTCACCAATTGTTTCTCGATTTCTGAAATGGTTTTATTATAATCTTCCACAAAAGCTTTAATCATTTCCATTGGTTTTTCCGGATTTGATTGAACATTAATTGTGGTGACTTTACCTTCCTCCGCTTTTAAGAGGTCTAAGGTAATGCCGTTAACAGTAGTTTTGTTGGTCTTCAAGCCGGTTATTTCGATTCCATTAAATTTTATCGACCCGTCTGCAGCTCCAATTGACGCTGACTCAGTAGTGGTGCCGTCATTCATAATTTGTTTGGCTAAAGCTTCGTTTGTTGCAGTGCCATCTGCAGTTTTAAAAGCCAGTGAAAAAGCTTGTTCTGCTCCCATCTCTTTCGAAGTCATAAAGAAACGGGAAGTTGTTTCATCAAAATTCACTCGAAGTTCCGGAACTTGGCCTGCTGTTGCAGTTTGTATGGCTTTTGCAACGGCTTCATAAGTCATGTCATCTGTCACATTAACCGTTGCTATTGTTCCTGCTGTTGTTTCGACCTGGATTTTACCGGCTACTCCAATAATGTCCTTCGAATTAACTGCTTGCTCACTTGTGGTAGTGTCTGCTGCTGTAACAGTTTTCGTAATTGCGTTTGCTGAAGTCATTTTAGCGGGACTCGCCAAACTGAGGACTTCCGCTGTATACGAACCAGCCATCGCATTTGCTCCTGCTGTCGCTGCAACATTTCCTGGACTTAAGGATGTTGCACTGTAAGCATTAAATGAGGATTGAAGCCGCAATTGGCTTGCACTGTCCCGCAAATTTCTAAATTCCAGATTTGTGTCACGAAAAGCTTCTTGTTGCCATTCCGCATAAGTTTTCTGCTGCATTAATTTATCCAAAGGCATTTTTTGAATTTTCATCATGTCTCTAACGATTGCATCTGTATCCATTCCTGAAGCCAGTCCGCCTACCCGCATTCCAATCACTCCGTTTCTCTATCAATCTGTTTACGATTTTTCGTCTACGACTAATCCCATGAGCTCCGTCATCGAAGCATACATATCAAGGAACTTTCTGTTCGGGATCTCTTTCAGCACTTCATCCGTTACCGGGTTGATCACCTGCACGTAATATTCGTTCAGTTCTTCGTGCAACATGAATTTAACTTCGGTCGTGGTAGATTCAAGAAACTTGTTCATTCCTTCGATGCGATTCTGCACATTTTCTTTTGTTACTCTCTCTTGTTTCAGCTCTTCTTTGGTTTGTTGGCGCTCAGCTTTTACCTGAAATTTCACTTGCTCAACAGCTCCAGTTTCAACGCTTTTAAAAATCGACATACTTTGTGTGTTTTTAACTTCCATCGCTCTCAATCCCCTTATCCGGTCAATCTGTATAATACCTTTACTTATGTATCGGCAGAAAAGGAGATATTTTTAGTATATTTTCTAAATTATGTTGCACAAAAAAATAAAACCGCGGAATAAATATCGGTTTTATCTACGTTAATTTATTCAATTGTCGGTTGACGCCGGTAACCCAATGATTGTTAAGGCCTGTCGGATCGTTGCCTGCACCGACCGGAGCATATTTAGCGCCGACTGCCGAAACCGTTGTTATTCCCTGATTCAAATAATTCTGGCGCAGATTGCGGGCCATATCAAAAATGCTTTCTTCCAGAGAGTCATAACTTCGGAGACCATTCCGGCCCATCATGCCCGCCACGTTGTTTTTCTCATTCACCGCGCGGGAACTGCCGTTTCCAGTTTCATGGATGGCGATCGCCGACAGAAAATTCGGATCCAGGTCGTATTTCTTCCCGGCATTGATGAAGTGGGCAGAAGTTCCGCTCAATTTGCCGTCCAACGTATTTTCAAGCTTGATAAATTGAATCGGCTTGAAGCTCAAATCCGTCTTCAAATTCGGCACCGCTGGCTGAACAGCCCCTTCGGCAGCTGCTGGAGGGGTTATCACGTGAGCTGTTACCCCAGGCATCGACACTGAAATCGGCTTGTACGCATTATTCAATTGCGCCATCATCTGGCTATTGTCTGAATTCCCCGCAGGATTCATCGCCGCCATCATGGACGGATCCATTTCGCCGCCCTGCATCATCGAGCTCAGCAGCGTCATGAACATAGAAGTATCATTGCCCGCTCCATTCAACTGGTTAGCGGAATTCCCTGTCCCATTCGCAGCCGACGAAGCCTGGGCCAATGAAGCCATTGTCGTATAGTAGAACCAATTGGAAGAAATCGGACTCGTCACGGGCGTCACACACCTTTTGTCAGAATATACATGAATTTATCATACAGGAGAATGGCGAAAAAAAGAATAGGATAATTGTGACAAAAAATATTTAATACATTTCATTATTTGGAAATCCCCTAAAAGATTGTGGCGTTAAAATATATGCTCCTCTAAGTACCTCTACTTCAAGTTAGACCGATTCCTTTCAACAGAATATAATAAAAGAGAACATTAGTTCTTGAAAGGAGGGTTATTAATGGAGCTATTCCAACTTTCTACTATTGAACAAAACGTATTAATAGCAAGTGTAATGGGTGATGGTGAAATTACGAAATTGTATCCGGGCTCCCGCCGAAGAAATAATAGCTACCGTGAACATTTCAGTCCCCAGCAACTCGATTATCGAATCTGGAAGCTGAACTTATTGCCTGCTAATTTTTACTTTAATAATGCCAAGTCAAATATCTTTTCTCCTTCCCTTCCTCTATTTACAGAAATGTTTCCTTACTTTTATGGTCCGGGTGGCAATAAGATTATCTCTGATGAAATTTTGAAGCTTTGCGATTCCCCAATTTTTCTTGCCACTTTATTTTTAGATGACGGCTCCTTGTCTATTTCTGCTCAGAGGAGTGAATTGAAAAAGCTTATTTACTTAACTCCACATATTTACCTCTATTTACAATGCTTCTCACAAGAAGACCTGATAAAATTACAAAATCATATCTTCTCCACATTTTCGATAGAATTAAAAGTCAGTAAAAGGCCGGACGGATTCGGTTATATATTAAAAACGACCAAAGTCAGCGAAACACTAAAGTTTCTTCGTGTCGTTCTAGCTGTCTCTTCCGACTGTCCTTCGATGTTTTACAAAACCAATTGGAACTATCGTTTCGAAAGGGAAGTCCAAAGATACAAAGAGTCCCTTCCAGAATATGAAGTGAGAGCCAGTTCATCTGAGCGGTCTAAAAATTATTCAGATGCAGAATGCGATTTAATAATACTTATGAAAAGTCAGGGACATACGGATGGACAGATTGCTGAAAAGCTCGGACGAAGTTATTGGTCTGTAGTTTATAAATGGAGAGAGATTAGGGAAAGATAAAATTTGGACGCTGTTTACTATTTAGTGAAATACGATAAGCTTTTGTTTTTCTAATGTATCATACTCGTCTTTCAATATTTCTAGGCGCCTATTCAAACTTTCTCTTTCATCCATCGACAAATCATTTCCGGCAGCCGACTCCGCAATCCCTTTCATCTCCTGCAACTTCACATCCATTTGATCCAAGATATCAATTTGCCCTTTAGTCCATTGGAGCTGCTGTTGGAGAAATTCTTTTCGTTCATCTTGATCTTGATCCACTCAATCACCCCTCTATAATTTCATATAAATAATAGCCATGGAATTTTCCATGGCTATTATTCGTGAAAATCTCATCCTTTTAAATCAACCGATCCACCAATATGCGGTCGAACAGATTGCTCCAACATCTTAACAGTATTATCGCCATTCGACTCTGCCTGGTCCATCGACTTTTTCATAACCGAGACAGATGCTTCCTGTCTTACGTTTACCTGACTCAAGACCGTTGATAGCGCTCCGATATCCATATTATCTCCTCCTCGGTCTTATAGAAAAAGGAGCCCAAAATCAGGCTCCTTTTCGTTCTTAAGATTAACGCAGTAATTGAAGAACAGCTTGTGGCTGTTGGTTGGCTTGCTTTGCCGCTATGTCTTTCGATCATAGAATAGACTATATCTTCACCCTCTTTTTTGAGGGGCTGGGCGCTTCGAATGGCGCTTGTGCCACCCTACGGATTTCATCGCCATAGCTTGCGCCTTAGACGGTCTATCCTAGTCGTTGAACCTTCTCCAGAGTTTCCTCACAGGAGCTTGGCTGCTGATTATCCATTGGTCCATCCTCATCATTTTCAAACCGTGACGCCGACCGTTTCCAGTTACGCTGTGGTTGATGAGGCTTTAGGAAGTTCCAGCAATTCACCCAGTTATACTCTAACCCGTTACCCGATTAGACGCCCTAAAATCAATTATCTCAACAATTGTAAAACTGCTTGAGGCATTTGATTGGATTGAGCCAACATTGCTTGTGATGCTTGTGAAAGAATTGAGTTTCTTGTTTGTTCCATCATCTCTTTCGCCATATCAACGTCTCTAATGCGTGATTCTGCTGCTGTTAGATTTTCTGCTGATGTGCCAAGATTGTTAATTGTATGTTCCAAACGATTTTGAGAAGCACCAATTTTAGAACGTTCACTCGATACTGATCTTAAGGCAGATTCAATAGCAGTAATAGATGCTGAAGCTCCTCCTTGAGAATCTACTTTAATACCATCAACTTTCAATCCAGTAGCACTTGTATCGTTTAAGTCAATATTCAATGCTTGACCAGTATTAGCACCAATTTGCAACTTAATTGATCCATCATTAGCTATGGTTTTATCGTCTTGAATGTTCAAACCTAGTGTATCACCAGTCTTGAGTTCTGCACTCGCAGTAAGCGTAACACCGTCTACATCGATAGTTCCAGCACTCGCAATCGTACCTGTAGTTTCAGTACCATCTGCTTTGGTTAGAGTATAATTAAAAGTACCCGCAGTATCTGGATCTTCACTGCCAATTTCAAGAGAATATGAACCTGAACCAGTAACTGTATCATTATCTACCGTTGAAGTAATTGAAAATGAAGTCGAGTTACTAGATAATACTTCAGCCGATGCAGCCACTACTTGGTCTTTAGCTTTAGAACCATCTAATAATTTTTGAGTATTAAACTCAGTAGTATTAGCAATTCTATCAATTTCCGATGTTAACTGATCAATCTCTTTCTGAATTTCTCCACGGTCTGTATCTGTATTTGTGTCGTTGGCAGATTGTACAGCCAATTCACGCATACGTTGCAAAATGTCATGTGTTTCATTTAAAGCACCTTCAGCAGTTTGCATCAAAGAAATACCGTCTTGAGCATTGCTAGAGGCTTGCTCCAACCCACGAATCTGACCACGCATTTTTTCAGAAATCGAAAGACCTGCCGCATCATCTTTCGCGCTATTAATGCGAAGACCAGAAGACAATTTCTCCATGCTGCTTGCTTGTGCATTGTTTGCAGCGCCCATTTGGCGGTGCGTGTTTAAAGCTGTGATGTTGTGATTGATAATCATTGTGTATTACCTCCGTGTAATGTATTTTTTTGCAAGGGTGTTCAAATCCGTTTGAACTTCCTTACACTGTCTTTATCGGAGAGCATTTGAAAATGTTTAGCGTTTTTTGAAAAAAGATTTTAGAATATTTTTGCACCCTCACGTAATACATGAGCAACTCACTCTATTTCCCCCTTCTGCTATAACTCCTAACAAATAACAAAAGGATGCCTCCATCTACTAAACGGCATCCTTTTGCTTATTTCATTTATTGATAAAGATAACTACCTTCTACTTAAGTTCGATCCATCCATTTTTCAAAGCCGTCACAACTGCCTGGGTTCTGTCGCTGAGGTCCAGCTTTCTCAAAATGGTGGACACATGGTTTTTGATCGTTTTATCACTGACGCCCAAAGTTTCCCCTAACGTTTTATTGCTGTGGCCTTCTGCCAGCAATTGCAGCACTTCGGATTCCCGGGTTGTTAACAGGTGATACGGGCGCCGGATATCCGATTGGAAAAACTTAGCTCCCGTTTTCCTTTCATCCATTTTCTTATACTCGGATAAGAAGTCTGTCGTGAGCTTCGGATACAAATAAAACTCCCCTTTAACAACCGCTTGGACCGCATTGATGATGGAAGGGGCATCCATCTCTTTCAACAAATACCCCGACGCCCTTTCCATGATGACTTGAGATACGTACTTGAATTCTGCGGCAACCGTGAAAACCAGCACCTTCGAATCCGGAAAGTGCTGGATCAGTTCCCGCAACGCTGCCATCCCCTCAGTGTAGGGGAAGTTGGGGTCAATAATTACAACGTCCGGTCGATATTGTGTATATAAGGAAAGGAGCTGCTCGCCATTATCCCCTTCGGCAACAACCTGCAGACCTTTATCCAGTTCCAGTATCCGCTTTAACCCTCCGCGAAGAATGGGGTTCGAATCAATCAGCAGTAAATTTATTTTTTGATAATTATCCAAAGCGATGTTTACCTCCTGCTGCTTAGAGCAATCTAATTCATATGTATTTTTGTAAACCCTTTCACACCATTCAAATTTCAGAACTCGTTAACATTAACAGAAACTTCTCTTTCTTGGAAACAGTTTGTCAAATTAACTTGGTAAAAACATCAATTTCTTAAGAGTGCTATTTCCTCAATATCCCTATTCACTAAACTAAAAAAAGCCTACATCTCTGTAGGCTCCCCTTCATTTCTTCATGTTCAAAAAATCACTGATATTAATGACATTCGACATCGCGTTCTTATTCTCTTCCTGAATCTCCAGGTACACTTCTTCCCGGTGGATTGTAATATGCCGCGGTGCTTCGATTCCGAGCTTGACGGTTTCGCCTTCCACGGAGTTGATGGTGATTACGATTTGGTCGTCGATAACGATCGATTCGCCTTTTTTTCGTCCGAGTACGAGCATCGCCTACACCTTCCTTGCTTCAGCTTGGAATAGCGGCTGTTTGATTTCGTAGGTTTTAATGTCCATCACAGTTTGCATGCCGAGCTGCTTGCGATTGTTGATGACGAGCGGCGCTTTCAGGTTGGTCGTGGCGTGCTGCATGTCGCCGGGCACCGTCACGGTTGTCAGCACAAGCGCATCGGCCGGGTCTTCTATTTGCAGGCGCTCCACGGTCTGGTCGGTAATTTTAACATCATAATCCTTGTAGAATGAAAACGGATCGACCAGAAAGAAACTGATGTCTTCCGCTTCCAGCGATTGCAGGAAGAAAAATGGCGTTTCCTCTGTTGTGTCAGCCGGGATCAAGACGTATTTCTGGTATTCATCAAAACCGGGAATTCCTCTGGTAAATGTGATGACGCTTGAGTCTGCCACTTCTATTTCACCGAAACGGGTCGTTTGGATTTTCATAATGTGCTCCTTTCAACTCTTTTGATTCTTTTGCTAGTTCCTATTTTTACACAGCTTTGAATATTTAAACAGCAAATTTTTACAATTTATTTCTTCATGAATCAAATCGCTCTTTCTTTTTTTCAGAAATAATGAAAAGGAAGCTTTTCTCCTGCGAAAAGCTTCCTTATCAGGTTTGCCGATGAGAAATAAAGGCGGCAATGGATTTATCGTCGGTTTTTTGTGATTTATCGTCGATTTTGTTGTCTTTATCGTCGATTTTTAATGGTTTATCGTCGGTTTTTAACGGTTTATCGTCGATTCTCTTGCCTGAGCACTTCAGCTGAATATTTTGCACCTGCTTTTATTGCAGGGAACTGGCAAGGTTAGATTATCCCTAGCCTCTTCCCTTACCCCTTCTTCACAAACTCCGACTTCAATTTCATTTGTCCAAAACCGTCAATCTTGCAGTCGATATCGTGATCACCCTCAACGAGGCGAATGCTTTTCACCCTCGTGCCCTGCTTCAGGACAGACGAACTGCCTTTCACTTTCAAATCCTTGATGACGGTAACGGAATCACCGTCCTGCAGCACATTGCCATTGGCATCTTTCACGACTTTCGCTTCTTCAGCGGTATCGATTTCCGCTCCAGGCGTCCATTCATGCGCGCATTCCGGGCATATCAGCTGGCTGCCGTCTTCGTAGACATATTCGGAGTTGCATTTCGGGCAATTTGGTAGTTCATTCATTGTTGTGGCCTCCATCTGTTAAATAAAATCGATCTAAATAAAACACTCTCAGGAAAAGCATATCCCAAGAGTGCATTATTGACCATAGCGAATACATTATTCCACTGTTCCGACATCCAATATATACATCGCCCGATCCTCCCTTTCGCCGTTGACAATGAGCTTTCCTTCCTCTGTGAACCGGGGTTTGACAAGCCGTTCTTCGATACCCGCGAAGGCAGGAACTTCCAGCAGTTCTTCTCCTTTTAGCCTAAACAACTCAACATCATTCGAGTCATTTCCATCGGCGACACTCAAAGCGACATACTCACCATAAACCGCGTAGGCATCAAAGTCAGGAGTTTCAATTTTGACGAATTCTCCTGTTTCAAGATCCATATAGCCAAGATCTGTGGCGGTCAACTCTTCATCACTTAATTGCGCAAAGACTTTATTGTCCATCAATATTACATTTTCAGCTCTTTCATAGGGAAGAGTAAATTGTGCTTCCAGCGAATTTTCATCCAAATCGTATACTGAAAATGAAGTGATTGTTTTGTCCTCTTCTATTACACGCTCAGGAATTACGATGCTGTTCTGCCAAACGGACGCACCGCTATTGCCTCCATCATGTATCAATTCATGCAATCGGGTTTTTTCCATCGTCAGTAAATCGACCATTTTATAGCTGGGCTGTTT
This sequence comes from Planococcus daihaiensis, assembly GCF_049262615.1. GTDB lineage: Bacteria > Bacillota > Bacilli > Bacillales_A > Planococcaceae > Planococcus. The sequence goes on along the minus strand of NZ_CP175504.1, from coordinate 1,795,859 downwards.
CTCTTTCCCTTCAAACCCGGCATATATCAAATAATTCCTGCTGATGTTCAAGTCAAATACCAGCCTCGATTGGATCACTTTTCTTTCATTCGTTTCCAGATCCATGATTTCAATCGCAGCGCTATCATCTAAATCCACTTCCCACGCCAGCCAGTCACCCTCTACGACAAATTCATATGTCTGAGCTCCTTCTTCAAGATTCACCAGCACTGTTTCGGTTTTATCGGCTGCATCAAACGCATATAGTTTTCCGTTACTATTATATACCAGTGCGTCCCGTTCATCGTCATACACTGAAGTAATCAAGTTCGGATACGCATGCCCCGCCACAATCAATTCCTGTGGTACCAGCCCTAGTTCCTCTAAAGCACTTTGCTCCTGCCAATCACTCATGTAAGGATATCCCAGCACACCTGCAAGCCCCATCACCGCCACTCCCGCAAGCGCCGGCAAAAACTTCGGCACACGCGATGGTTTCCGTTCACCGCTCCGCTCCTGCGCCGCCATCAAAATCTGCCGCTTTTTCGCATCCGACAAGGTCACATCTTCCGGCACCGAATCGTCCAATTTCCGCTTCAAATCCTCACGCATGGTCAATCCCCTCCTCCGTAAATGTGATGCCTGCCTGTCGCCGCCCTCTTGCCAGCCGCGTCTTCACTGTATTGTCCGAGACCTTTAACACCTCGCTGATTTCTTTGACCGACAATTCCGCATAATAATGAAGCCACAAAACTTCCCGGTATTTCAACGGCAACTTGCCGACTGCTCCAGCCACTTCGTTGTTTTTTTCAGAAGCCATTGCGGTTGCTTCCGCCGAATCCTTACCTGGCAACAGCGGACTCAGTTTGTTGGTCAATTCGATCTTGCGATGCGCCCAGCTCCTGAAATGGTTATGGCATTCATTCACTGTAATCCGGTACAAAAATGTTTTGACGCTCGAGCGCCCTTCGAACTTTTCGAGATTTATGTAATAGCGAATAAAAACATCCTGCACAATGTCCTCCGCCTTCGTCCGTTCTTTGACAAACGAATACGCCAACCGCACCAAATAATGCCCGTATTCATCCATCGCCTCCGTCAGCAACCGGTCCTTCTCCCGCTTCTCCAAGCCCTCGCCCCCTTTTTCTCTAACCGTTAGACAACAGCCAACGCGTTGCGGTTTCGTTTTTGTCCAAAAAAATACCCTTTCTGCCAGTTTAGCGGAAAGGGCTCACTAATAATGAATCGATTTTATTGCGTCTTAAAAAAGAAAGCCTTCGAATAGACCAATCCCACCGCAAACAGCCCCAGTGCAATATATGCCGGCAGTATATGGATGAACGTCGTGTAACCGATCACGTAATGGATGATGATTGCTGCGCTGAACGCCGGAATTCCACCGAGCAAAAAGGTGTACCATACCCATTTCTGTCCCTGCTGGAATCCCCAAAGTGCCAGCATCAAAACGAGCAAACCTACACTGACCAATGCACTTCCGAGGCCTGCGCGGTCATGTGCGATTACCGGAATCAATCGGTCATTTATTCCAGCCAACTGCTCCGAGCTCATGCAAATATAAGCGATATCGGTTTGGACGAATACCCCGTTCACGCCGATGGTGGAAATGACAATGCCCGCAGCAGCCAGCGCAAAACCGAGCGCCACAAATGCCAGTTGGCCCCATAAGCTTTTTTTCCAGGCGCTGTGATTGGTGCGATTAATCGACCGGGAATGTTCGGCATGATTTTTGGCAGCCAAATAGCCTTTCCAAAAAAACGGCAATAAGATCAACCACAGAAGTCCGTGCAGCCAGTCGAAATAGCCAAACCCAAGAAACAGCAAAATTCCCAGGAATCCTAAAGTGCCGGCAATGTGAATGGCTCTTGTCGCCCATCGCAGCCCGTGCCGCACACCGTGGCGCGCCAATTGCATGTAAATAATGCCACCAGAAATCATCGTTCCCGCGACCGTCATTCGGTCATGCTGCATAAACCGGTAGATATTCGGATTGATGGCGATTAGCTCTTCCCGCGTCAGCTTCAAAAAAGCTTCATCATAGGGCATGATGACAAGGGTCATACTAACAAATAAAGCGGCCACACCGCCGAGCACCATCAGGAATCCGAATAACCAATGCCAAATCCACCCACTATATATTGTCTCTTCTTCCATCTTCGTATCTAATAAGGCTTCATTAATTCGTTTCGGCAAACCAGGTCCGCCAAAAACATAACCAGCGGTCAATATGACCAAATCCGCTCCCGCCTCGAATATCGCCAAAGCATCCTTGGGTTCTGCTATGCCGCCAGAGACGATAACCGGAATATCGCTCCTATTCCGGATGTCCGCTACCTTTTTCGCCAAACGGTCTGACTGGGCCAATGAAGCCTCTCGTCCTGCGCCGGTGTCCGTTGCCTGTTCATCAATCATGATGCCATCCGCTGACAGACTTTCAAAATAAGCGTTATCCCATTCATCCACCGAGCTGGCATATAACAGCGGCTTGTCATTCAAAGACCTTTTCAGTGACTGCCATTCATCGTTGCTGTAACGGTCTTCCAGGATAAACGCATCACCCCAGCCGCTCAGCGCTTTCGCCAAAGACAGCGTTTCTTCATAAGAAGCCGTTCTTCCAAGCCGGATAAAAATCGGTTTCTCGTATTTTTTCATCTGCCGCAGTTTCGCAATAGTTTGCTCGACTCCCGGAGATTCCAGGTGAGGAGGAAAAACAAGATTATCCTTCGAGCGAGTGAACGTTGGCGCTTCTTCATTTTGCGGAACTGTCGTAACCGGTCCAATTTCAATAAAACCGAAGCCCAAATGGCCAAATGCTTTGGTACCAGTTAAGTTCGGATCGATTTTTCCGCTTAAGCCAACCGGATTGGAAATCTTCAATCCGAAAATATTTGCTTCCAACTGGCGAGCTGGCGCTGTATGTCCCAGATATTCGATTAGTTTGCTTCCACCGGGAACCGTAGAAATCACATTCATGCCACGGTGAATAAACTCTCTCCCCGTCTTCGCCGGAACTTGGGTGAGCGCTGGTTTAAACATGGTATGGTAAGTCCAATCCGGCAACAAAATCACGTCCTAAAACTAATATGGTTCTATTTTACATCTTTCATCCTTTAAATGGTATAAGCCATTTATAAGAAGAAAAATATTCAGAGAGCTGAGTTTTTATCCTAAAAAAAATGGACGATATTCTGGTTGACCCAGAATATCGTCCATTCTTCAAGATTCCTTCATATTATTTTCCTTAAAGCCTTTTCCCCCACACAAACCCGCACCAGTCCCACTTCCCCTTCAATCCCTTTCAGTTTCGCCGGGAAAGCCTCCATCTGGGCGCCATTCTGCTCCACTAGAGCACGCAATTTCGGCTGATCCAGGTAGTCGCGGCTAAAGACGATGTCGCCCCCCGTTCCTTCACCCTGGATGCGCGCTGCCAGATTGACTGTCCGGCCGAAATAATCGAGCCGGTCGTTGGACGTTACGGCAATGGCCGGTCCGCTGTGCAAGCCGACTTTCAAGATAATCGGATCCCTCTTATCTTTATTGAATTCCACAAGATTCTGTTGTATCTCCAGCGCCGCCCGCAAGCCGTCCTCCGGCAAATGGAAAACGGCCATGACAGCGTCGCCGATCGTTTTCACGACACTGCCTCTATTGTTGCCGATCCATTTCGTCAGAAAATCAAAATGTTTATTGACCTGGCCATAAGCATTGGCGTCGCCGACCGTTTCGTAAAGTGAAGTCGAGCCCTGCAAGTCGGTGAACAAGATCGTCACATGGTCGATGCCGATCTGCTGGTCCGGCGACAACACCTCCGAAGAGAATAAATCCCGGAACTCCTGCATCGCCGTCACTTTGGCGGCCGTGATGGTATTTTGGCTCCAGGCAGCTTGTTCCAGGACCACAAGAATGTCTTGATTGCTTGAATTATGAACGATTATCTCTGAAGCCGGGGAAACCCTTTCCTCAGACCAACCCGCATCGCTATACGTGATGGAAGCTTCAGCGGCATCCGAAACTCCTTCCAGCGGCACTTGATCATTCGCCTGCAAAACCCTTAGCCGCAGCTGTTCCGCCTGGACCGGCACCGGAAATCGCATCGACTCGCCCCGCAGAATTACCTTCTGCGCTTTCACATGCGGTGTAATCATCGGCCCCCCGACACAATACACTTCGGCATAGGCTTTCCGGATAGACGAATGAACCGAAAAATTGAGCTCGACGAATTGATCAAAGCTGGCATCGTAATTGATTCCGCATAAATCGCAGTGAAATTCGCGGGTCACTCCGGACAATGAATTCTGTTCGGATTTTGACACCCGGCAGTTTGGACAGATCATATTCCAGCTCAGATTCAAAATGCCGGATTTGGTGGCATACAACAACAAGCGAAGCACTTCATCCGTGTCCACTTGCCACTCTTCCGCCATCCGGACCGGTTCCATATGTGCAACGTCGTGATCGCTCCTTTCTGCAATATATGTATGAAGCAATTCAATTTTGTCCGCCTCGACCGGCCAGTTTCGCAGCACCGCTTCCAGCCGCTCCAATTCCACAAGATCCACTTGATGATTCTTCTTTTTTTGCGGCGCGTTGAATAGATCTTCTGTTTTCCCAGCCAAAAATTCATCGAGGTAATTGAACGTATTCAGCATCGACTTGTATCCGGTCAGCGGAATAGCCGCCAGGCCGAGAAGATTTTGCGGAATAAATTCGGCAATCAGCCGAACTTTGGTCTTGCCGGGTGATTCTGCTCCGCCATCGACAAGCTCAACTCCTCCGGTAAAATGCTTGATGGGACCACTCAGGTAGCGCCGTTCCACTTCATAGGACTTGTTTTCTTCCCATTGAAAAGGGAACTCCTGCCAGCGCAAGGGGATTACACCGCCCACTTTCGCAAAGGCTTCACGGAAAAAAATTCCTCTTTCCTCTTTTTTCGCATTGCTGAATTTTACGGGAAAAAGGCCGATGTACAGATTCAAACGGTTATTATCAGCCAAGAGTGCCCAGATTTTTTCCTTGCTCAACGGATACTCCCGCTCAATCACGTATTTTTTAGTCGCATACTTCATCTGTCACTCTCCTAGGAAATCGCGATGGCAATCGCTAAAATGATGATATGAAAAATTTGGTCGGCCATGACGCGCAGCCAGGCCTGTTCCGGGCCTTTCGCTGTCTGAATGTTGCGGACCCACAACGCCACGAAGGTTTTTCGGTCCAATAAGATATGGCTGAAGAAAATCAGCGCGATTGCCGCCAGCGACAAGCCGCCGGACATCCAACCGAAAACCCCGACGACAAGCGTATATACCGTCACATGTGCCAATAAAGGAAGCCATTTTGCCGCTTTATTCTTCGCCATCCACGAAGTCTGCAACAAAAAATCACCGATTAAGTGTCCGATCAATAAGTAGTCGAACTGGCTCATAAGCGGTACTCTTTTTTATGGTCCGCTTCGTACTGTACCAAATTGTAATCGCATTCCGTCAGCACCGCTGTAAAGGTATCGACAATCACACTGTCGAACAGCGTCTCTTTGCAGCGGATCAACTCTGCCGCCCCGTCACGGTACGACATGCCTTTGCTGTAGGAGCGCGCCGTTGTCATGGCATCGAACGTATCCGCCACGCCGACAATGCGGGCGAACAGCGAAATCTCCTCACCTTTCAAGCCGTCCGGATAGCCGCTGCCATCGATCCGTTCATGGTGCGACCGGGCTGTTTGAATGACATCCACCATCGCTCTTTTCGGCTCCATATTCGACAGGATGTCGGCACCAATCACCGGGTGCAGTTTGATTGCTTCGTATTCCTCCGCCGTCAGCCGCTCCGGTTTCCGCAAGATGTCATCCGGTATGCCAATTTTCCCGACGTCATGCAGCAGCGCAGCTTTGTACAATTCCTTCATCTTGTCCGGCGCCATGCCGAGCTTGCCGGCAATCCACACTGAATAATTAGCGACCCGCTCCGAGTGGCCCGCTGTATAGGGGTCCCGTGCATCCAGCACTTTTGCCAGCGTCCGAATCATACTAAAGAACATTTGTTGCAGTTCATCGTACATCTGGCTGTTATGGAGCGCCATTGCCGACTGGCTCGCAAGCGCGACGGCAAGGGAAACATCTTCTTCCGTAAAGAAATCCGATTGCTTTTTATTCAATAGCTGGAGTGATCCCAACACTTCGCCTTTCACCATTAGCGGCACCGTGATCATCGACTTCGTGACGAAGCCGCTCGACTCATCCACGCGGTTCGACCAATCCGGATGCTGTTGCACATCGCGGATCAACACCGGCTCTCCGCTCATAATCACTTTGCCGACGATGCCTTCATCTTTCTTCAGGCGGATGTTCAAGATCTTGTCCGCCGATTCGCCGTATGCCGCGACCACCCGGATTTCTTCCCCATCCGGATCCAGCACCCATAACGTTCCCGCTTCCGCTCCAACCATTGCCACCATTTGCAGCAGGATGTTCTGGAACACTTCTTCTATTTCCAAATTCGAATTTAATTGCTTGGAAGCTTCCAATAAACTCAATAATTGCTGGACTTTCATTTCGGACTTCAGTAATTGTTCCATTTTATACCCCCATCGTCCCACTCGCGTCTATCTCGATTTGATTTTTCTGTTTCTTCTATATATTATCGACTGAATTCAAGATAATTAAAACCAAAATATTTTTAAATTGACAATTTTTCTATCTGCAACCAAAAAACCGGATCCCAAAGGATCCGGTTTTACTAATGTTTTTATTCAACCGTAACGGATTTCGCCAGGTTACGTGGCTTATCAACGTCACAGTCTCTGTGAAGCGCTGCGTAATAGCTGATTAATTGCAACGGAATAACCGATACAAGCGGTGTCAGCAATTCGTGCACTGTCGGAAGCACATGGCTGTCGCCGTCTTCGTTCAGGCCTTCCATTGAAATGATCATCGTGTTCGCGCCGCGTGCCGCCACTTCTTTGACGTTGCCGCGGATGTTCAAGTTTACGGATTCCTGCGTCGCAAGTGCGATAACAGGGGTGCCTTCCTCGATCAACGCGATTGTTCCGTGCTTCAGCTCGCCGCCGGCAAAGCCTTCCGCTTGGATATACGAAATCTCTTTCAATTTCAAGGCGCCTTCAAGGCCGACGAAATAATCCATCAAACGGCCGATAAAGAAGCAATTGCGTGTCGTGGAAAGGAAGTCATGCGCCAATTGCTCAATTTCTTCTTTCATATCCACTTGCGATTGAATCGCATTTGCCACAATTCCCATTTCCTGCACCAGGTCGAAACCAAGCTCGCGTCCGCGCGCTTCTGCCGTCACAGCAGATAAAATGGCCAGAACTGCCAATTGCGCAGTATAGGCTTTTGTTGAAGCCACTGCGATTTCCGGGCCAGCGTGCAACAATAACGTATGGTCAGCTTCGCGCGACAGGGTCGATCCCGAAACGTTCGTGATCGTCAGTGAAGGGAAGCCCATTTCTTTGATGCGCACCAATACCTGGCGGCTGTCCGCTGTTTCACCTGACTGTGAAATGAAGATGAACAACGGTCGCTCGGAAAGAAGCGGCATATTATAGCCGAATTCGCTCGCGACATGCACTTCCACCGGAATGCCCGCCATTTTCTCCAAATATTCCTTGCCGATCAAACCTGCATGATAGCTCGTTCCCGCTGCGATGATGTACAGACGGTCAGCTGTCTGCAAAGCATCCAGAATTTCTGGCTTGATGGTCAGTTTCTCATCGTCGCCTTGGTAAGCCTGGATGATTTTGCGCATCACGGCCGGTTGCTCATCGATTTCTTTCAACATATAATGCGGGTACGTGCCTTTGTCGATATCGCTCATGTCGATTTCAGCAGTGAACGGTGCGCGTTCCACTTTTTCGCCTTCAAGCGTCAAGATATCAACGCTGTCTTTGCGCACGATGACGATTTCCTTGTCCATCAATTCAACGAACTGGTCCGTCACTTGCAGCATCGCCATTGCATCAGAAGCTACAACGTTGAACCCTTCGCCAAGTCCGACTAATAACGGGCTTTTGTTTTTCGCGACAAAAATGGTCTGCTCTTCTTCTGCATCCAGCAATGCGATTGCGTAAGAGCCTTTCATCAATTGAAGCGCTTTGCTGAATGCTTCCTGTGTTGTCTGGCCTTCTTCCACAAATTTGCCGATCAATTGCACGATGATTTCTGTGTCCGTGTCTGATTCCATTGCTACATCAGCCAAATAATCGCGCTGCAGGTGGTGATAGTTTTCGATTACGCCGTTATGCACAATCGTGAAACGGTCCGACGTGTTCTGATGCGGGTGAGCATTCACTTTGCTCGGCTTGCCGTGCGTTGCCCAGCGTGTATGCCCGATTCCCGTATTTCCTGTTACGTCGTCATTAACTGCGCCGCGAAGCTCCGCAATGCGCCCTTTTTCCTTGAAAACTGTAATGCCTTCGCCGTTGCGCACAGCAATACCCGCTGAATCATAACCGCGGTACTCCAAACGCTCCAGGCCTTTCAATAGGATCTCTTTTGAATCTTTCTCTCCGATATACCCGACAATTCCACACATAATTATAGTTCCTCCAATTTTATCAATGTCAAAATAAGCGTCCGCCGAATTACGCGTACGCGTTCCTGAGCCCATTCACCCTGTTGTACAGCTGATCGCTCAACTGCTTTAAAGGTGAATATAACGACCGGGCTTCACGGCCGGGAGGTATCCGCCGAAATCTCGATACTCCTCCTCCTCGTCTACTGGAAAATGACTGGTCCGTCCGATTTTCCCAGTACAGGCGCTTCAACTAGTTTCCTTGTACGCAATACTATCCCCCTTTTTATGCGGTCCTAAACGGACACCCTAATCATAACCCGCTCTATGTAAAAGAGCAACTGCATCGAATGGCTCATTCAAATTAAAAACATTCTATTTAATTGCATAAAAATATCCGCGAACGTACTAATTCGCGGACAATTTCTTATTAGATTCAGCTCATACCCATTTCTGCACGAACCACTTCTGCGATGCGTTCAACATAATTTTCGCAGTCTTCTTTGGAAGCTGCTTCCACCATCACGCGCACCAAGGGTTCTGTACCGGATGGACGCACCAGCACACGGCCGTTGCCGTTCATCTCGTTTTCCACTTCTTCAATTTCGGAAGCGACTTTTGCATTATCCGTCACCGCATGCTTATCCGTTACACGGATGTTTACAAGCTTTTGCGGGAAAATCGTCATTTCTGCAGCCAGCTCAGATAATTTCTTGCCGGTGATCTTCATGATATTCACCAATTGAAGGCCCGACAATAACCCGTCGCCCGTCGTATTGTAATCGAGGAAAATGATATGGCCTGACTGTTCGCCGCCAAGATTATAGCCATTCTTTCTCATTTCTTCCACCACATAACGGTCGCCTACTGCTGTTTTAACACTCGTCATGCCATTCGCTTCAAGTGCTTTATAAAAGCCCATGTTGCTCATAACGGTTGAAACGACCGTGTCGTGATTCAGACGGCCTTCATTTTTTAAATGCTTGGCGCAAATAAACATGATCTGGTCGCCATCGACGATATGCCCTTTTTCATCCACTGCTATCAACCGGTCGCCGTCGCCATCAAATGCCAGCCCGATATCCGCATGTTTCTCGACCACGAGTTCCGCAAGCTTCTGCGGATGGGTAGAACCCACGTGGTCATTGATATTCAAACCGTTTGGCGATGCACCCATCGACGTGATATCGGCATCAAGATCAGCAAACACATGCGTTGCCAACGTTGAAGTTGCGCCGTGCGCACAATCAAGTGCCACGTGAATACCATCGAATTCTTCATCTACGGTCTGTTTCAAATACTGGATGTATTTTTGTCCGCCTTCAAAATAACTCGTGATGGCCCCAAGATCGCTGCCCGTCGGTCGCGGCAATTGATCTTCTTCCATGTCCAGCAAAGCTTCGATTTCCGCTTCCTGTTCATCCGAAAGTTTATAGCCATCCGAACCGAAAAATTTAATGCCGTTGTCCTCAACCGGATTATGCGAAGCTGAAATCATGACGCCCGCTTCCGCACTCATCACTCGCGTCAAATAGGAAACACCAGGTGTGCTGATGACGCCAAGACGCATCACTTCCGCTCCGACACTCAATAAGCCGGCAGCCAAAGCACCTTCGAGCATTTCTCCTGAAATTCGCGTGTCACGGCCGATCAACACTTTCGGCTTGTCTTTCGAGCTTTTCGTTAAGACATATCCACCGAAGCGTCCCAATCTAAATGCAAGTTCCGGTGTCAATTCGCTATTCGCAACTCCGCGAACTCCATCCGTACCAAAATATTTTCCCATTCTATAAATCTCTCCTTAAATCCAATACAGTTATCGGATGATAATGGCTATCTTATATTAACGGTCGCATCGACAGGCGAAATCAGCCATTCAGCTTCTTCCGGTCCCTCTACTGCAATCTCCAGATTTTGTTGTCCAAATTTTCCTGCTGCATCTACATATACCACAAAATCTTCCAAACTCAAACTTTTCAACAATTCTTCTGTTCCGTATGCGATCAATGCCACCATGCCATCTGCAGGATCGAGGAAATCGGCATTATTGCCCGCTTCCATTCCTCTGACCTCTAATGCCAGGTTATCAAAGATTCGCATATCATCATCATCCGTATAATTGATGTTTTCGGGAAGCAGCACGGTTTCATCCACGGTGATTTCCGCATCGACGATAATGCTTCCCGGCTCTACCGAACTCGTTCCTTCCGGAGCGGCAAGGTCGACTTCAATCGCCGTATCAGTTAATGAAACCCCACTGATATTCACTTCCACGTCATATTCCTCGATCGCGTCGACGATATTCCGCGGGCCTGAAATTTTGACGGTGTCGATCGTCGTTTCAATTTCATCCACTGTAATGCCTTCACGCGCGGTTCCGGTTTGTGTCAGTGATATCGGAACTTCTTTGCTGTATTCTTCAATCACAGCTTCAACTTCCACCACTTCCGGTGAGATCGTCACATTTTCAAGTTTGGTGAGATCATTGGCCAGCACTCGGACTCTCGCCTCTCTTGTCACGGAAGCGTTCATCCCCGGCTCTTCCGTCACCGTCGCTTTTACAAAACTGATGGAGTCGATGACGCTTTTCGGTCCGCTCACGGTCACTATATCGGGATCCGCCGTTATGCTTTCCAGCACAAAGCCTTCCGCAATCAAGCGCTCATTCAGCTCGGCATCAATTTTAAATTCCTGGGTTACCCGTTCCTCGATCATGACATTCAGAAAAGTCGGATCGATCCGGACTCCCAATTGCTCGGAAACGTTCTCCGTTTGCACACGGATTCGGTGCTCTCCAAGAGGCAAATTGCGCAAGTCCACAAAAACGGTGAAATCTTTGATTTGCTGTGTTGCCTGGACCGCGCTGTTGGGTCCCGTAAGGTGAACATCGACCGTTGCCGGCACTCCGCTGACCATCAAACTCGTATCGTCATAATAAACTTCAAGGGGCACATCTTCGATGATTTCAGTCATCGTATTGCTGGCCGCTGAATTGTTGTTTTCCTCTTCCGCTTTCACGGTAAAGAACATAAGAAGGGCTAGCAATAATGCAGTAATCCTCAAAAACCAGGGGTTGTCCATCATTTTATCCATTCTTATTTCCCCTCCAGTTCCACCAGGAAGAAGTTTGGTTCTGCTGTTGTTCGCCGAACCAAATTCGGCGGAGTTTCACTTCAAAGTCTTCCAATGACAGATTGCGGTGAAGATCCCCATTTGCCGTCAAACTGATGGCGCCCGTTTCTTCTGACACAACAATTGTGATGGCGTCGGTCACTTCACTGATCCCAAGTGCTGCACGGTGGCGCGTTCCCAACTCCTTGGAAATGAACGGACTTTCCGATAACGGAAGATAGCATGCCGCTGCCGCCACTCTGTTTTTTTGGACAATAACAGCTCCATCGTGAAGAGGGGTGTTGGGGATAAAGAGGTTTATCATCAACTCTGACGTTATGTCAGAGTTTAAAGGAATTCCCGTTTCGATATACTCACTCAATCCGGTTTCACGCTCTATGGATATAAGCGCGCCAATGCGCCGCTTAGCCATATAACTGACCGATTTTGTCATTGCCTCAATCAGTCGGTTGCGTTCCGATTCTTCATTTAATGTGCTGCTGGAAAACAGTTTCCCGCGGCCCAATTGCTCAAGCGCTCGCCTGAGTTCCGGCTGGAAAATGATGATAATGGCAAGGAAACCCCAATTGAGCACTTCTTGCATAATCCAGCCAAGTGTTTGCAGATTCAATGCCTGCGTGATCAATTGCGCAATAATGATGACAAAGATCCCTTTTAATAATTGAACCGCTTTGGTGCCTTTAATAATCGTTATCAATTTATATAAAACGAACCAAACTAATAAAATATCAGCAATATTGATAATAAGTTCGAGTGGTGTTAAGTTAGTAAAATTCTCCAGAAACGGCATCTGCAACCCTCGCTTTTCTACATCTGCATGAAATAAGTATAGCATAATCACCGCTCCCTTGCCTTTATAGAAAAGCGACAACAGCCGTAGGATTGCCGGCCACACAAAAAACCTGCCCCAGGGGGACAGGTTTTACTCTTGGATCATTGCGCCTTCATTGCTGAAAATGGATCCAGCATCTTTAAAGGCATTTTTAATGGTATACCATAGCCACCCGAAAATCTGGTCAATTTCTTCAACTTCACCGGTTATTACTCCACCCGAAGCCATGTATTGACCATTCACCACGGTCACATCGCCATGAAGTTCGCCGTCGACACGGAGATTGCCGTTTCTCACTTTAATATCCCCGATCACCACTTCGCCTTCCGGAACGATTACCGTATTTCCTTCAACAATAACGTTCGGCTGTTTGGTAAATGAAAATTGCTGATCATTATTAAAATCCGAGAACAAAACAGTGCCCATCAGTACAAAAAAGATGGCCGCAGCAGTCAACAGTGGATGCTGCTTGAACCAGCGCTGTGCACCTGACCGCTGTTTCTGTTTCGGCAACTTCTGCATGGTGGCTTCCACAAAGCCTTTCGGTGCCTCTATATGGGATGCACTCTGAACGAATGCTACGGTCTTGGTCAATTCGTGATAAGTCTTCTGACAATCTTGGCAGGTCGCCAGATTTTCTTTCAACACCCGTTCTTTGGATGGTTCAAGATCACCGTCTAAATAATCGTTCATATACTGGACGATGTAATCCGGACACGTCTTCATCCTGCTCGCCTCCTACAAATTGCTTAATTGCTTCCGCAAAGCTTCTCGCCCGCGGTGTATACGTGTTTTCACAGTCCCGAGCGGCAAATCCAGAATTTCGCTGATCTCGGCCAACGGCAATTCTTCAATATACTTCAATACTATAGCTGCCCGGTATTTATCCGGCAAACGGCTGATTTCGTATTGCACCCGCTCCTGGACTTCCATCTTCACCAATTCGTCCTCGGGAAGCTGGTCGTCATTGGCAATGCTCGAGTACATATCCAAGCCTTCCGCCCCACGCACTTCCGCATCAAGATGATAATCCGGCTTTTTCTTTCTGATCCGGTCGATACATAAATTTGTAGCTATTCGGTATAGCCACGTGGAGAATTTCCTGTTTTGATCGAATGTATGAATATTGACATAAGCACGCATAAAAGCTTCCTGAGCGATATCTTCGGCTTCGTGCTTATTGCCAAGCATGCGGTAGCAAATTTGATACAGCCGGTGCTGGTACAATTCCACAATCTCTGCGAATGCGTTCTGGTCGCCTTTGATGACTTGTGCTATTCTCTTGTTCACTAACGCATCCATGATCTCATTTCCCTCCGCCTATGCGGCTATGTTTTATATACGACTGATCGACTGAAAGGTTTCATTTATTTTCTCTTTATCTATCGTATCAAATTTTACCCAAATAAATCCATCTAATTTTCATTCAAAAGACTAATCGTCCGTTTCATATCTCACAGAATTTTATTCAGACAAAATAAAAAAACAGGCTTTCGCCTGTTTTAAAGTAATTTTTCGCCGAGCAACGAACCGATAAGGGCCACTGCCACGTCTGCTGTGCGATTCTTCTCATCCAAAATCGGGTTGACTTCGACAAATTCAGCGGATGTGATGATGCCCGCGTCATGCAGCATTTCCATCGCCAAATGGCTTTCCCGGTAGCTGATGCCGCCTGGGACCGGAGTGCCGACACCCGGTGTATACAAAGGATCGATGCCATCAAGGTCCAGTGACAAATGGACACCGTCCGTTTTGCGTTCTTCTTTCAAGTAGCGGATTGAATCTTCAATGACAAAGTCCATTCCCATCTTGTCGATTTCATGCATGCTGTAAACTTTGATGCCGCGTTCGCGGATCAATTCGCGTTCGCCCGGGTCGACAGAACGAGCACCGATGATTACAATGTTTTCAGGTTTCACTTTCGGTGCAAATCCGCGGATCTGCGTCAATTTCTCATGGCCATGGCCGAAGCTTGCTGCAAGTGGCATGCCGTGGATATTACCTGACGGTGAAGTATCGCTCGTATTCATATCCGCATGCGCATCGTACCAGATGACACCCAAATTTTCGTGATTTGGTGAAATGCCGGCAAGCGTACCGATTGCGATACTGTGATCCCCGCCAAGCACCAATGGGAAGTTCCCTGTTTCAGTCACTGCATGTACTTTTTCACCCAGTTTTTCCATTGCTTCCGTGATGACCATCATATTCCGCAGATTCGTATCCGTATCGACTTTTCCGTCCGCATGGCCGACTTGGATATCCCCTTCATCCTTGACGGTGTGCCCAAGATTTTCAATACGATCCACTACACCCGCATAACGGATGGCGCTTGGCCCCATATCAACCCCGCGACGAGTTTGTCCGTGGTCCATCGGCACACCAATAATTGATACATTTAATTTATTCATGTTTTTATACCCCCTTGTGAAGTTAAACCTATTGTAACCGCTAACAACTACATGGCTCAACCGTACAAGATTACGTATTTTTATTCATTCTTTCTTTCAACAATTCTTTCACCCGCGGCCATTCCCGGTCAATAATTGAGTAGACTGCCGCATCCCTCGCCTTGCCGGTCGAACGAATGCGTTCATTGCGCAGAATCCCTTCCTTCACTGCCCCTATGGCTTCGAGCGCTTTTTGCGAACGGATATTTTCTGTATCTGTCTTGAATTGCACCCGAATCATTTCGCGCTCTTCAAAACAATAAGCAAGCAGCGCGTATTTCACACGGCTGTTCAAACCGCTGCCATGCATTTCTTCCGCATAAAACGTGGAGCCGATTTCACAGCTTTTATTCTTTTCATCGATTCCGTAAATCCGCGTCGTCCCAACTACTCTGCCAGTATCCGGTTGTTCAACTGCGAACAGTAGCACATTCGACTCGTTCAGCCCCGCTTCCAGCCAAGCCGAAAATTGCTCGAATGTCACCACTTTCGTCAGCATATGTTCGAAAATCTCAGGTGTATACAAAGCCCATAATGCTTCAAAATCCTCTCGCTTCAATAAACGCAGACGCACTCCCGGTTGTTCAATAATCATTCTATTTCCTCCTATCTAAAATAAACGGCTTGAATCCTTTCCAAAAACTCTTTTTCAAGCTCACCCATATCTTTGCAGAGAAAATAAGTCGCCACCGTAGGCAGTGGAAACAGCTCAAACGAATGGAGGCTTTCAACACTCTCTTCCAATAAAATGCCGCCTGAACTTTCTACACTGACCTTCAGTGTAGCACGGATCGTCGGATGGACAGCGCACATCCTCGAATAGCAAGAATACAACGTCCTATTCCGTCCGCCATTAGAATAAGTCAGAAATTAAAAAAATCCCGTATCCAATTGAATGGATACGGGATTTTTACACATGGATAGTACAAATACACATGGAACAATGGAGCCTAGGGGGCTCGAACCCCTGACCTCGTCACTGCCAGCGACGCGCTCTCCCAGCTGAGCTAAGGCCCCGCGCTGAACAGGCGCAAGGAAATTAAAGATGAGCCATGAAGGATTCGAACCTTCGACCCTCTGATTAAAAGTCAGATGCTCTACCAACTGAGCTAATGGCTCATAAAAAATGGCTGGGGTACCTGGATTCGAACCAGGGCATGACGGGATCAAAACCCGTTGCCTTACCGCTTGGCTATACCCCAATGCTAAATTAAAACTGGTGGTGGGGGGCAGATTCGAACTGCCGAACCCGAAGGAGCGGATTTACAGTCCGCCGCGTTTAGCCACTTCGCTACCCCACCGATATGAAATTCTAAAATACATGGTGGAGGATGACGGGATCGAACCGCCGACCCTCTGCTTGTAAGGCAGATGCTCTCCCAGCTGAGCTAATCCTCCGAAATGGTGACCCCTACGGGATTCGAACCCGTGTTACCGCCGTGAAAGGGCGGTGTCTTAACCGCTTGACCAAGGGGCCTTGATAAAAACATGCAATCCATAAACAGAAACTTCATTTTAAAAATAAAAGCTCCCAACCGGATTCGAACCGGTGACCTCTTCCTTACCATGGAAGCACTCTACCTACTGAGCTATGGAAGCAAGGCAAAAGAATCTCGGAACAAAAATAAAACATAGAATAGCCCAGCGACGTCCTACTCTCACAGGGGGAAACCCCCAACTACCATCGGCGCAAAAGAGCTTAACTGCCGTGTTCGGGATGGGAACGGGTGTGGCCTCTTTGCCATCGTCACTGGACTACTTTTTTTGAGTGCTTGCGCCCTCAAAACTGGATACAACAGACATTGAAACAGCGTGCGAAACAATTGCGTTCCTGAAAGTGGTGTTTTGGTTAAGTCCTCGATCGATTAGTATTCGTCAGCTGCACGTGTCGCCACGCTTCCACCTCGAACCTATCTACCTCATCGTCTTTGAGGGATCTTACTTGCTTGCGCAATGGGAAATCTCATCTTGAGGGGGGCTTCGTGCTTAGATGCTTTCAGCACTTATCCCGGCCACACATAGCTACCCAGCGATGCCCCTGGCGGAACAACTGGTACACCAGCGGTGTGTCCATCCCGGTCCTCTCGTACTAAGGACAGCTCCTCTCAAATTTCCTGCGCCCGCGACGGATAGGGACCGAACTGTCTCACGACGTTCTGAACCCAGCTCGCGTACCGCTTTAATGGGCGAACAGCCCAACCCTTGGGACCGACTACAGCCCCAGGATGCGATGAGCCGACATCGAGGTGCCAAACCTCCCCGTCGATGTGGACTCTTGGGGGAGATAAGCCTGTTATCCCCGGGGTAGCTTTTATCCGTTGAGCGATGGCCCTTCCATGCGGAACCACCGGATCACTAAGCCCGTCTTTCGACCCTGCTCGACCTGTACGTCTCGCAGTCAAGCTCCCTTCTGCCTTTACACTCTGCGAATGATTTCCAACCATTCTGAGGGAACCTTTGGGCGCCTCCGTTACTCTTTAGGAGGCGACCGCCCCAGTCAAACTGCCCGCCTGACACTGTCTCCCACCCCGATCAGGGGTGCGGGTTAAAGTTCAATACAACCAGGGTAGTATCCCACCGACGCCTCCACCGAAGCTGGCGCTCCGGGTTCATTGGCTCCTACCTATCCTGTACAAGTTGCACCAAAATTCAATATCAGGCTACAGTAAAGCTCCACGGGGTCTTTCCGTCCTGTCGCGGGTAACCTGCATCTTCACAGGTACTATAATTTCACCGAGTCTCTCGTTGAGACAGTGCCCAGATCGTTACGCCTTTCGTGCGGGTCGGAACTTACCCGACAAGGAATTTCGCTACCTTAGGACCGTTATAGTTACGGCCGCCGTTTACTGGGGCTTCGGTTCGCACCTTCGCTTGCGCTACGCACTCCCTTAACCTTCCAGCACCGGGCAGGCGTCAGCCCCTATACGTCACCTTACGGTTTTGCAGAGACCTGTGTTTTTGCTAAACAGTCGCCTGGGCCTATTCACTGCGGCTCTCTCGGGCTGTAACACCCTACCAGAGCACCCCTTCTCCCGAAGTTACGGGGTCATTTTGCCGAGTTCCTTAACGAGAGTTCACTCGCTCACCTTAGAATTCTCTTCTCGCCTACCTGTGTCGGTTTGCGGTACGGGCACCTCCCGCCTCGCTAGAGGCTTTTCTTGGCAGTGTGAAATCAGGGACTCCAGGGCGCAATGCCCCTTGCCATCACAGCTCAACGTATCAGGAATGGGATTTGCCTCATTCCACGCCTCACTGCTTGGACGCGCACAACCAACGGCGCGCTCACCTTATCCTTCTGCGTCCCCCATTGCTCAAACGGCGGGGAGGTGGTACAGGAATATCAACCTGTTGTCCATCGTCTACGCCTATCGGCCTCGACTTAGGTCCCGACTGACCCTGAGCGGACGAGCCTTCCTCAGGAAACCTTGGGCATTCGGTGGACGGGATTCTCACCCGTCTTTCGTTACTCATACCGGCATTCTCACTTCTAAGCGCTCCACGAATCCTTCCGGTTCCGCTTCGACGCCCTTAGAACGCTCTCCTACCACGGATCTCTTGCGAGATCCATCCACAGCTTCGGTAATCCGTTTAGCCCCGGTACATTTTCGGCGCAGTGTCACTCGACCAGTGAGCTATTACGCACTCTTTAAATGATGGCTGCTTCTAAGCCAACATCCTGGTTGTCTAAGCAACGCCACATCCTTTTCCACTTAACGGATATTTGGGGACCTTAGCTGGTGGTCTGGGCTGTTTCCCTCTTGACTACGGATCTTATCACTCGCAGTCTGACTCCCAATCATAAATCACTGGCATTCGGAGTTTGTCTGAATTCGGTAACCCGGGATGGGCCCCTAGTCCAAACAGTGCTCTACCTCCAGGATTCTAAAAGATTGAGGCTAGCCCTAAAGCTATTTCGGAGAGAACCAGCTATCTCCAGGTTCGATTGGAATTTCTCCGCTACCCACACCTCATCCCCGCACTTTTCAACGTGCGTGGGTTCGGGCCTCCAGTAAGTGTTACCTTACCTTCACCCTGGACATGGGTAGATCACCTGGTTTCGGGTCTACAACTGCATACTCTGTCGCCCTGTTCAGACTCGCTTTCGCTGCGGCTCCGGCTTCTCACCTTAACCTTGCATGCAATCGTAACTCGCCGGTTCATTCTACAAAAGGCACGCCATCACCCATTAACGGGCTCTGACTACTTGTAGGCACACGGTTTCAGGATCTATTTCACTCCCCTTCCGGGGTGCTTTTCACCTTTCCCTCACGGTACTGGTTCACTATCGGTCACTAGGGAGTATTTAGCCTTGGGAGATGGTCCTCCCGGATTCCGACGGAATTTCACGTGTTCCGCCGTACTCAGGATCCACTCTGGAGGGAACACACTTTCGGCTACGGGGCTGTTACCCGGTATCGCGGACCGTTCCAGGTCGCTTCGCCTAACGCGTTCTTTTGTAACTCCGTATAGAGTGTCCTACAACCCCAAGAGGCAAGCCTCTTGGTTTGGGCTGTTCCCGTTTCGCTCGCCGCTACTCAGGGAATCGCATTTGCTTTCTCTTCCTCCAGGTACTTAGATGTTTCAGTTCCCTGGGTGTGCCTTCGCATGTGTTATGAATTCACACATGGATACTGCCCCATTACAGGCAGCGGGTTTCCCCATTCGGAAATCTCCGGATCAAAGCTCACTTACAGCTCCCCGGAGCATATCGGTGTTAGTGCCGTCCTTCTTCGGCTCCTAGTGCCAAGGCATCCACCGTGCGCCCTTCCTAACTTAACCAAGTTGGTTCTGTTAAAAAGTTGATCACCGATTGGTGATCGTGTCACTTCATGAATCGCTTGTTTCGTTTTGTTTCAATGTCGTTTTATCCAGTTTTCAAAGAACAAGTGTTGAAAGTCACGCCACCAGGCATCGCCTGCAGGTGAACCTTCAAAACTGAACGCAAAACGTCAACGCCAAACCCGCAGGTCTGGCTTCCGATAATATCCTTAGAAAGGAGGTGATCCAGCCGCACCTTCCGATACGGCTACCTTGTTACGACTTCACCCCAATCATCCGTCCCACCTTCGGCGGCTGGCTCCACGAATGGTTACCTCACCGACTTCGGGTGTTACAAACTCTCGTGGTGTGACGGGCGGTGTGTACAAGGCCCGGGAACGTATTCACCGTGGCATGCTGATCCACGATTACTAGCGATTCCGGCTTCATGCAGGCGAGTTGCAGCCTGCAATCCGAACTGAGAACGGTTTTCTGGGATTGGCTCCCCCTCGCGGGTTGGCTACCCTTTGTACCGTCCATTGTAGCACGTGTGTAGCCCAGGTCATAAGGGGCATGATGATTTGACGTCATCCCCACCTTCCTCCGGTTTGTCACCGGCAGTCACCTTAGAGTGCCCAACTGAATGCTGGCAACTAAGATCAAGGGTTGCGCTCGTTGCGGGACTTAACCCAACATCTCACGACACGAGCTGACGACAACCATGCACCACCTGTCACCGCTGTCCCCGAAGGGAAAGCCTAGTCTCCTAGGCGGTCAGCGGGATGTCAAGACCTGGTAAGGTTCTTCGCGTTGCTTCGAATTAAACCACATGCTCCACCGCTTGTGCGGGCCCCGTCAATTCCTTTGAGTTTCAGCCTTGCGGCGTACTCCCCAGGCGGAGTGCTTAATGCGTTAGCTGCAGCACTAAGGGGCGGAAACCCCCTAACACTTAGCACTCATCGTTTACGGCGTGGACTACCAGGGTATCTAATCCTGTTTGCTCCCCACGCTTTCGCGCCTCAGCGTCAGTTACAGACCAGAAAGTCGCCTTCGCCACTGGTGTTCCTCCACATCTCTACGCATTTCACCGCTACACATGGAATTCCACTTTCCTCTTCTGCACTCAAGTCCCCCAGTTTCCAATGACCCTCCACGGTTGAGCCGTGGGCTTTCACATCAGACTTAAGGGACCGCCTGCGCGCGCTTTACGCCCAATAATTCCGGACAACGCTTGCCACCTACGTATTACCGCGGCTGCTGGCACGTAGTTAGCCGTGGCTTTCTGGTGAGGTACCGTCAAGGTACCAGTAGTTAGTTGGTACTTGTTCTTCCCTCACAACAGAGTTTTACGATCCGAAAACCTTCGTCACTCACGCGGCATTGCTCCGTCAGACTTGCGTCCATTGCGGAAGATTCCCTACTGCTGCCTCCCGTAGGAGTCTGGGCCGTGTCTCAGTCCCAGTGTGGCCGATCACCCTCTCAGGTCGGCTACGCATCGTCGCCTTGGTGGGCCATTACCCCACCAACTAGCTAATGCGCCGCGGGCCCATCCTGCAGTGACAGCCGAAACCGTCTTTCCGTGCAGCCTCAGGAGAGGCCGCAAACTATTCGGTATTAGCACCGGTTTCCCGGAGTTATCCCGATCTGCAGGGCAGGTTGCCCACGTGTTACTCACCCGTCCGCCGCTGAACCAAGGGAGCAAGCTCCCAAGGTTCCGCTCGACTTGCATGTATTAGGCATGCCGCCAGCGTTCGTCCTGAGCCAGGATCAAACTCTCCATTATAGAGTAGTTGATTGCTCAAATACTTGCTGGCGCATCGCGGTCTAAAAGACGCACGATTCGCTTTGATCTGCGTGATGCTGATCAGTAAGGTTGCGCGGGCCGTTTTGCGCGACCGTTGCTGTTTGTTGACGTTTTGCTGTTCAGTTTTCAAGGTTCATGTTTGCCGTCTTGTTGCTCGGCGACTTTTATTATATTAAAGCATCTTCTAACCACTGTCAACAGATTTAAGAAAGTTTATTTTAAAATCGTTTTTTCCTTCTGTAATTTATCTTCCGCTCGTCTGTCAGCCAAATTGAAATCCCGAAAAAATTCTCGCTTGTTTCAAAAGAAATGCCAAATAAAAAAACGCCTGCTGAAGTAGCAGGCGTTTCAAAATCTTATGATTTCCCCGCAGCAGGCTTAGCATTTTCTTTCCGGGCCGCACGGCGCTCTTCCAGTTTCTGACGGTCTACATCAGACTTGGCATTGTATTTTGGCAACACCAAAAGTTGGTATGCATTAACGGCCAGGAATGGGAACAACAGCAAGGTAACCCAGCTGTCGGCATTTCCTGCCTGGACCATCAACGCCGGAAGCCATTCCAGAGTGGTGACTGCAATCATAAAGAACAAAGCAGAGATGAAAGTGGATTTCGTGGTCCACTTCGCTTTGAAATAAGCTGTCACTACCGCTGTCACAATCAGAATTGCCAAGAGTCCTGCGTATAGCCAGCCTTGAGCAGCGGTATCGGCATTCGGCATAAAGCGGAAGACAATCAAATCAAAAATTACTACGGCGATGATCAACAACTGCACCCAATTCCACAGGGTTAACGTGCGGAACATATTGATTCCGAACTGATGAATTGTCAAATACGCGAAAAAACCCATTTGCGCAATCAGGCTCATTGTCATCCCGACTACAACCAACCAGATAAAGCCGGCAATGAATTCACCCCATGCTCCGTTTTCGAATGGCGCTGCGAAAACATCGTTCCATCGTATGAACAATCCGAGGACCCCGGTAATCGCTCCACCTATCAGCATTGCATTTATAAAGAATTTTACCCAATTTCGTATTGTCACATTAATGCCTCCGTTATTTGAAGTTCTTTAAAGATTGTACCAATCGCAAAGCCAAAAATCCATAAACGAAACCTCCGAGATGTGAACAAACCTTGAAGTCACAGGAGCTGTTCGAAGTTTCGGCATAAATAAAAACCCGAAAACCAGTAAAAGGTTTCCGGGTTGAGATTATTGACGTTTTGCTGCAAATTGCTTCAAGATGGTCTCCGCAATCTCTCCATAGAGCTTGCCAGTTGGATGGTCTTCAAGATAAACAGACGGTGCAAAGTCCGCTTCATTCCAATCCGGCTGACCTAAAGGAATCTGTCCAAGTAACGGCACTTGCAGCTCTTCCGCAAGTTTCGGGCCTCCGCCTTGTCCGAATAGATACTCTCTCTTGCCGCTTTCTTTGCTTTCAAACCAGGACATATTCTCGATTACACCAAGAACCTCGTGGTCTGTCTGCAAAGCCATCGCTCCTGCACGCGCTGCAACAAATGCTGCTGTCGGGTGTGGGGTCGTAACAACAATCTCTTTGGAAGCCGGTAGCATCTGGTGAATATCAAGCGCGACATCCCCAGTTCCCGGTGGCAAGTCCAATAGAAGATAGTCCAGATCGCCCCACTCCACATCGCGGAAGAATTGATCCAGTACTTTACCCAGCATCGGCCCGCGCCATACGACTGGCATGTTCTCTTCAACGAAGAAGCCCATCGAAATGACTTTGACACCAAATCGTTCAACTGGAATAATCGTATCTCCACGCACAACAGGTGTTTTTTCAATTCCCATCATATCAGGAACACTGAAACCATAAATATCTGCATCGATTAATCCGACTTTCTTGCCAAGTCGCGCCAACGCGATTGCAAGGTTGACGGAAACAGTGGATTTACCGACTCCACCTTTACCGCTGGCAATTGAAATGAATTCAACTTTGTTCATCGGAGACAGGAGGTCCTGTGCTTCGGATTCATTCGCCGTGCCGCGGAATTTAGCCATTGCTTCTGGAGCCAACTCTTCAAAACGGATTCCAACAGAGTCGACGCCCGCGCCTTTCAGAATTTCAACCACTTTCATCTGCAATTGCATTTGTTCTGGTGTATTCACTTTGGCAATCGCCAATTTCACGCTGACATGGTTTTTTTCTTCTTTAATTTTCACCGATGTAATACCATCTGTTTCTGTCAGCGATCTATGTAAAAACGGATCTTGTACTTCTCCGAGTAATTCGCGAACTTGTACTTCAGTCAACATATATATACACTCCTCATCACTTTTGCTCACCGTACAGTATAACATAGCGTAATTTATTTTAAATCAATTCTGTCTTTTATAGTAGAAAAGCGACAGTGCCCGTTAAGGCATAAGGCGTAGCAGCAACCCTACTCAAAATTCACACAAAAATAAAACCCCTATTCTCCAAAGAGAAAGGGGTTTTACTGATATTAACGTTTTGAGAACTGTGGTGCACGACGAGCTGAACGCAAACCTGGTTTCTTACGTTCTTTCATGCGTGGGTCACGAGTTAACAAGCCAGCAGTTTTAAGTGCTGGACGGAAAGCAGGGTCTACAGTTAGTAGAGCGCGTGCAATTCCGTGGCGTACTGCTCCAGCTTGACCTGTGAAGCCTCCGCCTCTTACGTTTACAAGTACATCATAGCTTCCAAGAGTTTCAGTAGCCACTAGTGGTTGTTTGATGATTTGCTCAAGAGTTTCGTATGGAACGTAATCCGATACGTCACGGTTGTTTATTGTAATTGTGCCGTCTCCTGGTACTAAACGGACACGTGCTGTTGAATTTTTACGGCGACCTGTACCTAAATATTGAACTTGTGCCAAAGGTGTATCCTCCTCTAATTTACTAATTATTAGCCGCGAAGTTGGTAAACTTCCGGTTGTTGTGCTTGGTGGTTATGTTCCGGTCCTGCATATACGTGAAGTTTCTTGAAAGTCTGGCGTCCAAGAGAGTTTTTAGGAAGCATCCCTTTAACAGCCAATTCAAGCATTTTTTGCGGGTATTTCGTGCGCATTTCAAGTGCAGTACGCTGTTTCAAACCGCCAGTGAATTGTGTGTGGCGATAGTAGATTTTGTCCGTAAGCTTTTTCCCTGTAAGGTGGATCTTGTCAGCGTTGATGATGATCACGTGATCACCAGTGTCAACGTTTGGTGTGAATGTTGGTTTGTATTTCCCGCGTAAGATTGAAGCGACTTCAGAAGCTAAACGTCCAAGAGTTTGCCCTTCTGCATCGACAACCAACCATTTACGCTCTACTTCGTGACCTTTAGCCATGAATGTTGTACGCATGTATATTGTCCTCCTAATAAATCGTCTTGTTTTAAATTAAAAATACAGTGTTCCGCTGTTCCGTTTTTTCGTTATCCCTAGCACAAATAACCTTCCGGGGCATATCGTGGGGGTAATGAAAATACCATACATCATGTTATAACGCCAGCGCCAAAAAGTCAAGCGTTTTTCTAAAAACACCTGGATTGGTTGCTTCAGTTTTCATACTCGACGTTTTCTAGATATAAACCATGCGCTGCCGCGGTCTTTCCGGCCGCTCCCCGGTCCTCAGATCGGATAATCTTCGCCACTGCCTCCGGTGCCAGCTTGCCGATGCCCACTTCAAATAATGTGCCCGCAATAATGCGCACCATATTATAGAGGAAACCGGATCCTTCGATGACCATATGCAATTCTTCCCCGTGTTCTTCAAAATCCAAGCGCCGGATGGTCCGTACTTTATCGACCACCCCTGTATTCGCAGCGCAGAAACAGGTGAAATCGTGGGTGCCCAGAATCGCCTTTGCCGCTTTACGCATCAATGCAACATCCGGACGCTGTTTGATATGAACCATATAATTCCGTGTGAACGGACTGATGATTGGGCTGCGGTCCCATTTATAACGGTATGTTTTGCCGCTTGTATGGTAGCGCGCGTGGAATCCTGGTTCGGCTTCTCGGATGCCGAGTACCCGAATATCTTCCGGCAGCAGCACATTCAACGCCCTCAGCCACCCTTCGACCGGAATGTTGAAATCCGTATCAAAATGAATCACCTGGCCCGTGGCATGAACTTTCGCATCAGTGCGTCCGCTCGCCACCACTTGGACATCACGTCCTTTGTGGATGTTCTTCAGCACCTTCAGCAATTCAATTTGGACGGTACGCGTTTCCGGCTGGATCTGATAGCCTGCAAACCCGGAACCGTCATATGCGATGACCGCTTTCATTCGTTTCATAATTTCTCTCCTTACGTCCGGAAATACCAAAGAATCGCCGTCAGGCCTGCGAGCATCACCAAACTGAGGGTGTCCGCCACCCGCCAGCTCAGCTGACGGTAACGCGTTCTGCCCTCTCCCCCGCGGTAGCCTCTGACTTCCATGGCAGTCGCCAGATCTTCGGCGCGTTTAAAGGCACTGACAAATAACGGAATTAAGAGCGGAACGACCGCTTTAACCCGTTCCTTCATCGGACCCGACCCAATATCAGACCCCCGGGCCATTTGCGCTTTCAGGATTTTGCCGGTTTCATCCATCAAAGTCGGGATAAAACGCAGCGAAATCGACATCATCAGCGCGAGCTCATGCACAGGCAGTTTAATTTTCTTAAATGGTCCCAGCAGGATTTCGATGCCGTCCGTTATGGAAATCGGCGAAGTCGTCAGCGTCAGGACGCTGGTGATGAATACCAGCACCAAGAATCGGATGGAGATGAAAATCCCCTGCCGCAGCCCTTCCTCGTAAATTTCGATAAACCCGAAACTGAAGATTACATCCCCTTCCCTGGTAAAGAAGAGGTGCAGGAAAAAAGTAAATAATAGGAGGATAAAGACCGGTTTCAAGCCATTTATCAAAAAATACAACCGTATTTTCGACAGAAATACGACCAATAATGTAAAGCCGAGCAAAATCGCATATCCGATTGCGTTATTGGCGACAAACACAATCCCGATAAAAAGGAAGACAAACAGAATCTTCGCCCGCGGATCCATCCGGTGTATGAGGGAATCGCCCGGAATAAACCGGCCGAAAATCATTTTTTCCATCATCGGGATCCACGTCCTTCCGCCAACGCTGAGGCAATATTCTGCGCCAGCGCCTCTTCAGTCAATGAAACCCCTTCAAGCTTTAACCCCGTTCGCTCTTCAAAATTCCGCTGCATCCTTACACTGCGCGGCGCCTGCAGACTGTAATCGCCTAATTGTTCTTCATTTGAAAAGATCGCTCTCGGGTCTCCAGTAACTACACAATGGCCTTTATGCATAATGGCCACACGGTCGGCGTATTTCGCCGCATCTTCCATGCTGTGGGTCACGAGCACCGTCGTGAGATTTTTGCTCTTATGCAGCTCATGGAAAAGGTCCATGATTTCTCTGCGCCCTCTTGGATCCAGTCCAGCCGTCGGTTCATCAAGCACCAGAACTTCCGGTTCCATCGCCAGAACACCGGCTATTGCCACGCGGCGCATCTGGCCGCCCGATAAATCAAATGGCGATTTTTCCAACACCTCGTCAGGCAGCCCGAGCTGGACCACCAGCTCCCTCGCCCGCCGTTCAGCTTCCTCTTCAGGAACACCGAAATTCAGCGGACCAAACATAATATCCTTCAGCACCGTCTCATCAAAAAGCTGCTGTTCCGGAAACTGAAAGACAATGCCGACCCGGCGGCGGATATTCCGCAGGTCCTTTGCCTTTACACCGGCTTCTATCTTGCGTTCCCCGATCATGACCACGCCTTCTGTCGGCTTCAGGAGTGCATTCAAATGCTGCAGAACTGTCGACTTGCCCGAACCCGTGTGACCGATGATCGCTGTATAGGAGCCCGACGGAATATGAAGATTAACATCCGTTAACGCTCTTTTTTCAAACGGCGTATCTGCAGCATAACTATAGCCTACGCCCTCGAGTAAAATTTCCACAGTTCATCCACCAACTCATCTTCTGTCATATGTTCTTCCTGAAGTCCTACTCCCGCTTCCTGCAATAAATGCGTCATCCGCATTGCAAAAGGCAGGTCCAATCCCATTTCCGTCAATTCGCTGCCGCGCTGAAAAACCGCTTTCGGCGAGCCTTCCACGTGTTTTCTGCCTTGGTTCATGACGATGATGCGCTCAGCCAAAGCCGCTTCTTCCAAATCATGCGTAATGGAAACGACTGTAAGTCCAGTGGATTCCCTTAACCGGCGAATGGTTTCAATGACTTCTCGCCGTCCCTGCGGATCCAGCATCGACGTTGCTTCATCGAGAATCAGCAGTTTCGGCCGCATCGCAAGTGCACCAGCAATTGCCACCCGCTGTTTTTGCCCGCCCGATAAATGGTGGGGTTCATGATCTTTATAGTCTTCCATCTTGACCTGGCTCAGCGCCTCGTGCACCCGTTCCACCATTACTTTATGCGGAACACCGTTATTTTCCAAAGCGAAAGCGACATCATCCTGTACTGTCGCCCCGACGAATTGATTGTCCGGATTCTGAAAAACCATGCCCATTTGTGATCGGATGTCCCATAATGTTTCTTCGGCCATCTCTTTGCCCATGACCTTCACTGTTCCTTCTCCCGGAAACAGCAAGCCATTCATTAACTTCGCTATGGTCGATTTTCCCGAACCGTTATGGCCGACCAGGGCGATCCATTCTCCCTCTTGTATGGAAAAAGAGACCTCTGCTACCGCCGGTCGCACCGCTTCATCTTCTGCATTATATGTGAATGTCACGTTTTCAAATGACAAAATTTCCGAATTCATCTCAGCTGACCTCCTCTGACTCATCTCATCTCTACTCTACTCGGTAGAAGGAGCATATGTAAAATAAATAAAAAAAAGCGCGCACCTCATTCAGAGAAATGCGCTTTTCTGTCTCTATGGCTCCCCGGTTGCTTAAGCCAGGGTTGAATGAGGTGCGTAGAGCTAGACGAGACGCCGCCTGATAAAGGCTCGCTCATCATAACACTCAGCTTTTCATATTTGTCGTATAAATCATTATGCGAAAAGAAGAGGGCGTGAACCCTCTTCAGAAGAACCAATCCTGCCGAAGCAGACATTGATTCAGAAGATGAAAATTAAACTAATTCAATAATTACGATCGGTGCGCCATCTCCGCGACGAGGCCCCATTTTCATGATGCGCGTGTAACCGCCTTGACGTTCTGCGTAACGTGGTGCAACATCATCAAACAATTTTTGCAAAGCAAAGATTGTGTTTTCGTTGCCTTCTTCGTCAGCAGTAGTCACTAGTTCACGGCGGATGTATGCTGCAGCTTTACGGCGAGCATGAATATCCCCACGTTTACCAAGAGTGATCATTTTTTCAACAGTCGAACGCACTTCTTTCGCACGAGCTTCAGTCGTTTGAATGCGTTCGTGTACGATTAAGTCTGTTGTAAGATCACGTAATAGTGCCTTACGTTGAGAACTTGTACGTTGAAGCTTTCTCATTGAAGTTTCCCTCCT
The DNA here is from genome assembly GCF_049262615.1 of Planococcus daihaiensis. Classification (GTDB taxonomy): domain Bacteria; phylum Bacillota; class Bacilli; order Bacillales_A; family Planococcaceae; genus Planococcus. The sequence goes on along the minus strand of NZ_CP175504.1, from coordinate 1,766,890 downwards.
TTGTTAAATAGTTCGGATCCGATTTTGAACTCAGTCTTCTTTACGAAGGCCCAATCCCAAATCTTCCAACTTCACTTTGACTTCTTCAAGTGATTTGCGTCCAAGGTTGCGTACTTTCATCATGTCGTCTTCCGACTTGCTCGCCAGTTCGTGTACCGTGTTGATACCCGCACGTTTTAAGCAGTTGTAAGAACGGACTGAAAGATCCAGCTCTTCGATGGTCATCTCCAAGACTTTCTCTTTTTGGTCTTCTTCTTTTTCAACCATGATTTCAGCAGTTTGTACCTCATCCGTCAATCCTACGAAGATGTTCAAATGCTCAGTAAAGATTTTTGCTCCAAGCGCAATTGCCTCTTTTGGACCGATGCTGCCATCTGTCCAAACATCAAGTGAAAGTTTATCGAAATGCGCCAACTGGCCCACACGCGTATTTTCAACCTGGTAATTGACGCGAGAAACTGGAGTATAAATAGAATCAATCGGGATGACGCCAATTGGAAGATCTTCACGTTTGTTCTGATCTGCACGAGCGTATCCACGGCCTCTGTTGGCATACATGCGCATGCGCAAGTGGCCGCCTTTAGCGATTGTTGCGATATATAGATCCGGATTCAGAATTTCTACATCACTGTCGTGAGTAATATCTGCAGCCGTAACCGTCCCATCACCTTTTACATCAATTTCAATGACTTTTTCTTCGTCAGAGTAAATTTTCAGAGCCAGTTTCTTAATATTCAAGATGATTGATGCCACATCTTCTTCTACACCTTCAACAGTGGAGAATTCATGCAAAACACCATCAATTTGAATTGAAGTAACAGCAGCGCCTGGTAAAGATGAAAGTAAGATTCGACGTAAGGAGTTTCCTAAAGTGGTACCATATCCACGCTCAAGAGGTTCAATAACAAATTTGCCGAATTTGGCATTGCTATCGATCTCAACCGTTTCAATCTTTGGTTTTTCTATTTCGAGCATTCATTTTACCCTCCTTCACAACGTCGGTATTTTCGTTAAACCAAGAATTCGATAGTCACAGACTTTCGCAACGATTCAGAACACATTCAGTAAGTCGTGATGTTCAAAAACCCTATTCAAATTAACGATTATACGCGACGGCGTTTTGGCGGACGGCAACCGTTGTGAGGAACTGGAGTTACATCTTTGATAGCTGTAACTTCTAGTCCAGCAGCCTGAAGTGCACGGATAGCGGCTTCGCGACCTGAACCAGGACCTTTAACAGTAACTTCCAAAGTTTTAAGACCGTGTTCAATCGAAGTTTTAGCAGCGGCTTCAGCAGCCATTTGAGCAGCGAAAGGTGTAGATTTACGTGATCCTCTAAATCCTAATGCACCTGCGCTTGACCAAGATACTGCATTCCCCTGCATATCTGTAATCGTAACAATTGTGTTGTTAAATGTTGAGCGGATGTGAGCAATACCTGATTCGATATTCTTTTTCACACGACGCTTACGAGTTTGTTGTTTACGTGCCATGTTAAGAAGAAACCTCCTTTACTGATTATTTTTTCTTGTTCGCTACAGTTTTACGAGGACCTTTACGCGTACGCGCATTGTTCTTCGTATTTTGACCGCGTACAGGTAGTCCACGGCGATGGCGGATCCCTCGGAAGCTAGCAATTTCCATCAAGCGTTTGATGTTCATTGATACTTCACGGCGAAGGTCACCTTCAATTTTGTATTGATCCAATTGTTCACGGATATTGTTCAACTCATCTTCTGTAAGATCACGAACTCGTGTATCTTCAGAAATACCAGCAGAAGTAAGAACCTTCTGAGCAGTTGTTTTACCAACACCGAAAATGTAAGTTAATGAAATAACTACGCGTTTGTCGCGCGGAATGTCAACACCAGCAATACGTGCCATGTGTTCGATGCACCTCCTTCAATATTAGCCTTGTCTTTGTTTGTGTTTCGGATTTTCACAGATTACCATGACTTTTCCGTTTCTGCGAATAACTTTACATTTTTCGCAGATCGGTTTCACAGATGGTCTCACTTTCATCTAACCCAACCTCCTTAGTAGTCCGGAGTGCAAAAGATTATTTAAAACGGTATGTGATACGACCGCGTGTTAAATCGTAAGGAGAAAGTTCTACTGTCACTTTATCTCCCGGCAGAATGCGGATAAAATGCATGCGGATCTTGCCGGATACATGCGCAAGAATCGTATGGCCATTTTCCAATTCTACTTTAAACATCGCGTTAGGCAAAGTCTCAATGACTGTTCCTTCGATTTCAATTACATCGTCTTTCGCCATCGACCCAGTCTCCCTTCTGTATACAAGTCAGCCCTCATCTTCAAACAGTAAATGCTGATTGAATAATTGTTTTCTATTCATTCACCAGGATTGCATGAGTGACATATAAAAGACATCTTCCGAGTTCCGCTTCCTGCGACTAAGCAGGTTGGGATTATCCGGTCAAGCCCTACAGCCTCATGTATCCTCGAGCGCCCGGACTGTTTAGGATGAGTTCCAAACCCGTTACACAGATGCTTCCACGAAACCCATTATACTATTTCCAGTGCTGAATTGCACGGTTCAGACAAGGTCTGGAGCAAACGGCACCGGCTTTCATATAACCAGGCATCAAGCTTTTGCAGCTCTCGAAAATTCATATCTCCGGTGCTCCTTAAAGCCGCATGGAGGCAACTAACTGCGCCCGGCGCCGAGGATTATCCTCGGTCGCCCTTTAGAAGAGCATCAATGTCAGCAAATACTTTTTGAATGTCCTGCTGTCCATTTATATTTTCCAGCACACCTTTGCTTCCGTAGAAATCAAGAAGTGGCTGTGTTTGTTCCATATTAACTTCAAGACGGTTCTTGACGGTATCAGGCTTGTCATCTTCACGCTGATAGAGCTCCCCGCCATCTTTGTCGCATACGCCAGCAACTTGCGGCGGATTGAACACAGTATGGTAAGCAGTTCCACAAACTTTACAGATCCAGCGGCCAGTCAAACGCGCAATCAATTCGTCTTGTTCAACTTTGATGTTTACGACATGCTCGATTCTTTTGCCGAGATCGGCAAGAAGAGATTCTAGAGCTTCAGCTTGAGGGACTGTTCTCGGAAAGCCATCTAATAGAAAGCCATCTTCACAATCCGCTTTGCTAAGGCGCTCACGGACGATACCGATAGTCACTTCATCAGGCACCAAAGCACCTTGATCCATGAACGATTTTGCTTTCAAGCCCAGTTCCGTGCCGCCTTTGATGGCTGCGCGAAACATATCACCTGTAGAAATATGAGGGATGTCGTACTTCTCAACAATTTTGTCTGCTTGAGTGCCTTTACCAGCACCAGGCAGACCCATTAACACGATATTCATACGGAGTGCCCCCTCAGACAAGCGGATAAGGAACGTTCTCACGTTCCCACCACAGATCTCTTATTTCATAAAGCCTTTGTAATGACGTTTTACAAGCTGCGATTCCAATTGTTTCATTGTTTCAAGCGCTACCCCTACTACGATCAATAGGCTGGTACCACCGATTTGTGCTGATTGCGGCAAATTCGCCACATTAATGAAGAAAATCGGCAGAACAGAAATAACTGCAAGGAAAATAGCTCCGACAAATGTCAATCGGTAAAGCACACTTGTTAAATAATCCTGTGTATTTTTACCCGGCCGGATTCCCGGGATATATGCACCTTGTTTTTTCAGATTGTCCGACACGTTTTCAGGATTGACCTGAATGAAAGCGTAAAAATACGTGAAAGCAACAATCAATGCGATATAAATAATCATACCGACAGGTTGTGTGTAATCAAATGTATTTTGAACCGCTTCCGTAAACGCGTTGGCTCCAAAGAAAGTAACAACGGTTTGAGGCGTAATCATAAACGCTACTGCAAAGATTACCGGGATAACTCCGGCCGCGTTTACTTTTAAAGGTAAATGCGTTTGCTGCCCGCCAGTTGACTGGCCACGGCCAGCAACACGTTTAGCATATTGAATCGGTATTTTACGCAACGCTTGTTGAACGTAAATGACCAAAACAGTAATGGCAACAACCGCTAATGCAAGCAACGCCATGATGGCGATATTGATCGGAAGCTGATCTCCAGCTCCTTGAATCTGCTGTGCATAGAGTTGGTTAATCGCACCTGGTACTGCAGCGACAATCCCTGCGAAGATGATAATCGAAATACCGTTCCCCACACCATTTGCCGTAATCTGCTCACCAAGCCACAATAGAAACGCCGTACCACCTGTCAAGACGATTGCAATCACAATATAAGTTGAAATTGAATCATTTTGAATTAACATCCCGTTATTCATTTGGTTAAATCCGTAGGACATACCAATTGCCTGGATGAAGGCTAGTAAGATTGTGAAGTAACGAGTGAATTGAGCAAGTTTCCGTCTTCCGACTTCCCCTTGTTTCGCCCACTCAGCAAATTTCGGTACAACATCCATCTGCAATAATTGCACAATGATCGATGCTGTAATGTAAGGCATGATTCCCATTGCTAAAATCGAAAAGTTAGCAAGGGCGCCCCCACCGAATGTATTTAAGAATCCGATCAGACCCATCTGATCAGTAGCTTGCAAAACTGATGCATCGACATTTGGCACTGGAACAAAAGTTCCGATGCGGAAAATGACGAGCATCACTAATGTAAAGATGATTTTATTTCGAATATCAGTCACGCGCATAAAATTGGAGATTGTCTGAAACATTAAAGCACCTCTGCTTGTCCACCGGCAGCTTCTATCGCTTCTTTAGCTGATCCAGAGAATTTGTGAGCTTTAACAGTCAGTTTCTTGTTCAAGCTACCGTTGCCAAGGATTTTGATTCCGGATCTTTCGTTGCTGACAACACCTGTTTCAATAAGCAATGCAGGTGTAATTTCTGTGCCTTCATCGAAACGGTTCAATACATCCACGTTTACGACTGCATAGTCTTTACGGTTGATGTTTGTAAATCCACGTTTTGGCAAACGACGGAATAATGGGTTTTGGCCACCCTCAAATCCAGGACGAACTCCTCCGCCTGAACGAGCATTTTGACCTTTATGACCTTTACCTGCTGTTTTACCAGTACCTGAACCGATACCGCGTCCGACGCGCTTTCTTGAGCTGCGTGAACCTTCTGCTGGTTTTAATTCATGAAGTTTCATTTGGTTGGCACCTCCTTCTATAGAAATCAGGGATTAAACTTCTTTAATAGTTACTAAGTGAGCCACTTTGACAAGCATACCGCGAATAGCGGCATTGTCCTGGTGCTCAACTGTTTGATGCATTTTGCGTAAACCCAATGACTGAACAGTTTTGCGTTGTGTCGGTTTAGCACCGATCACTGATTTTGTGAGGGTAACTTCTAGTTTAGTAGCCATGTATTTTCCCTCCCCTAGTTGAATAGCTCTTCTGTAGTTTTACCGCGAAGTTTTGCAACTTCATCAGCACTTTTCAGTTGAGTTAATCCGTTAATAGTTGCACGTACCATGTTGATTGGTGTGCTTGAACCCAGAGATTTAGATAAAATATCTTGTACTCCAGCTAATTCAAGTACCGCACGAACAGGTCCGCCGGCAATTACACCAGTACCTGGTGAAGCAGGTTTGATAAGGATTTGGCCTGCGCCAAAACGCCCTGTTACTAAGTGTGGAGTTGTACCTTTAACCATAGGTACTTCAATCAGGTTTTTCTTTGCATCTTCAATAGCTTTACGGATTGCATCTGGAACTTCTTGTGCTTTCCCAGTACCAAAACCGACATTACCATTTTTGTCGCCTACAACAACTAATGCGGAGAAACGGAAACGACGTCCACCTTTTACAACTTTCGCTACGCGGTTAATCGTAACTACGCGTTCTTCAAGTTCAAGTTTGTTTGGATCAATACGAAGCATGAAATGTGTCCCTCCTTCTTTTAGAATTCTAATCCATTTTCACGTGCTGCTTCTGCTAGAGCTTTGACACGTCCGTGATATAAATAACCACCGCGGTCGAAGACAACTGACTTCAAACCTTTTTCAGTAGCTTTTTTAGCAATCGCTTCGCCGACTTTAGATGCTGCATCCACGTTGCCAGTTACATCTCCGGAAAAATCTGTATCCATTGATGAAGCACTTGCAAGTGTTACACCATTTGTATCGTCGATCAATTGAGCGTAAATGTATTTATTTGAACGGAATACGTTTAAACGCGGGCGTTCTGTTGTACCCGTAATTTTTGAACGTACGCGTGCATGACGTTTTTTACGAGATGCATTTTTATCGAGTTTCGTAATCACTGAGGTCACTCCTTTCAGCCTGCCTAAGCAGCATTATTTACCTGTTTTACCTTCTTTGCGACGAACTTTTTCGCCTTCGTAACGAATCCCTTTGCCTTTATACGGCTCTGGTGGACGCGTAGCGCGGATGTTTGAAGCAAGAGCTCCAACACGTTCTTTGTTGATGCCTTTTACGATGACTTTCGTATTTCCTGGGACTTCAACTTCAACGCCCTCTTCCGGAGTAAATTCAACCGGGTGAGAGTAACCAACGTTAAGAACCAGCTTTTTGCCTTGCAATTGAGCACGGTACCCGACACCCACTAATTCAAGCGTACGCTCGAATCCTTGTGAAACGCCTGTAACCATGTTCGCCAGCAATGCACGGCTTGTTCCGTGGTTTGTGCGGTGATCTTTAGAATCAGAAGGGCGTGTCAAAGTTAACACGTTATCTTCTAGAGAAATAGTAATATCTTTGTTAAATGTGCGAGACAACTCGCCTTTAGGACCTTTAACTGTTACTTCATTTTTGTCGCCAAAAGTGATTGTAACGTCAGTTGGTACCTCGATTGGTTTTTTACCTACACGTGACATTCTATTGCACCTCCATTCGTTTGTTGCTTATTACCAAACGTATGCTAATATTTCTCCGCCGATTTGTTTCGCGCGGGCTTCTTTATCTGTTACCAAACCTTGTGATGTCGATACTAAAGCGATTCCTAAACCGTTAAGTACACGCGGCACCTCATCAGTTTTAGCGTAAACACGCAGTCCTGGTTTTGAAATACGTTTCAATCCAGTAATAACGCGTTCGTTGTTCGATCCGTATTTCAAGAAAATCCGGATCATGCCTTGCTTGTCATCTTCAACATATTCTACGTCACGAACGAAACCTTCACGCTTAAGAATCTCAGCGATGTCTTTTTTCACATTAGAAGCCGGAAGCTCTAATTTCTCGTGACGAACCATGTTCGCATTACGAATGCGAGTCAGCATATCTGCAATCGGATCAGTCATTGTCATTACATTTACCTCCTTCCCAAATTAGGGGATTACCAGCTGGCTTTTTTGACGCCAGGAATTTGTCCCACATATGCAAGTTCACGGAAACAAATACGGCAAAGTTTAAATTTGCGTAATACTGAATGCGGTCGTCCGCATCGTTCACAGCGTGTATATTCTTGTACTTTAAACTTTGGCGTGCGTTTTTGTTTTGCGATCATAGATTTTTTAGCCACGTTTACGCCTCCCTCACGTTTACTTTTGGAACGGCATTCCGAATTGTGTCAATAACTCACGAGCTTCTTCATCAGAGTTCGCAGTTGTTACAATTACGATGTCCATCCCGCGTACTTTCGAAACTTTATCATAATCGATTTCAGGGAAGATCAATTGTTCTTTCACGCCAAGTGTGTAGTTACCGCGGCCGTCGAATGATTTATTCGATACCCCACGGAAGTCACGAACACGTGGAAGAGAGATAGCAATTAATTTATCCAGGAAGTCATACATACGCTCTCCGCGCAGTGTAACTTTACATCCGATTGGCATACCTTCACGAAGACGGAAGCCAGCGATAGATTTCTTAGCTTTGGTGATTACTGGTTTTTGGCCAGCAAGTGTTTGCAATTCTTCAACAGCTGAATCAAGTGATTTCGTGTTTTGAACTGCTTCGCCGACACCCATGTTGATAACGATTTTATCAACTTGTGGAGCCTGCATAACTGATTTATATTCAAACTTGCTCACTAGAGCAGGAGTGATTTCATTCACATATTTTTCTTTTAGGCGGTTCATGTGTATACCTCCCTTCATTCAAGAGTTTTAGTTGTCTAACTTTTCACCGGATTTTTTTGCAACACGAACTTTTTTACCATCTTCAACCTTGTATCCAACGCGAGTCGGTTCACCTGATTTAGGATCAAGCAGCATTACGTTTGAAACGTGGATCGCTGCTTCCTGGCTGACAATTCCGCCTTGCGGGCTTGCCTGGTTCGGTTTTGTGTGTTTTTTAATGATATTAATACCTTCAACAAGCACACGGTCTTTTTTAGGTATAGCAGTCAAAACAACGCCTGTTTTGCCTTTGTCTTTGCCTGAGATTACCTTAACTTTATCACCTTTTTTAACATGCATTCTGTCGCACCTCCTTGGTATGGCACATTGATTTATTAAAGAACTTCAGGAGCAAGTGAAACGATTTTCATGAAGTTGTTGTCACGAAGTTCACGTGCAACCGGTCCGAAAATACGAGTTCCGCGTGGACCTTTGTCGTCACGGATAATGACGCATGCGTTCTCATCAAATTTGATATAAGTACCGTCTTTACGGCGAGCCCCGCTTTTCGTGCGAACGATAACAGCCTTTACGACTTCACCCTTCTTAACAACGCCACCTGGTGTTGCTTTTTTCACGGTACAAACGATTACGTCACCGATGTTTGCTGTCTTGCGACCAGAACCACCAAGTACTTTAATCGTTAGTACTTCACGAGCACCCGAGTTGTCTGCAACTTTTAAACGACTTTCCTGTTGGATCACTTAGGTAACCTCCCTTCGGAATTTCTTAAGTTCCGAAATTATTTAAATTAAATGATAACCGCTTTTTCTACGACTTCCAATAAACGGAAGCGTTTAGTAGCTGATAGCGGGCGAGTTTCCATGATGCGAACTACATCGCCAATTTTGGCTTCGTTTTGCTCGTCATGCGCCTTATATTTCTTCGAGTATTTTACACGTTTGCCGTAAAATGCATGCTTCTTTTGAGTTTCAACCATTACTGTAACGGTTTTGTCCATTTTGTCAGACACAACACGGCCTGTGTATACTTTGCGTTGATTACGCTCAGTCATACTAGCAAACCTCCTCTCGATTTATCAGTTGTTTCCACTGAGTACTCTTTCGTGAATCACAGTTTTCATACGGGCAATCGCTTTACGTACTTCGCGGATGCGAGCAGTATTTTCTAATTGACCAGTAGCCAATTGGAAGCGAAGGTTGAAAAGCTCTTCTTTCAGTGATTTCACTTTTTGTTCGATTTCAGCAGTGGTAAGGTCACGGATTTCATTAGCTTTCATTCGATTCACCACCAATTTCTTCACGTTTTATGAACTTTGTTCTTACCGGAAGTTTGTGAGATGCAAGGCGCAATGCTTCGCGTGCCACTTCTTCAGATACGCCACCAAGTTCAAACATTATTTTACCAGTTTTTACTACAGCTACCCAGCCTTCAGGTGAACCTTTACCAGAACCCATACGAACCTCTAGAGGCTTTTTCGTGTATGGTTTATGCGGGAAAATTTTGATCCATACTTTACCGCCACGTTTCATGTAACGTGTCATTGCAATACGAGCAGCTTCGATTTGACGGTTAGTGATCCAAGATGATTCCAGTGCTTGAAGACCAAATTCGCCGAATGCGATTTCTTTGCCGCCTTTAGCTTCACCGCGCATCTTGCCTCGGTGCTCACGACGATATTTAACGCGTTTAGGCAATAACATATTATTTGCCTCCTTCCTCAGATTTCTTCTTAGTTGGAAGGACTTCACCGCGGTAGATCCATACTTTTACGCCAAGTTTGCCGTAAGTTGTGTCAGCTTCAGCGTGTGCATAATCGATGTCAGCACGAAGCGTATGGAGCGGAACAGTACCTTCACTGTAGTGTTCAGCACGCGCTATGTCAGCGCCGCCTAGACGTCCAGATACTTGAGTTTTGATCCCTTTAGCGCCAGAACGCATAGTGCGCTGGATTGCTTGTTTTTGTGCACGACGGAAAGACACACGACTTTCCAATTGACGTGCAACACTTTCAGCAACTAGTCTCGCATCAAGGTCAGCTCTCTTAATTTCAATAATGTTGATGTGTACACGCTTGCCAGTCATTGTATTAAGCTGCTTGCGAAGTACTTCTACTTCAGAACCACCTTTACCGATTACCATACCTGGTTTCGCAGTGTGAATTGTTACGTTTACACGATTTGCAGCGCGTTCAATTTCGATTTTGGAAACTGAAGCTTCTTTCAAACGTGCTTCGATATATTCACGGATTTTAATATCTTCGTGAAGAAGTGTCGCATAGTCTTTCTCAGCGTACCATTTTGACTCCCAGTCACGAATGATGCCGATACGCATACCTATTGGATGTATTTTTTGTCCCACGAATTATCCCTCCTTCTTCTCAGATACCACTAGTGTAATGTGGCTAGTGCGTTTGTTGATTGCGCTTGCGCGTCCCATTGCTCTTGGACGGAAACGTTTCAATGTCGGTCCTTCGTCAACGAATACTTCACTGACAAACAAGTTGTTCAGATCCATTTCGTAATTGTGTTCAGCGTTAGCTGCTGCAGATTTTAACAACTTCTCAACAACGATCGATGATGATTTTTGAGTGTGCTGTAAAATCGCAACGGCTTCGCCAATTTGCTTGCCTCGGATTAAATCTACTACTAAACGGACTTTACGAGGAGCAATACGTACTGTTCTAGCGACAGCTTTTGCTTGCATGGGGAAATCCTCCTCTCAATTAACGTCTTGTTTTCTTATCGTCTGCACCATGACTAGCGTATTTGCGTGTTGGAGCAAATTCTCCTAGTTTATGGCCGACCATATCTTCAGTCACGTAAACAGGAATGTGTTTGTGACCATCATATACTGCGATTGTTTGTCCGATGAATGTCGGGAAAATTGTAGAACGGCGAGACCAAGTTTTGATCACTTGTTTTTTCTCAGAGTCCTTTTGTGCTTCAACTTTTTTCAAAAGATGATCATCAGCAAAAGGTCCTTTTTTCAAGCTGCGGCCCATTTGGGATCCTCCCTTCGTGATTGCACCACGGTTCTTTCAGCGAACCGTAGCGTAATCAAATTATTTTTTACGACGACGCACGATAAATTTATCGGATTTGTTCGTTTTCTTACGTGTTTTGTATCCAAGAGTTGGTTTGCCCCATGGAGACATTGGTGACTTACGTCCGATTGGCGAACGTCCTTCACCACCACCGTGTGGGTGATCGTTAGGGTTCATTACAGATCCGCGGACTGTTGGGCGATTGCCCTTCCAGCGGTTACGTCCTGCTTTACCAATGTTGATCAATTCGTGCTGTTCATTTCCTACTGAACCAATAGTTGCGCGGCAAGTAGCAAGGATCATACGAACTTCGCCTGATTGCAAACGAACTGTTACGTATTTGCCTTCTTTACCCAAAACCTGAGCTGAAGTTCCTGCAGAACGAACTAGTTGTCCGCCGCCGCCTGGCTTCATTTCAATGTTATGGATTGTAGAACCCATTGGGATGCTTGACAACGCCATAGCGTTACCTGGTTTGAAATCCGCTTCAGGGCCTGACATAAGTTGAGTTCCAACGACTACTCCTTTAGGAGCAAGGATGTAACGTTTTTCTCCGTCAGCGTAATGGATCAACGCGATGTTAGCCGAACGGTTCGGATCGTACTCGATTGTAGCAACGCGACCTGGAATGCCATCTTTGTTACGTTTGAAATCGATGACACGGTATTGGCGTTTATGTCCACCACCGTGATGGCGTACAGTTATTTTACCTTGGTTATTACGGCCGCCTTTGCGCTTAACTGGTCGTAAAAGCGATTTTTCAGGCTTGTTCGTTGTGATTTCAGCGAAATCCGAACTCGTCATATTACGACGACCGTTAGTGGTAGGTTTATATTTTCTAATCCCCACGTTGTTTCCCTCCTTCTTTGATTAGTTCTTAATCAGAACTCAGTCAATTAAATTTCAAACAATTCGATTTCTTTTGAGTCAGCAGTCAATTTCACAATTGCTTTACGGCGCTTGTTAGTATAACCTGCGTGCTTGCCCATGCGCTTGAATTTACCTTTGTAGTTCATGATGTTGACTTTCTCAACCTTCACGCCAAAGATTTCTTGAACCGCTTGTTTAACTTGTGTTTTGTTTGCGCGAGTGTCCACTTCAAAAGTGTACTTCTTATCTGCCATTACTTCAGAAGAACGCTCAGTAATGACCGGACGCTTTAGAATATCACGTGCTTCCATTAACTAAGCACCTCCTCAATTTTTTCGATTGCAGCTTTCGTCATTACAACTTTGTCATGTCCAAGAAGATCAAGAACATTGATGCCAGTTGCTGCGATTACTGTCATTCCTTGAATGTTGCGTGCAGACAATGCAAGATTTTCATTTACATCAGCTGTTACGAACAATACTTTTTTACCAAGTGAAAGATCAGCCTGTAATTGAAGGAAGCTCTTTGTTTTTGGTGCATCAAAAGTCAACCCTTCAAGTACCATCAAGTTTTCGCTTACTACTGTCGAAGACAAAGCAGAGCGCATTGCAAGACGACGTACTTTCTTAGGCAATTTATAGCTGTAGCTGCGTGGTGTTGGTCCGAAGACAACTCCACCTCCACGCCATTGTGGTGAACGGATCGAACCTTGACGGGCACGTCCAGTCCCTTTTTGGCGCCATGGCTTTTTACCACCACCGGCTACTTCAGAGCGGTTTTTTACTTTATGGTTACCTTGACGAAGTGAAGCGCGTTGAGCGATTACAGCGTCAAATAATACTGATTCATTTGGTTCGATACCGAATACATAATCGTTCAGCTCGATATCTCCAACTTGTGAACCTGTTTGATTTAATAAAGCTACTTTAGGCATTCCTGTTTCCTCCTTTCTTCAAAAGATAATTAGTTAGCTTTGATTGCTGTTTTAACGCGAATCAATGCTTTGCGAGATCCAGGAACATTACCTTTAATAAGAAGCAAGTTACGTTCAAGATCAACTTTCACGATGTGAAGGTTTTGAATCGTAATTGTCGTGCCACCCATTTGACCAGGTAATTTCTTCTGTTTGAATACACGGTTAGGAGCAACCGGACCCATCGAACCAGGACGACGGTGGTAGCGTGAACCGTGAGTCATTGGTCCGCGTGATTGTCCGTGGCGTTTAATAACACCCTGGAAACCTTTACCTTTTGTTGTTCCTGTTACATCTACTACATCGCCTTCTGCGAATACATCAACTTTGACTTCCTGACCAATCTCGTAATCAGCTAAGTTTACATTGCGAAGTTCGCGAATGAAGCGCTTAGGAGCAGTGTTAGCTTTTGCGACGTGTCCTTTAGAAGGTTTGTTGGAAAGCTTTTCGCGCTTATCTTCAAAACCTAGTTGGACTGCTTCATAGCCGTCAACCTCAACTGTTTTTTTCTGAAGCACTACGTTTGGAGCCGCTTCAATTACAGTTACAGGGATTAAATCACCGTTCTCAGCAAAAACTTGCGTCATACCGATTTTTCTACCTAAGATTCCTTTGGTCATTTGTCACACCTCCTGTGAATTTTGTGTTTTCTATTTCGTTACCGATTAAAGTTTAATTTCAATGTCAACGCCGGACGGTAAATCCAATTTCATCAATGCATCTACAGTTTGTGGTGTAGGATTGACGATATCGATCAGACGTTTATGTGTGCGCATTTCAAATTGCTCACGAGCATCTTTATAGATGTGGACTGAACGCAAGATCGTGTAGACAGATCTTTCAGTCGGCAACGGGATTGGACCCGAAACACTAGCACCTGAACGTTTTGCTGTTTCAACAATTTTCTCGGCAGACTGATCAAGAATTCTGTGATCATATGCTTTTAAACGGATACGAATTTTTTGTTTTGCCATTATTTTCCCTCCTTTTCGCCTATTTTTGATAGACATTCTCCACGAAAATTTTCCAATCACTCGCCATGGCAAAGCGGCCGGGTGTATCGGTAACCTCTCGCTTCATCGCAGTCAAAGACCAACATTCACCATTATACAAAATAAAAAAGAACTTCGCAAGTGTTTCCGCGAAATTCTTTTCAATTCGCTTTTATTAGTATAACAGGATTCAATTAATATTCAACACATCCGGCAATAGTCCGAAAATTCCTAGCTTAACCCAGCAGCATCACGGTAATCCAGCCGAAAATAACAAGCGGGATATTGTAATGGATGAAGGTAGGGACGACCGTATCCCAGATGTGATTGTGCTGGCCGTCGACGTTCAAGCCGGCGGTCGGCCCGAGCGTCGAGTCGGATGCCGGCGACCCCGCATCACCGAGTGCGCCTGCCGTGCCGACCAACGCGATGATGGCCATCGTTGAAAATCCAAACTCCATGCTGAGCGGAACAAAGATCGCTGCAATGATCGGGATCGTCGCAAACGAAGAGCCAATGCCCATCGTCACAAACAACCCGACGATCAGCATCATCAGCGCGGCGATTCCTTTATTACCCGCAAACAATTCAGAGACACTGTTCACCAGCGGTTCGACGTCTCCTGACGCCTGGATGACGGAAGCAAACCCGTTGGCCGTGATCATGACAAAGCCGATGAACGCCATCATGCGCATCCCTTCCGTCAGCACGTCGTCAGCTTCCCGCCATTTCATCGCGCCGAATACATACAGCACCATGATGCCGGCAAGCGCTCCGATAATCATCGAATCGGTTTCAATCTGCGCGTATAACGCTGCAGCAAGTGCGATTACCGTAACGATAATATCCTTGGTGGAAGCTTTTTTAGTTTGAGTTTCTTCTATAGAAGTAGCGATATGATAATCACGCGGTTTCCGGTAAGAGAAAAAGACCGCGATGATCAGGCCGACAGCAAGTCCTGCGACCGGCAGCGCCATTGCCCGTGGAATATCCGCCATATCGATCGGCAAGCCCGCGAGCTCCATCTGAGTCGCCAATATATCATGGAAGATCAACCCAAAGCCATACGGCAATAAAACATAGGGTGCAGTCAAACCAAAAGTTAAGACTGCCGCAATCAAACGGCGGTCTATCCGCAATTCATTCAATACATGAAGAATCGGCGGAATCAGCAGCGGGATAAACGCGATGTGAATCGGTATCACGTTTTGTGACAGGATGGCCATCGCGAGTAGAGCAAAGACGATCAATGCTTTTGCTAACCCTTCTCTGCTTGTCTCTCCGTCTTTATTCACAACCTTTAATACGCCTTGCACCAATAGTTCCGGTATTCCTGTGCGGGAGATTGCTACTGCAAATCCGCCGAGCATTGCATAACTGAGAGCGATAGTGGCTCCGTCTCCCAGACCATCCGTAAAGGCTGTGATCGTTGCCATGAACGACAAGCCACCCGCGAGTCCGCCGGCAAGCGCACCGATCAGCAAGGCAAACACCACATTCACCCGCAATAAACTTAAAATCAACATGACCAATACGGCCAAAATAACTGCATTCATAAATACATTCTCCTTTAGTTTGCTAAAGCGTTAAAGTGCACACTTTAAATTACCAAATCGCGAAATGCTTGTCAACAGCCTACTTCCGCTTTTCTTATAGACAAAAAAATCTAAAAATAAAGACCCTTTACGATTTACGTAAAGGGTCTCCTTATGAAAACAAGCTATTCTGACACCCATGGCCTGTTTTCCTCTATTCCATTAAATTTGCTGCTGTTTTTTCTCATAAGCTGCTATATAGGAATCATACTGGAACGTCAATGCGATTTCATCCCAGCCTTTCAGCAGCATTTCTTTCCAGTATGGATCAATATCAAATTCATAGCGTGTGCCATCCTGGCTCGTGACAGTTTGGTCCTCCAAATTGATGTCCAACTTAAATTCCTGACGTTGTGCCTTGTCAATCAACTCATTGATTTCCTGATCCTTTAAGCGGATTGGCAAAATGCCATTCTTCACACAGTTATTATAGAAGATGTCTGCATAGCTGGGAGCGATGACTACGCGAAAACCGTAATCTAAAATCGCCCACGGAGCATGTTCACGAGAGGAACCGCAGCCGAAATTTTCTTGGGCGACCAAAATTTCGGAGTCTTTGAATCGGGGGTCATTCAGAACAAAGTCTTCTATTGGTGTCCCATCAGCATGAAAGCGCCAATGATAAAATAAATACTTGCCGAATCCCGTCCGTTCAATACGCTTTAGAAACTCTTTTGAGATGATCTGGTCAGTATCTACGTTTTTGCGTTCGAGCGGAGTCAAAACGCTTGAGATTTTATTGATCGGTTTCATCGTTTGGCCTCCTCATTTCTGCCTGTCATGCTGATGGTACGGGCTCTTTCATGTAATTGCGGACATCAGTTAGATGGCCTTCAATCGCAGCCGCTGCTGCCATTACAGGGCTCACAAGATGCGTCATCGATCCCGCTCCCTGGCGGCCTTCGAAATTCCGGTTGGAAGTTGAAGCACAACGTTCACCGGCAGGCACCGAATCTTCATTCATCGCCAGGCACATGCTGCATCCTGTTTCGCGCCATTCGAATCCTGCTTCAAGAAATACCTGATCCAAACCTTCCTGCTCTGCTGCACGTTTTACCGTTTCAGATCCAGGAACGACAATGGCCGTTACGGATGGATGCACTTTTTTACCTTTGATGATTTCACTGGCTGAACGCAAATCGCCAAGACGGGCATTTGTACAAGAGCCGATAAAGACATGCTGAATGTCAATCGAAGAGAGTGGCGTTCCTTCTTCCAGATGCATATAAGTTAAAGCTTGCTGCAAAGCGTCTTTATCCGACTGCTTATCATAATCGGCAGCAGATGGGACGCGTTCTGCAATGCCTGAACCCATCGAAGGGTTGGTGCCCCATGTGACGAATGGAGAAATTTCATCTGCGTGAATCGTCACTGACGCGTCATACTGTGCGCCTTCGTCTGTTGCAAGAGCCAACCAACGAACAGCTTCTTTCTCAAACGCTTCGCCTTCGGGTACATTTCTGCGCCCTCTCAAGTATTCCACCGTCGTTCGATCAGGACTGATCAGCCCTGCGCGTGCACCGGCTTCAATCGACATATTGCATATGGTCATGCGTTCCTCCATCGATAACCCACGGATGGCTTCACCTGTATACTCCATAATATGACCAGTTCCCATATCGATGCCGAATTTTGAAATAATGGCCAGGATGACGTCTTTGGAAGAAACACCAAAGCCCAGCTTGCCGTCAATCCGCACTTCCATGGTTTTCGGCTTTGACTGCCACAGCGTTTGTGTAGAAAGAACATGCTCCACTTCACTGGTACCGATGCCGAACGCCAAAGCGCCGAATGCACCATGAGTGGAAGTGTGACTGTCGCCACAGACAATCGTCTTGCCCGGTTGCGTCAATCCGAGTTCCGGGCCGATGACGTGGACGATTCCCTGGTCGGGGTGGTTGATCCCCGCCAGCGGCACGCCGAATTCATCGCAGTTATCCTGCAACGTGCTGATTTGCTTGCGTGAAATCGGATCTTTGATCACCGACCGGTTTTTGGTCGGGACATTATGATCCATCGTGGCGAAGCATAGATCCGGACGCCGCACTTTCCGGCCATTCAGCCGCAGCCCTTCAAACGCCTGCGGGGAAGTCACTTCGTGCAATAAATGAAGATCGATATAAAGGAGATCCGGTTTCCCTTGTTCCTCAAAGACTATATGCTGTTCCCAAATTTTTTCAATAATCGTTTTTGGCATGTCACCTGCTCCTTTCACTCAGACGTATGAGAACATGATATGTTCGGATACCGATTCACGTTCCAATTCTTCGATCACTTTTGTAACAAAGCGGTCTGTCGATACGACTTTATTGCCGCAGGAAGACAAATCGCCGGTGCAATAGCCGTCATCCAAAACGCTCATGACTGCATCTTCGATGGCCGCCGCTTCCGAAAGCATGCCAAACGATTGTTTCAGCATCATCGCAGCTGACAGAATTGCAGCGGATGGATTGGCTTTGTTCTGACCGGCGATATCCGGCGCTGAGCCATGCACCGGTTCGTACAGGCCAAAGCCGTCTGACCGGATACTCGCTGAAGGCAGCATGCCCAATGATCCCGTGATCACGGAAGCTTCATCACTCAATATATCTCCAAACATATTTTCAGTGACGATGACGTCGAATGCACGCGGATCCGTGATCAGTTTCATCGCAGCCGTATCCACCAGCATATGCTCCACTTCCACATCCGGATATCCCTGCTTGCGCTCTTCCACTACCTGTCTCCAAAGTTTGCTCGTCTCCAATACATTCGCTTTATCGACAGAAGTGACTTTGCCCCGGCGGCTTCTGGCCATTCCAAAAGCCTGGTCGACAATGCGCTCGATTTCTTTTCTTGTGTAAACCAAAGTATCAACAGCCGATCCTTCCGAGCGCTGTTTCGGTTCCCCGAAATAAAGACCGCTCGTCAATTCCCGCACAATGACCAGATCCACTTGTTTCGCAATTTCTTCTTTTAATGGCGATGACCCAAGAAGTGACGGAACGGCTTTCACCGGCCGTACATTGGCGAACAAGTCAAAATGCTTCCGGATACCCAATAAACCCTTTTCCGGTCGCATATGCGACTCATTTTGATCCCATTTCGTGCCGCCGACAGCTCCAAGGAGGATGGCATCACTCGCTTCACACACATCAATCGTCTCCTGCGGCAGCGGGTTTGCAAATTTATCCACTGCCGCTCCTCCGATTGCCGCATGTTTCCAATGAAACGTGTGGCCATAACGCATGGCAATTGAATCCAATACCTTTACCGCCGCATTTGTAACTTCTGGTCCGATTCCGTCTCCTGGCAATACCGCTATTGTTTTTTCCATATTGTATTCCTCCTTGGTTGATTTAACTTCCTTATCCTGCGACAACTTCCACCTGATGCCCTTTTTTAACGATTTGACGATTTACGGCGTTCAGATAAGCCTTGGCTGTAGCTTCCAGAACATCTTGTGCCACGTCGCGCCCTGTAACCGGCTCTCCGTCGTAGCTCATATTGATAACAGCTTCGCCCAGTGCATCGCGTCCTTTGCCGATGGATGTTACCCGGTAATCCAGGATGTGTGCGTTCCCTTCGACCACACGTTCCAATGTGTTGAAAATCGCTTCCACCGATCCTGCGCCTGTTGCCGCTTCACTGATCAGCTCACCGTTCGGATGATACACCGATGCAGTGGCTGTCGGGATATTGGCCGTGCCGTACTGGACCTGTACGCTCACTAATTCATAAACCGGTGTATCTTTTTCATTGATCTGCTGATCTGTCAGCAATACGAACAAATCATCTTCCACTATCTCTTTCTTGCTGTCTGCCAATTTTTTAAATTCCGTGAAGGCTTTGTTCATTTTGTCGTCATCCAAATCAAAGCCCATTTTAATCGCACGATCTTTGAAGGCATGTCTGCCTGAATGTTTGCCGAGTACCAATTCCGTTTTCGCGTCTCCAATCAGTTCAGGTGTGATGATTTCATAGGTCAGCGGGTTCTTCAGCATGCCGTCCTGATGGATTCCAGATTCATGGGCGAAGGCATTTTTGCCGACCACCGCTTTATTCGGCTGGATGATGCTGCCGGTCAATTGGCTGACCAATTGGCTCGTGCGTTTGATCTCCTGAAGATTGATGCCGGTTTCAATGCCATATATTTGTTTGCGGATATGCAGGGCTACTGCAATCTCTTCGAGTGCCACATTTCCTGCACGTTCGCCGATGCCATTGATCGTTCCTTCAATTTGAGTCGCACCGTTTTCGATCGCCGCCAATGTATTGGCAGTCGCCATCCCGAGATCGTTGTGGCAATGCGCAGACAGTTTCACTTTTTCGATTCCTGGGACGTTTTCTGAGACATATTTAAACATTGCACCGTATTCCTGTGGAGTGGCATAGCCGACCGTATCCGGCAGGTTGATTGTTGTAGCACCTGCTTCAATCACTTTCCGGATAATGTGTACCAGAAATTCCGGGTCCGAACGGGAAGCGTCTTCTGCTGACCATTGGACCAGCGGGAAAAACTTCTTGGCGTAGCGGACAGATTCAACAGCTATGTCTACCACTTGATCGGGTGTTTTCAATAATTTATGCTCCATATGAATAGGCGAAGTTGCCAGGAAGATATGGATATGCGGCTGTTCCGCTCCTTTCAGAGCTTCCCACACCCGGTCAATATCCCCTTTCACCGAGCGCGCCAGCCCTGTGACGATCGAATTTTTCACTGTATTGCCGATGCGCTGCACAGCGTCGAAATCTCCTGGTGAAGCTGCTGGAAAACCCGCTTCAATGATCGTCGCTCCAAATCGTTCGAGTTGTCGGGCGATTTCAATTTTCTCAGCTGTATTTAAGTTGATCCCGGCCGACTGTTCCCCGTCCCGTAATGTCGTATCGAAAATATCAATTTGTGACATTGGCAACCACCTCTTTTTGTTTAGCTTTTTTGCCTTCATTAACGAATGGCATCATCGCACGCAACTCGCGGCCAACTTGTTCGATCTGATGAGATTCTTCTGCTTTTTCAATTGCTGTAAATTCCGGACGGTTTAATTGATTTTCAAGCAACCAGCCTTTGGCGAATTTTCCTGTTTGAATATCCGTAAGAACATCTTTCATGCGGGCTTTCGTATCTGCATCAACAATGCGTGGCCCGGAAACAAAATCTCCCCATTGAGCAGTGTCGGAAATTGAGTAGCGCATTCCTGACAAGCCACCTTCGTACATTAAGTCGACAATTAGTTTTAATTCGTGCATACATTCGAAATACGCAAGTTCCGGTTGGTATCCAGCTTCGACAAGTGTTTCGAACCCGGCTTTCACCAGTGAAGTTACCCCCCCACAAAGAACTGCCTGTTCTCCGAATAGATCCGTTTCTGTTTCTTCTTTGAATGTCGTTTCCAAAACCCCTGCACGAGTTGCTCCGATTCCTTTCGCATAAGCAAGCGCCACTTCCTTAGCTTGCCCTGAAACATCTTGATGGATGGCAATCAATCCAGGAACTCCGGCACCCGCCTCATATGTACGGCGCACAAGATGCCCCGGCCCTTTTGGAGCCACCAGGAATACATCGACGTCTTCAGGGGCGACAATTTGGTTAAAGTGAACATTAAAGCCGTGTGCGAAAACAAGTGATTTCCCAGCGGTTAATGAAGGTTTGATTTCTGCGTTGTAGATTTGCGTCTGTTTTTCATCCGGCACTAAGATCATGATCACGTCTGCGGCGTCTGCCGCTTCTTTTACAGTAGCCACTTTCATGCCGTCATTTTCGGCTTGGTCGAATGATTTGCCTGGCCGTACTCCAACCACTACATCAAAACCTGATTCAGTTAAGTTTTGAGCATGTGCATGGCCCTGAGAACCATAGCCGATCACCGCGATTGTCTTTCCTTTAAGTACCTGCTCGTTTACGTCTTGGTTATAATACATTTTTGCCATTTTTAATTTCCTCCTCGGGTTTGGGTTTTTTACAGAATGTTCAATTGCGGTGTTTGCACTTTTTGTGTTTCTCTGACAAAAGCGGATACCCCGGTTCGGGTCAGCTCTTTCACACCATAAGGCCGCATCAGATCAATAAACGCTTCAATTTTTTCCGGATCGCCTGTCACTTGGAATGTTGTTACATTTTTGCTCATATCGACGACTGTCGCCCGAAACGGTTCAACAATGCTAAGGATCTCGTTTCTGAGTGCTGGAGTGACAACTACTTTAATCAGTGCCAGCTCCCTCATCACCATCGCCTTATCGGTAATATCATTTACTTTGATGACGTCAATTTGCTTTTGCAGCTGCTTTAACAATTGTTCCAGCTTCTCTTTATCTTCTACATTGACCACAAATGTCATTTTCGACATGCCTGGCTGCTCGGTGTGGCCAACCGAAATGCTTTCGATGTTGAATTGCCGTTTCATCAGCAAGCCTGTCACGCGATTCAGCACACCGCTTTGGTTGATCACCGTTGTTGTAATAACTCGTTTCATTCGCCTTTCACTCCGATCATTTCATTCAAGCCCTTGCCAGGTGCAACCATTGGATACACAGATTCCAGCTGCACCACTCGGCAATCGATCAAGACTGGCTCGTCCGACTTAAATGCTTCTGCGAAAACCGCTTCTGCTTCTTCCATCGTTTCCACTTTATAGCCTTTGATGTCATAGGCTCCAGCCAACTTTACAAAATCAGGTTGAACAGGAATTAACGACTGGGAATAACGCCCTTCGTAGAATGTTTCCTGCCACTGCCTGACCATTCCTAAACTTTGATTGTTTAAGATGACCACCTTTACCGGAAGCCGCAGCTCCTGGAGCAAAGACAATTCCTGCAAGGTCATTTGAAAACCGGCATCTCCAACAATGGAGATGACCAGCTCGTCGGGTTTTGCCAATTGCGCACCAATAGCTGCAGGGAAACCGAAGCCCATTGTCCCCAGGCCACCTGATGTCACCCAATTATGCGGGTTGTTGAAACGATAATATTGAGCCGCCCACATCTGGTGCTGACCGACATCGGTTGTTACAACTGCATTGCCCTCAGTCAAGCGGTGAATCAACTCAACCGCTTGTTGTGGAAGAATGCCTTCGCGGCCTTTCACATGATACTGAAGTGGATATTCCCTCTTATCGCCCGACAGCTTCGCTAACCAATCAGCGGTATCCGGACTTTCAAACGATTGATTCAGCAATTGAAGCAGCGCTTCTTTGGCATCTGCTACAATCGGGATTGCCGTCGGAACGTTTTTGCCGATTTCTGCTGGATCGATGTCGATATGGATCACTTGGGCATTGGGTGCAAAGTGAGCGAGATTCCCAGTCAACCGGTCATCGAAGCGGGCACCGATGTTGAGGAGCACGTCACAATCACAAATTGCGGTATTTGCTGTATAGGTCCCGTGCATCCCAGCCATTCCAAGAAACAGTTCGTGTTCGCCAGCGATGCTGCCTAATCCCAACAGTGTATTGGTGATTGGAATTTGGTGCTTTTCCGAAAAAGCTTTCAGCTCATCTGTCGCTTTAGCAGCAAGTATTCCTGCTCCCGCTAAGATCAATGGCTTTTTCGCCTGTGATAACAGTTGGGCAGCTTTTTGAACCTGCAGGAAATTCGGAATTGATGTTGGCTGATAACCCGGCAAATGTACTGCCCCTTCTTCTTTATTGGATAAGAATAATTCAGTTGCAATGTTTTTCGGTATGTCGACCAGAACCGGTCCCGGACGTCCGGTAGAGGCGATATAGAAGGCCTCTTTTATGATTCTTGGCAAATCTGCCACTTTTTTCACTTGATAATTATGTTTCGTAATCGGTTGAGTGATGCCGATGATATCCGCTTCCTGGAAAGCGTCAGTTCCGATTACCGAAGTTGCCACCTGCCCTGTAAAGATGACCAGCGGCAAGGAATCCAGCATGGCATCCGCTATTCCCGTCACTAAATTTGTCGCACCAGGACCAGATGTAGCAAGCACAACCCCGGTTTTACCGGATACTCTTGCATATCCCTCTGCGGCATGGATAGCACCTTGCTCATGCCTGGCCAATATGTGGCGTATTGGATTTTTATGCAAGGCATCATAAATTGGCAGCACCGCGCCTCCTGGATATCCAAAAATGATTTCTACACCTTGGCTTTTCAAAGATTGAATCAGTACGTCTGCCCCACTGCCTGTTATCTCTTGTTTAACTTCTTCTCTAACCTGTACGATTACTCCCAATCCTTCCGCCTCCTTTTCTCAGTCTCTTGTGGAATAAAAACAAAAAAGCTTTTCCATCCCTACACAAAGAAACACGTCCTTCGCATAGGGATGAAAAAGCTTCATGGTACCACCCTAGTTCACTGCGCAAGCGCAGCCTCATGGACAAGCAATGCTTATCCGTTGTTAACGATGCCTTCTAAATTACAAGTCACCGGGACTACCTAAACAGCCGCAGCTTTTCAGCATTCCACTCAGAGGGGAGTCGTAAATGGGCGTATTACCGGCTTCCAGCACCACCGGCTCTCTGTTAATACGAATTCCATTTACCTTGCCTCGTCATTGATTTTGATTATTTTATTGGGTTATACAACATTTAACTGTCCGCTGTAGACTTTCACTCCGTCTTCCTGAACAAGCTGCCGGAACGAAGCAAGCAAATCATTTGTCACAGGTCCCGGTTTTCCTTCTCCGATTACTCTGCCATCAACTTTAACCACCGCAATCACTTCCGCCGCTGTTCCGGTTAAAAAGACTTCGTCAGCTACATAAACGTCATGTCTTGTAAAAACGCCTTCCTGTATGTCGTAGCCTTTTTCAGCCGCTACTTCCATGATCGCATTGCGTGTGATTCCTTCGAGGGCACCGACATAACCCGGCGGTGTCAGTAATTTGTTTTTTCGAACGATAAAGATATTATCAGCTGAACCTTCTGCAACATAACCTTGATCATTCATCATCAGCGCTTCGGGAACGCCCGCTAGATTCGCCTCGATTTTCACCAAAATATTGTTCATGTAATTCAATGATTTCACTTTCGGGCTCAGAACATCTGAACGGCTTCGGCGGGTAGCTACCGAAACAATTTCAATCCCCGACTCATACAGTGCTTTCGGGAATAAAGATAAAGCTTCTGCAATGATAATGACGTTCGGCTTGACGCAGCTGAAAGGATCCAACCCTAAGTTCCCAACTCCCCGTGAAACTACGAGCCTGATGTAAGCATCCTTTAAATTGTTTTTCTGAAGTGTTTCAACTACAAGATTCGTCATCTCTTCTGGAGTATGGGGGATTTGCAGCATGATTGATTTTGCAGAATCATAAAGCCGTTCCAAATGCTCTTCTAAACGAAATACGTTTCCGTTGTAAGAGCGGATCCCTTCAAATATTCCGTCGCCGTATAAAAACCCATGGTCGTAAACAGAAATCTTGGCATCTTCTTTTTTCACAAATTCATCATTCATATAAATTACTTGTTGGCTCATGATGCTCACTTCTTTCTGTTGGATTTTTAATTTTCATGTTTACAACTTCCAGTCTTGCGAAGTAAATTGTTGCTATCATATCGCCTATCTACAGCGGAGTCAAACTCTTTTTTTAACTTTTTTGTATTTTTTGAATATTCGTTTTTTATGAATCCGCTTACAATGTTAATGTGGAAAGGTTTGATGCAGTTTTTAATTTTTTTTGCATCGAAGCCCTTTAGCGAGGGAAAGGGAGACAAAAATTGAGGATTGAACTATGGTCTTGCTCTTTGGCATTCTTATAGACAATAAAAAAAAGCCTGTCTCATTCATAAGAATGAGACAGGCTTAAATATTTGAGGCCGGAAGAAATTACTTCTGGATAGAAGCTACTACTCCAGCGCCTACAGTACGTCCACCCTCACGGATAGAGAACTTAGTTCCTTCTTCAAGTGCGACTGGTGAGATAAGCTCAACATTCATTTCGATGTTGTCGCCAGGCATAACCATTTCTACACCTTCAGGAAGGTTACAAACACCAGTTACATCAGTTGTACGGAAGTAGAACTGTGGACGGTAGTTTGTGAAGAATGGAGTATGACGTCCACCCTCTTCTTTTGAAAGAACATAAACTTCAGCTTTAAAAGTCGTATGTGGAGTGATTGTGCCTGGTTTAGCCAATACTTGTCCACGTTGCACGTCGTCGCGGGAAACGCCGCGAAGAAGTGCGCCGATGTTGTCGCCAGCTTCAGCATAGTCAAGCAATTTACGGAACATTTCTACACCTGTAATAGTTGTAGATTTTGGTTCTTCAGTAAGACCAATGATATCAACGTTATCACCGATTTTGATTTGTCCGCGTTCAACACGACCAGTAGCAACTGTACCACGGCCAGTGATTGAGAATACATCCTCAACAGGCATCATGAATGGCTTGTCAGTGTCACGTGGTGGAGTTGGGATATACTCATCAACTGCGTTCATCAATTCAACGATTTTCTCTTCCCATTCTGCTTCGCCTTCAAGAGCTTTAAGAGCAGAACCTTTGATGACAGGAATGTCATCGCCAGGGAAGTCATATTCTGATAGAAGATCGCGTACTTCCATTTCAACTAGCTCAAGAAGTTCTTCGTCATCTACCATATCGCATTTGTTCATGAATACTACTAGGTAAGGAACACCTACTTGACGTGAAAGCAAGATGTGCTCACGAGTTTGTGGCATTGGGCCGTCAGCAGCAGATACTACTAAGATCCCGCCGTCCATTTGAGCAGCACCAGTGATCATGTTTTTAACATAGTCGGCGTGTCCAGGGCAATCTACGTGTGCATAGTGGCGAGATGCAGTTTCATATTCAACGTGTGAAGTGTTGATAGTGATTCCGCGCTCTTTTTCTTCAGGTGCGTTGTCGATTTGAGCGTATGAACGAGCTTCCCCGCCTGATTGTTTTGCAAGTACTGTAGCGATTGCTGCAGTCAAAGTTGTTTTACCATGGTCAACGTGACCAATTGTACCAATATTCGCGTGTGTTTTAGAGCGATCAAATTTAGCTTTACCCATTAGAAAAATCCTCCTCGAAAATTAAGTTAATTTTTTTATTTGATGTGTCGGAATAATAGGGCCCTATTATTCCTGACATACAAATTATTTATACTTTATTAAAGATCAAAATTCAATTATTGACCTTTATTTTTTTTGATGATTTCTTCAGAAATTGATTTCGGCACTTCTTCATAATGATCGAAGTGCATTGAGAACACACCACGGCCTTGCGTGTTTGAACGCAATGAAGTCGCATAACCGAACATTTCTGCAAGTGGTACCATAGCACGAACAACTTGTGCGTTTCCGCGAGCGTCCATACCTTCTACACGGCCTCGGCGTGACGTAATGTCACCCATGATATCTCCAAGGTATTCCTCAGGGATAACAACCTCAACGCGCATAATTGGCTCAAGAAGAACCGGTCTAACTTTCGAAATTGCATTTTTAAGTGCCATAGAAGCAGCAACTTTAAATGCCATCTCATTCGAGTCAACATCATGGTAAGAACCGTCGAACAAACGAGCTTTGATGTCGATCAATGGATATCCGGCAATAACACCGTTGTCTAGAGAGTCACGAAGACCCGCTTCAACTGCTGGGATGTATTCACGTGGAACAACACCACCAACGATACCATTTTCAAATTCAAAACCTGCTCCTTCTTCGTTTGGAGAGAATTCAATCCAAACGTGTCCGAATTGTCCACGTCCACCAGATTGGCGTACGAATTTACCTTCAACTTTAGCAGAGTCACGGAATGTCTCACGGTAAGATACCTGAGGTGCACCCACGTTAGCTTCTACGTTGAATTCACGGCGCATACGGTCAACTAGGATATCAAGGTGAAGTTCACCCATACCCGCGATGATTGTTTGGCCAGTTTCCTGGTCAGTGTGCGCACGGAAAGTTGGATCCTCTTCTTGCAATTTACCAAGGGCTTGACCCATTTTATCTTGATCTGCTTTTGACTTAGGTTCCACAGAAAGTGAGATAACAGGTTCTGGGAATACCATACGCTCAAGAATTACTTGATGCTTCTCGTCACTTAAAGTATCACCCGTCGATGTATCTTTAAGGCCGATAGCCGCTGCGATATCACCGCAGTAAACTTCAGCGATCTCTTCACGGGAGTTAGCGTGCATTTGCAGGATACGTCCAACGCGTTCACGCTTGCCTTTAGAAGAGTTTTGTACGTAAGAACCAGATTTAAGAGTTCCAGAATACACGCGGAAGAAAGTTAACTTTCCTACGTATGGATCCGTCATTACTTTAAACGCCAACGCCGAGAATGGCTCGTCTTCGTCAGGTCTGCGCAATACCTCTTCATCTGAATCAGGAAGTACGCCAGTCATTGGAGGTACGTCCAATGGTGATGGCAGGTAATCAATTACTGCATCAAGCGTTAATTGAACCCCTTTATTTTTGAAAGCAGATCCACAAACCACTGGGTAAAACTCAACGTCTAGTGTTCCTTTACGGATACCAGCTTTAAGTTCTTCTTTCGTGATTTCTTCCCCACTAAGATATTTTTCCATCAAGTCTTCATCAAGCTCAGCAACAGCTTCCACTAATTTAGTGTGCCACTCTTCCGCAAGCTCTTTGTAATCTTCAGGAATTTCACCTTCTGTAATTTCAGTTCCCAAATCGTTTGCATAGAAACGAGCATTCATTTCAACCAAATCGATGATTGCTGAAAATTCGTCTTCTGCGCCGATTGGCAATTGAATCGGGTGAGCGTTCGCTTGTAGGCGATCGTGTAATGTACCTACAGAGTAAAGGAAATCTGCACCGATTTTATCCATTTTGTTGATGAATACGATACGCGGAACTCCGTAAGTTGTTGCTTGACGCCAAACAGTTTCAGTTTGAGGCTCAACACCTGATTGAGCATCAAGAACTGTAACTGCACCATCAAGTACGCGCAAAGAACGTTCAACTTCAACAGTGAAGTCTACGTGCCCTGGAGTATCGATGATGTTTACACGGTGGTTTTTCCATGAAGCAGTTGTAGCAGCAGACGTGATTGTGATTCCACGTTCTTGCTCTTGCTCCATCCAGTCCATTTGAGAAGCACCTTCATGCGTTTCGCCAATTTTGTGGATTCTACCAGTGTAATATAGAATACGCTCCGTAGTAGTCGTTTTACCGGCATCAATGTGTGCCATGATTCCGATATTACGTGTTTTGTCTAAGGAGAACTCTCTAGCCATGTTGTTTTTCTCCTTCCATCTTGGATTAAGATTTTTACATCTTGCAAGAATTTACCAGCGATAGTGAGCGAATGCTTTGTTCGCGTCTGCCATTTTATGCAAATCTTCACGTTTCTTAACTGATGAACCAGTATTGTTGGCTGCATCCATGATTTCATTAGCCAAACGTTCTTCCATTGTTTTCTCTCCACGAAGACGTGAATAGTTAACCAAGAAGCGTAGACCTAAAGTTGTACGGCGCTCAGGACGAACTTCAACCGGTACTTGATAGTTAGCTCCACCTACACGGCGTGAGCGAACTTCAAGAACTGGCATAATGTTAGTCAATGCTTGTTCGTATACTTCGATTGGATCTTTACCGCTGCGTTCTTTAACTAATTCGAACGCTCCGTATAGGATCTTTTGTGAAGTACCTCTTTTTCCGTCAACCATCATTTTATTAATTAAGCGTGTCACCAATTTTGAACTATAAATTGGATCTGGCAACACATCACGTTTTGCTACAGGACCTTTACGAGGCATGTATGTTCCTCCTTTCAACGAAAGTTATTCGTTAAATTAATTGATTATTTTTTTACTTTAGGGCGTTTAGTTCCGTATTTAGAACGGCTTTGCATACGGCCGTTTACTCCAGCTGTATCAAGTGCTCCACGTACGATATGGTAACGCACACCAGGTAAATCTTTTACGCGTCCGCCGCGAAGAAGAACTACACTGTGCTCTTGAAGGTTGTGACCTTCGCCGCCGATGTATGCATTGACCTCAATTTGGTTCGTTAACCGTACACGCGCATATTTACGCAATGCGGAGTTAGGTTTTTTCGGTGTCATCGTACCAACACGAGTACAAACTCCACGTTTCTGAGGTGAGCTTACGTTAGTCTGAGACTTTTTAAAGCTGTTATACCCTTTGTTCAACGCTGGTGAGTCTGATTTAGTGCTTTTTGGTTTACGAGGCTTGTTAACTAATTGGTTAATTGTAGGCATCGATTTTTCCTCCTCTCAAAAGGTGTTCTAATACCACATATCCAGGTGGTTCATTTTTGGGTAAAAAACAAAGTCTTTGTGTTTTCTACACAAAAACTGGAATCCAGTAATTGCTTCAGCAGCTGCAGAGGATTGCTCCTGCTACTTAGCCAAGCTTTGTTCTTGTTGAATTCGTTTGAAGGGACCTTATCTTAGATGTCCGGACAACTTGATGGGCCATTCAATCGTTTCACTTATATGTTCTTGGGCAATGCCACTTTAAACGCGATTACTGTTGCTTAGTACCGAAGATAATTTGCATCTCTTGCAACCTTATACAGGCAAATTCATGCCAATAAAGTGAAAGATAGCTAACCATCAACCTTCAACATAATATCACCCTATGAATTTCATGTCAACTAGATTCATAAAAAATCCCGGGGAGTTATTGGAACTCCCCGAAATCCATCTACTCTACTTACGATTCAGACCCTACAATTTCTTCAGCAGGAGCTTTTTCGCTTTGAGCTATTTTGATCTGGCGGTAACGCTGCATTCCCGTACCAGCCGGAACGAGTTTACCGATAATAACATTTTCTTTCAAGCCAAGTAACTCATCACGCTTCCCTTTAATAGCGGCATCTGTTAAGACGCGCGTTGTTTCCTGGAAGGATGCAGCTGAAAGGAATGATTCTGTTTCAAGAGAAGCTTTTGTGATCCCGAGAATAACCGGACGGCTTGTTGCCGGAAGGGTTCCTTCAAGAACCGCTTTAACATTCGCTTCTGTAAATTGGTGGATGTCCAGCAGTGAACCTGGCAGCAATTCTGTGTCTCCGGCTTCAATCACACGAACTTTACGGAACATCTGGCGAACCATGACTTCCACGTGTTTGTCACCGATTTCCACACCTTGCATACGGTAAACTTTTTGAACTTCCTTCAATAGATACACTTGAACAGCTTGAACGTCTTTAACTTGCAATAATTGTTTCGGATCAATCGAACCATCAGTTAATACTTGGCCGCGTACGATTGCATCGTCCGCCTGCACTTTAATGCGTGCATTATAAGGCGCCAAATATTTACGGGTTTCGACGTCGCCTTGAATCGTGATTTCTTTCTGGCCTTCGCGAATTTCGTCCACTTCAGTAACTGTTCCTGTAATTTCAGAAATCACTGCCTGGCCTTTCGGATTTCTTGATTCAAATATTTCCTGGATACGTGGAAGACCTTGTGTAATATCGTCTCCTGCTACACCGCCTGTGTGGAATGTACGCATTGTAAGCTGCGTGCCTGGCTCTCCGATTGACTGAGCAGCAATGATACCAACTGCTTCGCCCACTTCAACTTCGTCTCCAGTCGCAAGATTCGTTCCGTAACATTTTTTGCAGACGCCGTGTTTCGTGTTACACGTGAACGCCGAACGGATTGTCACTTCTTTGATTCCCGCTTCAACAATGAGACGCGTCAAATCTTGTGTAATCAATTCATCTTTCGCAACGATCACTTCATCTGTTTCAGGATGGCGAATTGTTTTCTTCGCGTGGCGTCCAACGATACGCTCATCCAGTTCTTCAATTACTTCCGTACCCTCCATCAACGCTCCAACCAACAAGCCGCGGTCAGTGCCACAATCATTTTCACGGACGATTGCATCTTGTGCAACGTCTACGAGACGACGTGTCAGGTAACCTGAATCGGCAGTTTTCAGTGCTGTATCGGCAAGACCTTTACGCGCACCGTGAGTCGAGATGAAGTATTCCAATACCGTCAAACCTTCACGGAATGAAGATTTGATCGGCAGTTCAATAATGCGTCCTGCCGGGTTGGCCATGAGTCCGCGCATACCAGCTAATTGTGTAAAGTTGGATGCGTTACCACGGGCTCCGGAGTCACTCATCATGAAAATCGGGTTCATATTGTCGAGAGAAGCCATCAGTTTTTCCTGGATAACATCTTTTGCACTGCTCCAGAAAGAAATTACACGTGCGTAGCGTTCCTCTTCAGTAATCAAACCACGACGGAATTGTTTCATGACTTTATCTACATTATCCTGAGCTTCCACAAGAATTTCACCTTTATCCGGAAGAACGACGATATCGGAAATACCTACCGTAATACCAGCTTGAGTGGAATATTTGAATCCAAGGCTCTTCATGCGGTCAAGCATTCTTGAAGTTTCCGTAATATGGAAACGTTTGAACACTTCAGCGATGATTTCACCAAGAATCTTTTTCTTGAATGGTGTTACAAGTTCAGCCTCTTCAATGTGCTTACGAATATCTGTCGTTGTCGCCACAAAATATTTCGCCGGCGTTTCAACTTGCAGATTATAATCGGTTGGTTCATTGATGTAAGGGAACGATTTTGGCAGAATTTCATTGAAAATGATCTTACCGACAGTTGTCAGCAACAACATTTTGTTTTGTTCAGCCGTGAAAGTCGGGTTGTTTACAGATTCGGCATCGATTGCGATACGAGTATGCAAATGTACATGGCCTGTCTGGTAAGCAACTAAAACCTCTTCAGGTCCGGAGAACGTAGCCCCTTCGCCAGTTGCGCCTTTGCGCTCCAACGTAAGGTAATAGTTACCCAAAACCATGTCCTGTGAAGGCGTAACAACAGGTTTTCCGTCTTTCGGGTTCAAAATGTTCTGAGCGGCAAGCATCAATAATCGCGCTTCAGCCTGAGCTTCAGATGAAAGCGGTACGTGAACAGCCATTTGGTCACCGTCAAAATCGGCATTGTATGCTGTACATACTAATGGGTGAAGGCGAATTGCCTTCCCTTCGACCAATGTCGGTTCAAACGCTTGAATACCGAGTCTGTGAAGTGTCGGCGCGCGGTTCAACAGAACCGGATGCTCCTTGATGACATCTTCCAGTACATCCCAAACTTCAGAATGCAGACGTTCAATTTTGCGTTTAGCACTCTTGATGTTATGGGCGAGACCACGTTCCACAAGCTCTTTCATAACGAAAGGCTTGAACAACTCGATTGCCATTCCTTTCGGCAAGCCGCATTGATACATTTTCAGGTTCGGTCCGACAACAATAACGGAACGGCCTGAATAATCGACACGTTTACCCAGAAGGTTCTGACGGAAACGTCCTTGTTTCCCTTTCAGCATATGAGAAAGAGATTTTAATGGACGGTTACCCGGTCCAGTAACAGGACGGCCGCGACGGCCATTATCGATCAAAGCATCTACAGCTTCCTGCAGCATGCGTTTTTCGTTCTGAACAATAATGCTCGGTGCACCAAGATCCAATAGACGTTTCAAACGGTTGTTCCGGTTGATTACGCGACGGTAAAGATCGTTCAAATCAGAAGTCGCAAAACGACCGCCGTCCAATTGAACCATCGGGCGAAGCTCCGGTGGAATTACAGGAAGAACATCCAGAATCATCCAATCCGGGTTATTGCCCGAGTTACGGAAAGATTCCACAACTTCAAGACGTTTGATCGCACGAGTGCGGCGCTGCCCTTGAGCTGTTTTCAATTCTTCTTTCAATGAATCAGTTTCGCGTTCAAGATCGATTTCCTGAAGAAGTCGCTTGATTGCTTCCGCTCCCATTGCAGCCTGGAATTTTTTACCGAATTTATCGCGATAAGCGCGGTATTCTTTTTCCGACAGCAGCTGTTTCTTCTCAAGCGGTGTATCCGCTGGATCGATAACAACATATGAAGCGAAATAAATAACTTCTTCCAATGAACGTGGTGACATATCCAGGATTAACCCCATACGGCTCGGGATCCCTTTGAAATACCAGATATGTGAAACTGGTGCAGCTAATTCGATATGGCCCATACGTTCGCGGCGTACTTTCGAACGTGTAACTTCAACGCCACAACGATCGCAGACAACACCTTTATAACGGACGCGTTTGTATTTTCCGCAATGGCATTCCCAGTCTTTTGTAGGACCGAAAATACGTTCACAGAACAAACCATCTTTTTCAGGTTTTAATGTACGGTAGTTAATTGTTTCTGGCTTTTTGACTTCTCCATAAGACCATGAGCGAATTTTATCGGGTGAAGCTAATCCGATTTTCATATACTCAAAATTATTAACATCTATCAAGGAGCCTACCTCCCTTTTGTCTCGAGTTTCTATACGGCTCTTCCTCGTTAGTGACCAAGTGAATGAATTTGGGGCAGTTTAAAACTGCCCAATTCCAACTATTTATCAATCAACTGTTCCAATAGGTGTTTCCTTATCTGCAATCGGCAGGATATTCAAAGAATCGGCCGGTTGAAGATCTTCTTCTTCATCCAAATCGCGCAATTCAATTTCCTCATCGTCGATTGTCAGCATTTTCACGTCCATACCAAGACTTTGAAGTTCTTTTATCAAAACTTTGAATGATTCCGGCACACTAGGCTCCGGTACACTTTCACCTTTGACAATTGCTTCATACGTTTTCACACGTCCGACCACATCATCCGACTTAACAGTCAAAATTTCCTGCAGTGT
The DNA here is from genome assembly GCF_049262615.1 of Planococcus daihaiensis. Taxonomy (GTDB): domain Bacteria; phylum Bacillota; class Bacilli; order Bacillales_A; family Planococcaceae; genus Planococcus. The sequence goes on along the minus strand of NZ_CP175504.1, from coordinate 1,732,784 downwards.
ATGTGCGGCACCGTATGCTTCAAGTGCCCAAACTTCCATCTCACCGAAACGCTGTCCACCGAATTGTGCTTTACCACCAAGCGGCTGCTGAGTAACTAGTGAATATGGTCCGGTCGAACGGGCGTGAAGCTTATCGTCAACCATATGCGCCAGTTTGATCATATACATGATTCCGACAGATACACGGTTATCGAAGGATTCTCCGGAACGGCCATCATATAGAATGGTTTTTCCGTCGCGCGGCATGCCCGATTCTTCCATGGTTTCCAACACATCATCCTCATTCGCTCCATCAAATACAGATGAAGCCATATGAATTCCGAGTGAACGGGAAGCCATTCCCAAATGAAGTTCCAATACTTGCCCGATATTCATCCGGGAAGGAACACCAAGTGGGTTTAACATGATGTCGACAGGCGTGCCATCCGGCATGAAAGGCATGTCTTCTTCCGGAAGGATCCGGGAGATAACACCTTTGTTACCGTGACGGCCGGCCATTTTATCACCGACAGAAATTTTACGTTTCTGAACGATGTAGGCGCGCACCAATTGGTTGACGCCTGGTGGAAGCTCGTCCCCGTCTTCACGGTTGAAGATTTTAACATCCAATACAATACCGCCGGCGCCATGTGGCACACGGAGTGATGTATCGCGGACTTCGCGAGCTTTTTCACCAAAAATGGCGTGCAGCAAACGCTCTTCCGCCGTCAATTCCGTAACCCCTTTAGGCGTTACTTTACCGACCAGGATATCGCCATCTTTCACTTCAGCACCTACGCGGATAATTCCACGGTCATCGAGGTTGCGAAGCGCGTCTTCTCCGACGTTCGGAATATCACGAGTGATTTCCTCAGGTCCCAATTTCGTATCGCGGGAATCTGATTCGTATTCTTCAATATGGACAGATGTATAAACATCATCTTTAACGAGACGCTCACTCATGATGATCGCATCTTCATAGTTAAAGCCGTCCCACGTCATGAATGCCACTAAAACATTTCGACCCAAGGCCATTTCGCCACGTTCCATCGAAGGTCCATCAGCCAGGATATCGCGTCTCGAAACACGATCGCCGACTTTGACGATTGGACGTTGGTTATAGCTTGTACCTTGGTTTGAACGGACGAATTTCTGCAGGCGATATGTGTCCACATCACCTTTCACTTCATTGCCATCCACGTCTTCAATGTGGCGAACACGAATTTCTTTCGCTTCCACATATTCGACGATACCATCATTTTTGGCGATGACTGCAGCACCTGAATCTCTTGCTGCAAGGTGTTCCATACCGGTTCCTACAAAAGGAGCTTCCGGGTTTAACAATGGAACAGCCTGACGCTGCATGTTCGCACCCATAAGAGCACGGTTGGAGTCATCGTTTTCAAGGAACGGAATACACGCTGTTGCGACTGAAACAACCTGTTTCGGCGAAACATCCATGTAATCGACGTTGCTGCGTTTATAAAGAGTGTTTTCACCACGGAAACGGGCAACAACTTCATCTTCAACAAATGAACCGTCGTCATTCAACACTGAATTGGCTTGAGCCACAACATAATTATCTTCTTCATCAGCTGTCAGATAATCAATTTGACCTGTCACAAGACCGCTTTCAGAATCAACGCGGCGATAAGGTGTTTCAATAAAACCGAATTTATTCACTTTCGCGAAAGTGGAAAGTGTATTGATCAAGCCGATGTTCGGCCCCTCAGGAGTTTCAATCGGACACATGCGGCCATAATGTGAATAATGGACGTCACGCACTTCGAAACCGGCACGTTCACGCGTCAGACCACCGGGCCCAAGCGCAGATAGACGACGTTTGTGAGTCAACTCAGCAAGCGGGTTCGTCTGATCCATAAACTGTGACAGTTGAGAGCTTCCGAAAAACTCTTTAATCGATGCAATAACCGGACGGATATTGATCAATTGCTGCGGTACGATTGCTTGCGTGTCGTTGATCGACATCCGCTCACGAACCACACGCTCCATACGGGATAAACCGATGCGGAACTGGTTTTGCAAAAGTTCCCCGACTGAACGGAGACGGCGGTTACCAAGATGATCGATATCATCCGTGTTTCCAACTCCGTATAAAAGGTTAAAGAAGTAACTGATGGAAGAAATGATATCAGCAGGAGTTACATGCTTAATCTTATCTTCTATATAAGCATTGCTTATAACAGTGATTTCTTTTTGCTCTTCATCATTCGGAGCGAAAATTTTAACTGCCTGCAACGTTACGTCACCTTCTAAAACGCCACCTACTTGAGTGACAGTATGGAAGCCCACACCGCTTTCAAGATTCGGGATGATTTTATCAAGGACGCGGCGATCGATTAACGTACCGGCTTCCACCAGAATTTCGCCAGTTTCAGGATCAACCAATGTTTCAGCGATCGTCTGATTGAACAGGCGGTTCTTGATGTGAAGTTTTTTATTCATTTTATAGCGGCCTACATTTGCCAGGTCATAGCGTTTTGGGTCGAAAAAGCGTGAGTACAATAAACTCTTGGCACTTTCAACTGTCGGCGGCTCACCCGGGCGCAGACGCTCATAAATTTCCAGAAGCGCTTTTTCAGTGCTTTCTGTATTGTCTTTTTCGAGCGTGTTGCGCAAGTATTCGTTATCACCGAGCAATTCGATGATCTCCTCATCGGAACCGAATCCAAGTGCTCTTAAAAGAACAGTTACAGGAAGCTTACGCGTGCGGTCAATTCTGACATATACTACGTCTTTGGCGTCTGTTTCATATTCAAGCCAGGCTCCGCGGTTTGGAATGACGGTTGCACCGAATCCTTTTTTACCGTTTTTGTCTGTCTTGTCGTGGAAATAGACACTTGGTGAACGGACTAATTGTGAAACGATGACCCGTTCGGCGCCATTAATTACAAAAGTGCCGGTTTCCGTCATTAAAGGGAAATCTCCCATAAAGACGTCCTGCTCTTTCACTTCATCTGTTTCTTTGTTGTGAAGACGCACTTTGACGCGCAGTGGAGCTGCGAAAGTGACATCGCGCTCTTTTGATTCGTCCACTGGATATTTCGGTTCTGCAAGACTGTAATCAACAAACTCGAGCGAAAGATTTCCTGTGAAATCTTCAATCGGCGAAATATCGCGGAACATTTCGCGCAGCCCTTCTTCAAGGAACCACTCATAAGATGATGATTGAATTTCAATCAGGTTCGGAAGATCCAGAACTTCACTGATTCTCGAAAAACTTCTGCGTTGACGATGTTGACCGTACTGAACTAGTTGACCTACCAACTTATTCACCCCTCAATAAAACGATTATAGGTCTTTGCGATTTCCACAAAATAGTGTATGATATCGAAAAGACAAAAAGAAAACGAGTCCAACGAATCAGCTCATTTTCGGTTAACACATGGTTTACTCTGCCGCCATGCCCTGCCCGAAAAAAGGGCAAACGACCTCAAAATAATAAATTTTGCATTTCATTATAATATCACAAGGAATTTGTCAAGTCAAATTTTTCTGGCCTCAAAAATGAAGTATCCCTTCTTTTTATCGACCACGCTGCAATTGCCAAAAAGCGCTGTTAATTTTTCTTCTGTCGAAGGAGCTCCCTGCTTTTTCTGGATGACAACCCATAGTGATCCGCCAGGCGCAATCTTCTCACACGCTTCCTCATAAAATCTGAAGACCGTATCTTTTCCTGCCCGGATCGGCGGGTTGGTCAGGATGGCCGAAAAACCTTCCTCTTTTACTGAAGAAAGTCCATCACTCTCATAAATTTCAACATTGTCTGCACCATTTTTCAATGCATTTTTCTGAGCAAGTTCAATGGCCCGTGAATTGACGTCCACCATGTGAACCCTTTTTTGGGGAAATGATTTCGCGATGGCAATTCCGATCGGTCCGTAACCGCAGCCGACGTCCAGCACCGGCCCTTCCACAGACGAATCTTCAAATGCCTCTATCAATAAGCGGGAACCGAAATCCACCTCATTCTTGCTGAAAACACCTGAATCCGTTTGAAACTGGAACTTTTCGCCTCGCAATGTGTATGCCCACTCTTGGGGTTTGCTTGAAGTTTGAGGGTTTTTGGAATAATAATGCTGTGACATACGGAGACCTCCTTAACATTGATGAACTAAAAACTTGAATTTAAAATTAAAAAGAAGAAAAAGCTCGTCGGTATACACTGACGAGCTTTTTCTATCTTACTATCGAGTTCAGAAATTACTTAACTTCTACTCCAGCGCCAACTTCTTCAAGTTTGCCTTTGATTTCTTCTGCTTCTTCTTTAGTTACGCCTTCTTTAAGTGCTTTAGGAGCTTCGTCAACTAGTGCTTTAGCTTCTTTCAAGCCTAGGCCAGTAACTTCGCGTACTGCTTTGATAACTTTGATCTTTTGATCGCCAGCAGAGTTAAGGATTACGTCGAATTCAGTTTGCTCTTCTTCAACAGCAGCACCGCCTGCAGCTGCAGCTACAGGAGCAGCAGCAGTTACGCCGAATTCTTCTTCGATTGCTTTTACTAGGTCGTTAAGTTGTAGAACTGTCATTTCTTTGATTGCGTCTAAGATTTGTTCGTGTGTCATTATAAGTTCCTCCTATGATAGGTAATTTTTTTGTGTTGCTAAGCTGGGCAGCAGAATTATGCGCCTTGTTCTTGTTCTTCTTTCTGATCTGCAACTGCTTTTGTTGTAGCAGCAAAGTTGCGGACTGGAGCTTGAAGCACGCTCAGTAGCATAGACAATAGACCATCGCGTGATGGCAGTTCTGCCAATGCTTTGATATCTTCCGCGGAAGATACAAGGCCTTCGATAATACCCGCTTTAATTTCAAGCGCTTCGTTCTTTTTAGCGAAATCATTGATGATTCTCGCCGGCGCAACTACATCTTCATTTGAAAACGCAATCGCGTTAGGACCTGTAAAGTGTTCGTTGATCGCTTCAAGACCGTGTACTTCAGCAGCACGGCGAGTCATTGAGTTTTTGTAAACTTTAAACTCAACGCCTGCTTCACGAAGCTGTTTACGAAGTTCTGTCAATTGTGCAACGTTCAAACCGCGGTAATCAACAACTACTACAGAAGCTGCAGAGCCGAATTTTTCAGCGATTGTTTGCACGACAACTTTTTTCGTTTCAACTGCTTTTGTCATTTTGGCACCTCCCATAGATTTTCATTCATACCGTCTCCATAAGAAAAGCCTCTGGTCCATTACAGACACAGAGGCATAAAATCAGCATCCAAAAGATGTTAACTGAATTCATCATGTCCTCGGCAGGGATAATTTAAGCGACTGGCGCCCCTGCTGTCTGCGGTACAAACGTATATTTCACAACTTCGCTATTATAGCCGAGAAATTGTGTGATGTCAATAAATTACTTAACGACAACTTTCGATGGATCCACTTTTACAGCAGGCCCCATTGTAGTTGTAATGTTAAGTGACTTGATGTAAGTACCTTTAGCAGCCGATGGCTTAGCTTTAAGAACTACATCGTAGATTGCTTCCAAGTTTTCAGCAAGTTTGCTGTCATCAAAAGAAACTTTCCCGATTGGCGCGTGAATGATACCCGTTTTGTCTGCACGGTATTCCACTTTACCAGCTTTGATTTCCTGAACAGCTTTTGTTACATCAAATGTAACAGTCCCTGTTTTCGGGTTTGGCATTAAGCCTTTTGGTCCCAATACGCGACCGATTTTACCAACTTCACCCATCATGTCAGGAGTTGCCACGATCACGTCGAAGTCAAACCATCCCTGTTGGATTTTTTGGATATATTCAGCGTCGCCTACGAAATCCGCTCCAGCTGCTTCTGCTTCTTTAACTTTGTCGCCTTTAGCGAATACCAATACGCTTTGCGTTTTACCAGTTCCGTTTGGAAGCACTACTGCTCCACGGATTTGCTGGTCGTTCTTACGCGGATCGATTCCAAGACGGAAAGCCACTTCCACTGTTGCATCGAAGTTTACTGTGCTTGCTTTTTTCGCAAGTTCAATAGCTTCTTTCGCTTCGTAAAATTTCGTGCGGTCGATTGATTTTGCTGCTTCGCGCAGCTTTTTGCCTGTTTTAGCCATTTTAAATGTCCTCCTTGTTGTGGTCGAGCGGTCTTAAACCTCCCACGATTAAAGGCTGCGCAGCCCTTTTACGAACTTGCGCAACCCGTCCAAAAACAACTTCTAGATTAGTCTTCGATTGTAATGCCCATGCTGCGAGCAGTACCTTCAACCATCAACATTGCAGCTTCAACTGAAGCAGCATTTAGATCTGGCATTTTAGTTTCTGCGATTTCACGAACTTTGTCGCGTTTCACAGTCGCTACTTTATTGCGGTTCGGTTCGCCTGAACCTGATTCAATACCGGCTGCTACTTTTAATAGAACAGCTGCGGGTGGAGTTTTCGTAATGAATGTAAATGAACGATCTTCAAATACCGAAATCTCAACTGGAATGATCAGTCCTGCTTGATCAGCAGTACGTGCGTTGAACTCTTTACAGAAGCCCATGATGTTAACACCTGCTTGACCGAGTGCCGGTCCTACCGGTGGAGCTGGGTTTGCTTTAGCTGCAGGAATCTGCAATTTTACAACTTTAATTACTTTTTTAGCCACGAAACACACCTCCTTAAGTCCGTGATGTGGTAATAGGGTTTCCCCTCCCACTCAAATATCTGTCTGTCAACTATGTTGATAGAATTAGCTAAATTGTACAGAGTGTCCTAGGACAGTCTGACCTATGAAATAATACCACTTCCGCATCGGAATAGCAAGCGGCTTTTATAATTTTTGAACTTGCTCGAAATCAAGCTCCATTTTTGTTTCGCGGCCGAAGATATCGATGGACACTTTTACTTTGCCTTTTGTCTCGTCGATCTCTTCCACTTTGCCCTGGAAGTTGGCAAAAGGCCCATCCATAACTTCGACAACGTCACTGACTTCGAAGTTGATGTCGACACGGCGTTCGGTCATACCCATCTGCTTCAGGATAAAATCAACTTCTTCATCAAGTAACGGCGTCGGTTTTGCTCCCCCGCCCGATGAACCGATAAACCCGGTAACACCCGGCGTATTGCGGACCACATACCAGGATTCATCTGTCATGATCAATTCGACCAAAACATATCCCGGGAAAGTTTTACGCATGACAGTGCGTTTTTTGCCGTCTTTAAAGTCTGTCTCCTGCTCTTCGGGAATGATGACGCGGAAAATGAGATCTTCCATACCCATTGTTTCAACACGCTTTTCCAGGTTGGCTTTGACTTTATTTTCATAGCCGGAATACGTGTGGACTACATACCAATTCTTTTCCATAATTGCACGGACTGAACGTCCATCCCTCCTTTTTTTCCAAATGAAAAAACCCGTTCTCATAGAATGACGGGCTATTTTTTATGCATTATTCTTGTTGCGCGCTACCATTATCTTATAGCGCTAAGAACCAACGGAATAATTCCGAGATGCCTGAATCGATCAATGCGAAGAAAAGTGCCATGAAAATAACGGTGGAAAGAACGACGATTGTATAGCGTGTCAATTCCTTGCGTTTAGGCCAGCTTACTTTTCTCATTTCCGAAACGACGTTTTTAAAGAAATCGCCAATGTTGCCCATTGTCCAAAAACCTCCGAAGTTTAAAAATCACTCTATATCGTTCGGCATTCACTTAAATTCATAACGTTTGTTTATGCACGGTATGCCCATTGCAATGAGCACAGAATTTATTAAGTTCCAAACGTGTGCTGGATTCCGTTCTTGCTGGAACCGTGTAATTGCGGGATGCACATTTCGAGCAGCTTAAAACGATTTTTTTAGCCATTTTCCTCACCCTATTCGAGTTTGCAGCTTTTTCAAGGTTATCACCTTAAAAGTTCCATGTCAACAGCATTTCAGGAGGTGCGGGTTTCATCCGGCTGCAGATGCCGCTCCAGTTTTCTCTTCACCCGCTGCAAGGCATTATCGATTGATTTGACGTGGCGCTCCAACTTTTCTGAGATCTCCTGGTAAGTCTGGCCGTCCAGATACAACGCCAGCACTTCACGCTCAAGTTCACTGAGCACCTCACCCATTTTTTCTTCCATATACATGAACTCTTCATTATTGATCATCAGCTGTTGCGGATCGTCCACTCCGTTATCGGTCAGGACATCCATCAGCGTGCGGTCAGATTCCTCGTCATAAATCGGCTTATCCAAAGACACGTACGAATTCAGCGGAATGTGTTTTTGGCGCGTGGCCGTCTTGATGGCAGTAATGATCTGCCGGATGATGCACAGTTCTGCAAACGCCCTGAAAGAAGACAGCTTATCACTGCGGAAATCACGGATGGCTTTATACAAGCCAATCATGCCTTCCTGGATAATGTCTTCTTTGTCAGCGCCGATCAGAAAATAGGAACGGGCTTTCATTCGAACGAAATGCCGAAATTTATTAATCAAATAATCCAGTGCTTCGGTATTTCCTTCGTGGACCAAACTGACAAGTTCTTCATCTGTCATTTCTATAAATAGTCGAGCTTGAACTTGTTCCTGATTTCCCACGGTAATCCCTCCGGTCGCGCGAACCTCGTTATCATCAGTATACAGGAACCAAAAATTGAGCGTCAACCGTTCATTTCAATCCACGGCGCCATTTTTCAAATATTTCCGCAATTTCCGTTGACAAGGTGATTTTTGAGAAAGCCTGCTGCTCTTGAATTTCTTTAACTTTTTTCGAAATTTGCTTTTGGATTTCCTCCACTTCGATTTCCAGTTCACGCGCGGAGATTCGGAGCGCGCCCTTGGCAAAAATCACCGATTGTTCCGTAGAATCCGATGTAGCCACGTAAATTTGATCACGCCGGTTGTTCAAACTTGCCGCCAGTTTTTCAATTCGTTCATCGGCAGTCTCGCTTTCTTTCGTAAAAATGACTTCGACTTCCGATTTCAGATTCCGGGCTTCAATGCCTGGCACCAGATGCGCATCAAAAACGATAATGACCCGCCATCCTTTATACCCGCGATACTCCGCCATCCGCTCAATCAGCCGATCCCTGGCATCGGCAAGCTTTTCCTTCTTTAACTCCCTTAGTTCCACCCAGTCTCCAATGATGTTATAGCCATCAACCAGCAGAATATCCATATCGCTTAACCTATTGGATGGCGCTTCCGATAGACTTCATACATGAGCAGGCTCGCTGCCACCGAAGCATTCAGGGAAGTTACATGGCCGACCATCGGCAGCTGATACAGGAAATCACATTTCTCACGCAGAATCCGGCTCATGCCTTTGCCTTCGCTGCCAATGATGACCGCCAGTGGCAACGATGCGTCCATTTTGCGGTAATCCACGGATTCTTTCGCATCCGTTCCGGCAATCCAGACGCCGCGCTTTTTCAACTCGTCGACGATTTGCGACAGGTTATTCACCCTCACGACCGGAATATGTTCAATCGCACCGGTCGACGATTTGGCGACGACCGCCGTCAAACCGACTGCACGGCGTTTCGGAATAATCAAACCGTGTGCACCGACCGCATCCGCCGTCCGCATGATCGATCCTAAATTATGTGGATCTTCCAGTTCGTCAAGGATCAGGAAAAACGGATCTTCTGAACGCGTCTCCGCCACTTTGAACAGATCATCCAGTTCCGCGTAATTATAAGCGGCAACCGCTGCGGCAACCCCCTGGTGATTCGAATCCGTCAGGCCGTCAATTTTCTTCTTTGGCACAAACTGGACGATGACCTTCCTGTCATTTGCCAGCTGCAACAGTTCATGAATGCTTCTTTTCTGGACGCCTTCAGCAATCCAGATTTTATTGATATCGCGGTCCGCCCGAAGCGCTTCAAGCACAGGGTTTTTGCCTCCAATGATTTCGGACTCTAATTCCTCACTCATTTGATCACTCCTCTCGACTCTTCTATGATACCGATGGCGTACGCCATAATTTCGGTGACCCGCTCCGTATGGCGTTTTAAATAATTCCAGCCCAGCACCGCTTCGAATGCGGTGCTGAAATTATAAGTTTGCACATCGGTGTTCTTCGGCACTGAACCCGATTTGGCATTGCGGCCGCGCCGCATAACGGCCAGTTCGGTTTCGGACAGGAACCCTTCTTCCGTCAATCTTTTCAGCACGATAGCCTGCGCTTTCGCCGAGACGAACGTCGTCGACATCCGGTGCAATGTATTCGGCTTGACTCGGCCCGAGCGCAGCAAATGTTCGCGCACCGCCTGCTCATACACAGCGTCTCCCATATAGGCGAGAGCAAGGGCGTTCAATTGGTCAACATCCTGATAACGTAATAATTCCAATCCCTTACCCCCTCTTCCAGCGCGTGCCCTGGGCCGTATCTTCCAGGATGATATTCTTTTCTTTGAACAAATCACGGATTTCATCCGCGCGGGCAAAGTCACGGTTTTTGCGTGCTGCAATTCGCTCTTCCAATAAAGCCTCAACTTCTGCGTCCAGCAATTCTTCTTCCTGTTTGAAAGGCAGACCTAGCACTGCCGCCAGCTCATCGAATACTGCAAGGAATGTTTCCATGACTTCCGCGGACGTTTGCTTCTCCAGAAGATAAGTGTTGGCAAGACGGGACAAATCAAACAGCTTCGAAATGCCGTGTGCTGTATTGAAATCATCGTCCATTGTGATAATGAATTCTTTTTTGATTTCCTCGATTTTTGACAGCCAGATGTCGGAATGGTCCCCGAGTCCTGCGGATACACCCAAGCGATGCTTCAAGTTTGAATACGATGTCCGCAAACGCTCCAGTCCGGCAACGGCGTCTTCCACCAATTGCTGCGAATAATTGATCGGATGGCGGTAATGCACTGACAGCATGAAGAAGCGCAGCACCTGCGGATCCATTTCTTTCAAAATATCGTTCACCAAAACGAAATTATTCAATGACTTCGACATTTTTTCATTATCTATATTGATATAACCATTATGCATCCAGTAGCGGGCAAATGGTTTTCCAGTATAAGCTTCCGACTGGGCGATCTCATTTTCGTGATGCGGGAAAGTCAGATCCTGTCCGCCCGCGTGGATATCAATCGTGTCGCCGAGATGTTCACGCGCCATGACCGAGCACTCGATGTGCCAGCCTGGACGTCCTTCACCCCATGGGCTTGCCCAGGAAATTTCATTCGGCTTGGCCGCTTTCCACAGCACAAAATCCAGTTCATCTTCTTTTTTGTCGCCGGTTTCAATGCGGGCGCCGATTTTCAATTCGTCGACTGACTGATGTGACAATTTGCCGTAGCCATCGAATTTGCGGGTGCGGTAATAAACATCACCCTGCGATTCATAGGCAAAGCCTTTTTCGATCAGCGCCTCGATGAATTCAATAATCTGATCCATATGATCCGTCACACGCGGATGTTCGTCTGCCACTGCGCAGCCGAGTGCTTCCGTATTATCGAAATACGCCTTGATGAAACGTTCGGCAATTTCCGGCACGGTCTCACCGAGCTCATTGGCAGCTTTGATCAGCTTATCGTCGACATCCGTAAAATTGGAGACATATTTCACATCGAATCCCCGGTATTCGAGATAACGGCGGACCGTATCATAGACAATCACCGGACGGGCATTGCCGATATGGATGTAATTGTAGACAGTCGGGCCGCACACATACATTTTCACTTTGCCCTCTTCAAGCGGGACAAACGGTTCTTTCTTTCGGGATAATGAATTAAAAATCTGGATCGTCATCGGGCATTCCCTTCTTTCTTGTTGGCTTGTTTTAACAGTTCCACTTCACGTTGAAGCTCAGCGATTTTCATTTCCATCGAATTGCAGATATCCGCTACAGGGTCGGGCATATCCTGGTGGTTAAAGTCTTTCTTGATCCTGACACCGTCTTGAATGACGATTTTCCCCGGAATACCGACCACCGTCGAATTCGGCGGTACATCCTTCAGCACGACCGATCCGGCACCGACTTTCGAACTCTCACCTATCGTAATAGATCCCAGCACTTTCGCTCCTGTCGCCACCAGCACATTATCTTCCAGCGTCGGATGGCGTTTGCCGGACTCTTTCCCGGTGCCCCCTAACGTCACTCCCTGAAACAGCGTGACATTATCGCCGATGATACACGTTTCGCCAATCACGACACCCATCCCGTGATCAATAAAGAAGCGGCGCCCAATAACGGCACCTGGATGGATTTCGATGCCGGTAAAAAAGCGGCTGATCTGCGAAATGACCCGTGCGATAAAAAATAATTTATTCTTAAAAAAGAAATGGGCCAGACGGTGCGCCCATATGGCATGCAATCCGGAATAGGTAAGAATTACTTCCAAATAATTTCTTGCAGCCGGATCCTGATCAAATACAACAGCCACATCTTCTTTCAATGTCTTTAACATCTTGCTCCACCCCTTTTACTGCAAAATAAAAAACGCCCCTGTCAATAAATTGACAGAGACGCATAATTGCGCGGTTCCACTCTGATTAAAAAGGGAAAACCCTTTTTCTCTCGGCACCCGTAACGCAGGTGAAACGTCTGGTCTACTCGATTCGACTCAGCACTCAGAGAGGCATTTCCATGCGGCAGCGGCCCGGATCCCTTTCAGCCGATAAGGATCCTCTCTGGAGAGCTTGCTGCATGTACTTCTTCTCGTCAACGATTTTCTGATAGTAAATTCATTTTACACTTTTGTGTTTATAAGTCAATCTTATGCACTTGCGTATTGCGCCACGCGCGCGATCGTTTTCTCTTTGCCCAGCAGCGCAATGGCGTCCGGCAATTCCGGGCCATGCGTCTGCCCAGTCGTCACAACACGAATCGGCATAAAGAGGTTCTTCCCTTTATGTCCGGTCGCTTTTTGGACAGCTTTGATTGCCGCTTTAATTTCCGCTGGCTCAAAAGCTTCCAGTGCTTCCAACTGTTCTTTGAAAGAAGCCATCACTTCCGGCACCTGTTCGCCGGCAAGCACTGCCTGCTCGTCTTCGCCGTAATGAAGGTCGTCCGAGAAGAATTGTTCCGACAGCTCTGTAATTTCTGCGCCGAAACTCAATTGGTCGTGGTAAAGAGCAACGAGACGCTCTGCCCATGCCTGCTGATCTGCGTCCATCGCTTCCGGCAATCTGCCCGCCTTCTGTAAATGCGGCACTGCTAGTTCAACCACTTCTTCAAGCGGCATCTGTTTGATGTATTGGTTATTCATCCACGTCAATTTCTGCTTATCAAACATCGATGGAGATTTTGACAAACGGTTCGCATCAAAGATCCGGATCAATTCCTCTTTCGAGAAAATCTCCTCTTCCCCTTCAGGCGACCAGCCGAGCAGCGCGAAGAAATTAAACAGCGCTTCCGGGATATACCCAAGCTCTCTGTATTGAGAGATGAACTGGAGAATCGACTCATCACGCTTCGACAATTTCTTGCGTTCTTCATTAATGATCAGCGTCATATGGCCATAAGTTGGATGCTCCCAGCCGAATGCATCATAAATCATTTGCTGGCGCGGTGTGTTCGACAAATGCTCTTCGCCGCGGAACACATGCGTAATCTTCATCAAATGATCGTCCACGACGACTGCGAAGTTATACGTCGGAATGCCGTTGGTTTTCACCATCACCCAATCGCCAACATCTTTTGATTCGAATGAAATCGGTCCACGCACCAGGTCGTCAAACTTATACGTAACGTCAGTTGGCACTTTGGCGCGGATTGTGTAAGTTTTGCCGGCAGCTTCCCGCTCTTTTACCTCTTCAGCCGTCAGATTGCGGCAAGTTCCGCTGTATTGCGGTGCAGCAATGCCCGCCGCTTTTTGCGTTTCGCGCTCTGCTTCCAGCTCTTCTGCTGTACAAAAACATTTGAACGCCATTCCTTTTTCCAGCATTTCATCGGCATAGCCCTTATAAAGATCCAAGCGTTCCATTTGGCGGTAAGGGCCGTAATCGCCACCGACATCGACGGATTCGTCGTAATCGATGCCCAGCCACTTCAAGTTATCCAGCTGAGATTCGATGCCCGTTTCAATATTGCGTGCCGTATCCGTGTCTTCGATGCGGACGATGAATTTCCCGTTATGATGGCGTGCATATAAATAATTGAAAAGCGCTGTCCGGGCTCCACCGATATGTAAGTGCCCAGTCGGACTAGGTGCATAGCGTACGCGTACTTCTTGTGTCATTTGATTTCCTCCTAGAAAACTTTTATGTGTGCTATTTTATCATTCAATCTGTACCCTTTAAACCTTGCGCTCCACCAATAGGATCACAGCGAGTGCAGCGATTCCTTCTTCGCGCCCTAAGGATCCGAGCTTTTCATTTGTTGTCGCCTTGACGTTGACCTGCGAAACATCCGCTTCCAATAAACCGGCGATCGACTCTCTCAATTGTTCGATGTAAGGAGCCAGTTTCGGTTTTTGTGCAATCACCGTGCAATCCACGTTGCCCAGCTCGTATCCCTGTTCTTTCACATATTGCCAGATATGCGTCAACAACTTCTTGGAATCAGCATCCTTGAATTCCGGATCCGTATCCGGGAAGTGCTTGCCGATATCACCGCCGCCAATTGCACCCAGTGCCGCATCCGTAATTGTATGCAATAACACATCCGCATCCGAATGGCCGAGCAGCCCTTTATCATGGGGAATTTCAATTCCTCCCAGGATAAGCGGCCGGCCTTCCACCAATTGATGCACGTCATACCCTTGTCCGATTCGAATCATTGCTGTTCCTCCTGTCTGCGACTCTCCAAGATAGCCTTGCCGTAAATCAAATCATCCGGCGTCGTCATTTTCACATTTTCATAATTGCTTTCAATAATTTTTACCGGATGCCCCAGCCGTTCAACCAGCATGGCTTCATCGGTCCCAAGAAATCCTGCTTCCGAAGCCGCTGTTGCCGCTCCTTTTATCAATGAATAATCAAACGCCTGCGGGGTTTGGATAATCCATAAATTGTCACGCTCCACCGTCTCCGTAATCACACCGGATTCTGCTTTTTTAATCGTATCCTTCACCCGCACCCCTGCAATCGCAGCACCGGAATCGGCCGCTTCTTGCGCCAGCCGTGAAATTACGTCCGCATCAATAAACGGGCGCGCTGCATCATGGACAAGCACCACGTCACAGGCGGGAATCATATCGAGACAGGCTCTAACACTATCCTGCCTTTCAGCTCCACCCACAGCGTATCCCGCCACTTTCGAAATTTCATAGTCTTCTACAAAATTCTCGATTAACGCCTTTTCATCGTCCTTTACCGCAAGCCAAATCGACTCACAATTCGGGTCCCGCTGAAAAACTTCCAGCGTATAGATGAAGATCGGCTTATCGAATAACTCCAGCAGCAATTTGTTCCTATTCGCTTTCATCCGCTTGCCGCTCCCCGCGGCAGGCAGCACTACTGTATATCTCATAAGTTTACATCCTTTTATCGATCATTTTCCGTTTCGCGGTTTCGCAAAAATCATGCGTCCTGCGGAAGTTTGCAGCACACTTGTCACGGTGACATCAATGGCGTCACCGATGAATTTTTTGCCGTCTTCGATAACAATCATCGTGCCGTCATCCAGATAGGCAACGCCCTGATTCTGCTCTTTGCCGTCTTTGATGACGACCACATGCATATCTTCCCCCGGTATCACCACCGGTTTTACGGCATTGGCCAAATCATTGATGTTCAATACCGGTACATTATGAAGTTCACAGACTTTATTCAAATTAAAATCATTCGTCACGACTTGCCCGCCCATTTTCTTGGCCGCACGCATCAATTTCAAATCCACTTCCGCCACTTCATCAAAACTTTCTTCCGTAATCATGATTGCGCCTTCGCGCTCACTTTGCAGCCGTTTTAAAATGTCGAGTCCGCGGCGCCCTCTTGTGCGTTTCAAGGTATCCGATGAATCCGCAATATGCTGCAATTCCGATAACACGAATTGCGGCACGACAAAAATGCCTTCCATAAAACCAGTAGCTGAAATATCGGCAATCCGGCCATCGATGATGACACTTGTATCCAATAATTTATAAGCCGTTTTCTTTACCGGCAATGCGGCAATTTCATGATCCTCTTCATTTTTCTTATTCGTTAATGCAAGCTTTGCTGGCGTCAGCATGCCGAGCATCTCATCGCGCTTCTGAAAACCGACTTGGAACCCGAGATAGCCAAGGACCACAGAAAGGATAATCGGAGCAGCAGTAGCAACAAGCGGAATATCGATTGTACTAAGTGCGAAGCCGATCAGGAAAGCAACGATCAAGCCGATAATTAGGCCCACTGTTCCGAACAGCAAATCCGGTGTCGGTGCATGGAGCAATTTTTCTTCCATCCACTTCATAAATCGGACCAGCGAATCAGCAAACAACAATGATAATAAGAAAAATACTACAGCTCCCACCAGAGCGGAAGCAATTGCGTTATTGATCCAGGGGTTGTCAAACATAGGTATGAGTTCAAAAACATAAGGTAAGAATATAAGCCCGACAGTTGCACCAATCAATAGAAATAACACTTGAATGATTCTTTTTAACATATTTCCACCTCCTTCTCTTCAATTATACACATATCATTTACAAAACGCTGTTGAGACCCCGCAGCCGAAAAAATTAAAAGGGGCTATAAGCCCCTTATTGTGGAAAAATTTCTTTCAATGCATCATTTACTGTTTCTACTCCGACCACTCGAATACCTTCTGGGAAATCCCAACCGCCAATATTCGACTTCGGAACAATTGCCCGTTGGAAGCCGAGCTTCGCCGCTTCCTGCACCCGTTGTTCAATCCGGGAGACGCGCCGAACCTCGCCGGTCAAGCCAACTTCGCCAATGATGCAATCAAAACCGTTCGGCGCGATATCGCGGTAACTGGAAACAATGCTCGCCAGCACCGCCAAATCGATTGCCGGTTCATCCAACTTCACTCCCCCGGCCACTTTGATATAAGCATCTTGTGCCTGAAGCAGCATACCCATCCGTTTTTCCAGCACCGCCATTAACAACGACACACGGTTCTGATCAAGCCCCGTCGCCATCCGCTTCGGATAATTAAAGCTGGACGGCGTGACCAACGCTTGAATTTCCACCAGAATCGGACGGGTTCCTTCCATTGAAGCGACGACCGTCGAACCTGCTGATCCGCTGGAACGTTCCTGAAGAAACAGCTCGGATGGATTGAGTACTTCTTTTAATCCGCTTTGCAGCATTTCAAAAATCGCAATTTCATTCGTAGAACCAAAACGGTTTTTCACACTGCGCAAAATGCGGTACGTGTGATGACGTTCCCCTTCAAAATAAAGGACCGTATCCACCATGTGCTCAAGAATTCGCGGCCCCGCAATCTGGCCTTCTTTTGTCACATGCCCCACCAGGAAGATCGCAATATTTTTCGTCTTGGCAATTCGCATTAATTCCGCTGTACTTTCACGGACTTGCGTCACACTTCCCGGAGCTGACGTAACTTCCGGATGATGAACCGTCTGGATCGAATCGACGATAACGAAATCAGGATTTACTTCATCAATCGTATGATTGATTAATTCAAGATTGGTTTCGGCGTAAATATACAAATTGGAAGAAGACGCATCAAGACGCTCTGCCCGGAGTTTTGTTTGACGAACGGATTCCTCACCGGAAATATAAAGCACCTTACTGCCGCTATTAGCGAGCATCGCCGATACTTGCAGCAGCAATGTCGATTTCCCGATCCCGGGGTCTCCGCCGATCAACACCAGTGAACCCGGCACGATTCCGCCTCCAAGTACGCGGTTCAATTCGCTGAGTTCCGTTTCCACCCGCGGTTCATCCTGTGTTTCAATCGAATTGATAGGCGTCGCTTTTTGAGGTGCAGCGGCTGTATGCTGGAATGTACTCCGTGTGCCTTTTGGGACTGCCATCTCAAATTCCTCGGTCATTTGATTCCATTCTCCACAACTTGGACATTTCCCCATCCATTTTGCCGATTCGTATCCACACGACTGGCAGACGAATTTCGATTTCTTTTTGGCCATGTGCTCCTCCTTCTAATGAAAAACCGCTCGCCGGAAATCTCTCCGGCGAGCGGAATATCTGATTGCTTATTTCTTTACAGGTTCATTTGTCCGTACGATGAATTCATCGTTCTCTACATCAAAGATGATGCGCTGGCCTGCAAGAGCTGTGCCTTTTAATAGCTCCTCAGACAAGCGGTCTTCAACGTGCTTCTGCAATGAACGGCGAAGCGGACGCGCTCCATATTCTGGATCGTATCCTTCTTTCGCAATCTTATCAAGAGCCGCCTCAGTCAATTCAAGGTTGATATCCTGCTCTTTCAATCGATCCGCCAATTGTTTTGTCATCAGCGTTACGATTTCACGAAGATTTTCTTTCTCAAGTGAATGGAACACAATCATGTCATCCACGCGGTTAAGGAACTCTGGACGGAACGCTTTCTTCAATTCCGCCAGCATTTTCGATTTCATATCCTTATAATCCGTTTTTGCATCATCCAGATTGAAACCGACGTATTTATTGTATTTCAATTCTTCCGCACCAACGTTTGAAGTCATAATGATGACCGTATTGCGGAAATCGACGCGACGTCCTTTTGAATCCGTTAAACGGCCGTCTTCCAACACTTGTAAAAGAATATTGAATACGTCTGGATGCGCTTTTTCAATTTCATCAAGAAGAATGACCGAATATGGTTTTCTGCGGACCTTCTCAGTAAGTTGGCCGCCTTCATCGTAACCGACATAGCCTGGAGGTGAACCGACCAGACGGGAAGTCGAATGTCTTTCCATGTATTCCGACATATCGATGCGGATCATTGCCTCTTCGTCTCCGAACATTGACTCAGCCAAAGCTCGCGCCAATTCCGTTTTACCCACCCCAGTAGGCCCAAGGAAAATAAATGAACCAATCGGACGCTTCGGATCTTTCAATCCGGCACGCGCACGTCTGATCGCCTTCGAAATGGAAGTAACAGCTTCATTTTGGCCAATAACACGCCCGTGAAGAATTTCTTCCAGATTCAATAATTTATCGGATTCAGTCTGAGCCAGTTTTGATACCGGAATGCCTGTCCACATGGATACGACTTTCGCAATATCCTCAACAGTCACTTCAGACTCTTCCTTGCCTTGCTTTTCTTTCCATTCTTTCTTGGTTTTCTCCAATTGATCTTTCAGCTTCTGTTCTGCATCACGCAGAGAAGCCGCTTTCTCAAATTCCTGGCTCTGCACTGCTTCATTTTTCTCTGAACGTGCTGCTTCGAGATTTGATTCCATCTCCTTCAGATCCGGTGGAGTGGTATACGAACGAAGTCTTACTTTTGAACCCGCTTCATCAATTAAATCAATCGCTTTGTCCGGAAGGAAACGGTCTGAAATGTAGCGGTCAGACATTTTCGCTGCCGCGTCAATCGCCTCATCCGTGATTTTCACACGGTGATGCGCTTCATAACGATCACGAAGCCCTTTGATAATCAAGATGGATTCTTCTACAGTAGGTTCGTCCACTTGAATTGGTTGGAAACGACGCTCAAGAGCAGCATCTTTTTCAATGTATTTACGGTACTCATCCAATGTAGTAGCACCAATACATTGCAATTCGCCTCTGGCAAGTGCCGGCTTCAGGATATTCGAAGCATCAATCGCACCTTCTGCTCCACCTGCGCCGATCAAAGTATGAAGTTCGTCAATAAACAGAATGACATTGCCTGCCTGGCGTATCTCATCCATCACTTTTTTCAAACGATCCTCAAACTCACCGCGATATTTAGTTCCTGCAACAACTGTACCCATATCCAGCACCATGACACGTTTATCGCGCAAAGTTTCCGGAATTTCATTGTTTACAATTTGTTGGGCCAAGCCTTCCGCAATTGCCGTTTTACCTACACCCGGCTCCCCGATCAGAACTGGGTTATTTTTCGTCCGTCGGCTCAAAACTTCAATCACACGAGTAATTTCGTCACTTCTGCCAATTACAGGATCCAGACTGCCTTCACGCGCAACTTGTGTCAAATCACGGGCTAAACCGTCCAATGTCGGCGTATTTGCCGATGCGTTCGGGCTGCTTCCTGTCGAAGCCTGCTCGTTGCTGCCAAGCAATTGCAACACTTGTTGACGGGCTTTATTCAAACTTACGCCAGCATTGCCCAGAACCCGAGCAGCGACGCCTTCACCTTCACGGATAAGCGCCAAAAGCAAATGCTCTGTGCCTATATAGGAATGACCCAGTTTTCTGGATTCATCAACCGACAGTTCAATAACTTTTTTCGCTCTCGGTGTATAATGCACGATTGGCCCTACATCTTTTTCGCCGATGCCTACAAGTTCCGTAACTCCTTCTTCGATCAACTGCGTATTCACTTCAATCGCTTCCAAAGCTTTGGCTGCAATGCCGCCGCCTTCGCGAATTAAACCAAGTAAAATGTGTTCCGTTCCAATAGATTCATGTTTCATACGAATCGCTTCTTCTTGAGCCAGTTGAAGAACCTTCTGTGCTCTTTGTGTAAATCTGTTGAACATCATACAGAATCCTCTCCTTCTTTATCTCCGTTAATTTTGTATTCTTGTTTCAATCGTTCCCTGAAAAGTTTTGCCCGGGCAATATCACGCTCATTTGGTGATAGCGGCTTCTCTGAATAATGCTGGAGAAACGCCGGCTGCATAAAAATCATCAATTCATTCAGGATCGACATGTCGATATTCTCGATCAACTTCAAATCTATTCCCAATCGGACATCCGAAAGGCATTTTGCCGCCTCTTCAGTTGTCAGCAACCTTGAATAAGTGAGTACCCCGAGCGATCGGTATATGCGATCTTCGAGTTTCAAAGGCGAATTAGTTAAAATCGCTTCTCTGGCTCGGCGTTCCTGCTCAATAATCTGCTCGGTCATATTCTGCAAATCCTGAAGAATCTCATATTCTGATTTGCCAAGAGTCAATTGATTGGAAATCTGATAGACATTCCCCAAAGCTTCGCTACCTTCTCCATAGATACCCCTTACAACCATTCCTAAGCGTGAAATAGCCGGAATAATACGGGTGATTTGCTGTGACATTGTCAGCGCGGGCAAGTGCAACATTACCGAAGCTCTCATGCCTGTTCCTGTATTAGTTGGGCAACTGGTTAAATAACCGAATTTCTCATGAAATGCATACTGCAAACTCTGTTCCAGCATTGAATCCAAGTCATTAGCGGTCTTATATGCCTCCTGTAAATGAAAGCCAGATTGCAAACTTTGAATGCGCAAATGATCTTCTTCATTTATCATGATGCTCAATTCTTCATTTTTAGAAAGTAAAACCGAACCTGAGTGCATCCCTGTAGCCAAATGCGGACTGATCAAATGCTTTTCCACCAATAATTCTCTTTGTAGTGGAGAAATTTCATGTATATCAATATGCGTAAATTCCAAATGCAACTCTTCACCCTTATCCAATAAAACAGATGAAACAGCTTTATCAACTTTTAAAGCCTCATCTTCGGTAAAAGCATACGGAAATTTAAACTCTCTGAGATTTCTCGCCAACCTTATTCTGGTGCTCATAGCTATATCTGCGTTTTCACCATCATTTGCCATCCAACTACTCGCTCTGGGAATTAAAAACTGATCAATTGCCATGATTAGCACTCCCTTCGAGCTCTTTATTCAATTCTCGAACCTCATCTCGCAACTTTGCTGCTTCTTCGAATTCTTCAGCTTCTATAGAAGCCTTTAATTGTTTCCTTAATTCTTCAATTTCTTTCTTTAATTTTAATGTACTTCCATAAGACGCTGGAATTTTACCTGTGTGTTCTTTGTTTCCATTATGAAGACGCTTAAAAATTTCTTCAAGATTTGATTCAAAGGCATCATAACATGTGGCACAGCCGAATTTACCCAACTTCAAGAAATCGTTAAATGTAAATCCACATGAAGGGCAAACTGAAACTTTCTTTTTAACCGGACTTACCGATGGTGATTGAGATGGAAACCAATTTGAAAGCAATTGGTTAATAGCAAGTGGATCTTGTTCAAATGCCATGTTTATATTGTGATATTCTGCCGCGCAAACATGGCACAGTTGTCTCTCTATATACTGTCCATTTCTTTTCTGTTTCACTAATACAGATGCAGGACGTTCTCCGCATTGACTGCAAATCATCATACCACTCCCCGTTAATTTGACTGGAATTGAATTGTGAATAGCATAGCAATGAGAATCCTTGCACGAACCTCATCCCTCAATGGCAGACCCAATAGGAGTGTAGACCGGTCGATAGCACTCAAAATCATTTTCGCTTCCCGCTTAGTTACAATGTCTTCATCTAACAAACGGAATACAATATCTTCAGCCATACTTTGAGTGGCGCCATTCTCCAAATGCTGGATAATCCCTGTAATTACATCGGATTTTTGATGAAGACGAATACGTTTAATTCGGATATAGCCGCCGCCACCTCGTTTACTTTCAACCAAATAACCCCGCTCTGGAGTAAACCTGGTATTAATCACATAATTAATTTGCGAGGGAACACATTGAAATCTTTCTGCTACTTCACTTCTTTTAATTTCAATATATTCTCTTTCGCTTACTTCGATAACTTGCTTTAAATAACCTTCAATTACATTAGAAATGTTACGCATTGCATTCACCTCTTTATCTCATGTACTTAAAGTTGACTTTGACTATATTTGACTTAATTATAGCGTAAGGTTTTTATAAAACTCAAATAGTATGTACTAAATTGAGAATAAAAAAAATCCCAGAATAAACTATTCTGAGATTGCCTTTAATCATTACCTCATTCTTCATCAAATATACGCTTTTTGAAATCCTTCAAATGACTCTGAATTGACTTAGTTTCCTCTTCAAGATATTTTGTTCTCCACTGAGTCCCCTCAAGCCAAATTTCAACAACATCTCCCCTTGAGACTTCATGAGTAAATTCACTAACAGGAAAAGTGTATTGTTCATGGTCTTCATCCAATGGCTTTAGTAAAGCCGTTCTCTTATCAATAGTTTCAACTCTGTATATCCCGGATTTCATTGTTACCACCTCAATTTTAAATTCCCTATTTTTAAACTTTTCAATCTTTTTTGAAAGAGTAATTTATTTTTCAAAAATTTTATTTACAAATAAATTTAAAAAGAAAGATCGCTACCGCTTGCGCGGTCACGACCTTTCTTTTTTGATGCCCAGCGACGTCCTACTCTCACAGGGGGAAACCCCCAACTACCATCGGCGCAAAAGAGCTTAACTGCCGTGTTCGGGATGGGAACGGGTGTGGCCTCTTTGCCATCGTCACTGGACTACTTTTTTTGAGTGCTTGCGCCCTCAAAACTGGATACAACAGACATTGAAACAGCGTGCGAAACAATTGCGTTCCTGAAAGTGGTGTTTTGGTTAAGTCCTCGATCGATTAGTATTCGTCAGCTGCACGTGTCGCCACGCTTCCACCTCGAACCTATCTACCTCATCGTCTTTGAGGGATCTTACTTGCTTGCGCAATGGGAAATCTCATCTTGAGGGGGGCTTCGTGCTTAGATGCTTTCAGCACTTATCCCGGCCACACATAGCTACCCAGCGATGCCCCTGGCGGAACAACTGGTACACCAGCGGTGTGTCCATCCCGGTCCTCTCGTACTAAGGACAGCTCCTCTCAAATTTCCTGCGCCCGCGACGGATAGGGACCGAACTGTCTCACGACGTTCTGAACCCAGCTCGCGTACCGCTTTAATGGGCGAACAGCCCAACCCTTGGGACCGACTACAGCCCCAGGATGCGATGAGCCGACATCGAGGTGCCAAACCTCCCCGTCGATGTGGACTCTTGGGGGAGATAAGCCTGTTATCCCCGGGGTAGCTTTTATCCGTTGAGCGATGGCCCTTCCATGCGGAACCACCGGATCACTAAGCCCGTCTTTCGACCCTGCTCGACCTGTACGTCTCGCAGTCAAGCTCCCTTCTGCCTTTACACTCTGCGAATGATTTCCAACCATTCTGAGGGAACCTTTGGGCGCCTCCGTTACTCTTTAGGAGGCGACCGCCCCAGTCAAACTGCCCGCCTGACACTGTCTCCCACCCCGATCAGGGGTGCGGGTTAGAAGTTCAATACAACCAGGGTAGTATCCCACCGACGCCTCCACCGAAGCTGGCGCTCCGGGTTCATTGGCTCCTACCTATCCTGTACAAGTTGCACCAAAATTCAATATCAGGCTACAGTAAAGCTCCACGGGGTCTTTCCGTCCTGTCGCGGGTAACCTGCATCTTCACAGGTACTATAATTTCACCGAGTCTCTCGTTGAGACAGTGCCCAGATCGTTACGCCTTTCGTGCGGGTCGGAACTTACCCGACAAGGAATTTCGCTACCTTAGGACCGTTATAGTTACGGCCGCCGTTTACTGGGGCTTCGGTTCGCACCTTCGCTTGCGCTAAGCACTCCCCTTAACCTTCCAGCACCGGGCAGGCGTCAGCCCCTATACGTCACCTTACGGTTTTGCAGAGACCTGTGTTTTTGCTAAACAGTCGCCTGGGCCTATTCACTGCGGCTCTCTCGGGCTGTAACACCCTACCAGAGCACCCCTTCTCCCGAAGTTACGGGGTCATTTTGCCGAGTTCCTTAACGAGAGTTCACTCGCTCACCTTAGAATTCTCTTCTCGCCTACCTGTGTCGGTTTGCGGTACGGGCACCTCCCGCCTCGCTAGAGGCTTTTCTTGGCAGTGTGAAATCAGGGACTCCAGGGCGCAATGCCCCTTGCCATCACAGCTCAACGTATCAGGAATGGGATTTGCCTCATTCCACGCCTCACTGCTTGGACGCGCACAACCAACGGCGCGCTCACCTTATCCTTCTGCGTCCCCCCATTGCTCAAACGGCGGGGAGGTGGTACAGGAATATCAACCTGTTGTCCATCGTCTACGCCTATCGGCCTCGACTTAGGTCCCGACTGACCCTGAGCGGACGAGCCTTCCTCAGGAAACCTTGGGCATTCGGTGGACGGGATTCTCACCCGTCTTTCGTTACTCATACCGGCATTCTCACTTCTAAGCGCTCCACGAATCCTTCCGGTTCCGCTTCGACGCCCTTAGAACGCTCTCCTACCACGGATCTCTTGCGAGATCCATCCACAGCTTCGGTAATCCGTTTAGCCCCGGTACATTTTCGGCGCAGTGTCACTCGACCAGTGAGCTATTACGCACTCTTTAAATGATGGCTGCTTCTAAGCCAACATCCTGGTTGTCTAAGCAACGCCACATCCTTTTCCACTTAACGGATATTTGGGGACCTTAGCTGGTGGTCTGGGCTGTTTCCCTCTTGACTACGGATCTTATCACTCGCAGTCTGACTCCCAATCATAAATCACTGGCATTCGGAGTTTGTCTGAATTCGGTAACCCGGGATGGGCCCCTAGTCCAAACAGTGCTCTACCTCCAGGATTCTAAAAGATTGAGGCTAGCCCTAAAGCTATTTCGGAGAGAACCAGCTATCTCCAGGTTCGATTGGAATTTCTCCGCTACCCACACCTCATCCCCGCACTTTTCAACGTGCGTGGGTTCGGGCCTCCAGTAAGTGTTACCTTACCTTCACCCTGGACATGGGTAGATCACCTGGTTTCGGGTCTACAACTGCATACTCTGTCGCCCTGTTCAGACTCGCTTTCGCTGCGGCTCCGGCTTCTCACCTTAACCTTGCATGCAATCGTAACTCGCCGGTTCATTCTACAAAAGCACGCCATCACCCATTAACGGGCTCTGACTACTTGTAGGCACACGGTTTCAGGATCTATTTCACTCCCCTTCCGGGGTGCTTTTCACCTTTCCCTCACGGTACTGGTTCACTATCGGTCACTAGGGAGTATTTAGCCTTGGGAGATGGTCCTCCCGGATTCCGACGGAATTTCACGTGTTCCGCCGTACTCAGGATCCACTCTGGAGGGAACACACTTTCGGCTACGGGGCTGTTACCCGGTATCGCGGACCGTTCCAGGTCGCTTCGCCTAACGTGTTCTTTTGTAACTCCGTATAGAGTGTCCTACAACCCCAAGAGGCAAGCCTCTTGGTTTGGGCTGTTCCCGTTTCGCTCGCCGCTACTCAGGGAATCGCATTTGCTTTCTCTTCCTCCAGGTACTTAGATGTTTCAGTTCCCTGGGTGTGCCTTCGCATGTGTTATGAATTCACACATGGATACTGCCCCATTACAGGCAGCGGGTTTCCCCATTCGGAAATCTCCGGATCAAAGCTCACTTACAGCTCCCCGGAGCATATCGGTGTTAGTGCCGTCCTTCTTCGGCTCCTAGTGCCAAGGCATCCACCGTGCGCCCTTCCTAACTTAACCAAGTTGGTTCTGTTAAAAAGTTGATCACCGATTGGTGATCGTGTCACTTCATGAATCGCTTGTTTCGTTTTGTTTCAATGTCGTTTTATCCAGTTTTCAAAGAACAAGTTAGCCATTCCGATTTACAGAATGGATGGTGGAGCCTAGCGGGATCGAACCGCTGACCTCCTGCGTGCAAGGCAGGCGCTCTCCCAGCTGAGCTAAGGCCCCAAGAAGCAAAAAAATGGTGGGCCTAAATGGACTCGAACCATCGACCTCACGCTTATCAGGCGTGCGCTCTAACCAGCTGAGCTATAGGCCCTCTTGGGAATGTGTAGTTGTATGGAAAGCCACGCAAAAAGGCGTTGCCGCCTGAAGGTGAACCTTCAAAACTGAACGCAAAACGTCAACGCAACCCGCAGGTCTGGCTTCCGATAATATCCTTAGAAAGGAGGTGATCCAGCCGCACCTTCCGATACGGCTACCTTGTTACGACTTCACCCCAATCATCCGTCCCACCTTCGGCGGCTGGCTCCACGAATGGTTACCTCACCGACTTCGGGTGTTACAAACTCTCGTGGTGTGACGGGCGGTGTGTACAAGGCCCGGGAACGTATTCACCGTGGCATGCTGATCCACGATTACTAGCGATTCCGGCTTCATGCAGGCGAGTTGCAGCCTGCAATCCGAACTGAGAACGGTTTTCTGGGATTGGCTCCCCCTCGCGGGTTGGCTGCCCTTTGTACCGTCCATTGTAGCACGTGTGTAGCCCAGGTCATAAGGGGCATGATGATTTGACGTCATCCCCACCTTCCTCCGGTTTGTCACCGGCAGTCACCTTAGAGTGCCCAACTGAATGCTGGCAACTAAGATCAAGGGTTGCGCTCGTTGCGGGACTTAACCCAACATCTCACGACACGAGCTGACGACAACCATGCACCACCTGTCACCGCTGTCCCCGAAGGGAAAGCCCTGTCTCCAGGGCGGTCAGCGGGATGTCAAGACCTGGTAAGGTTCTTCGCGTTGCTTCGAATTAAACCACATGCTCCACCGCTTGTGCGGGCCCCCGTCAATTCCTTTGAGTTTCAGCCTTGCGGCCGTACTCCCCAGGCGGAGTGCTTAATGCGTTAGCTGCAGCACTAAGGGGCGGAAACCCCCTAACACTTAGCACTCATCGTTTACGGCGTGGACTACCAGGGTATCTAATCCTGTTTGCTCCCCACGCTTTCGCGCCTCAGCGTCAGTTACAGACCAGAAAGTCGCCTTCGCCACTGGTGTTCCTCCACATCTCTACGCATTTCACCGCTACACATGGAATTCCACTTTCCTCTTCTGCACTCAAGTCCCCCAGTTTCCAATGACCCTCCACGGTTGAGCCGTGGGCTTTCACATCAGACTTAAGGGACCGCCTGCTGCGCGCTTTACGCCCAATAATTCCGGACAACGCTTGCCACCTACGTATTACCGCGGCTGCTGGCACGTAGTTAGCCGTGGCTTTCTGGTGAGGTACCGTCAAGGTACCAGTAGTTAGTTGGTACTTGTTCTTCCCTCACAACAGAGTTTTACGATCCGAAAACCTTCGTCACTCACGCGGCATTGCTCCGTCAGACTTGCGTCCATTGCGGAAGATTCCCTACTGCTGCCTCCCGTAGGAGTCTGGGCCGTGTCTCAGTCCCAGTGTGGCCGATCACCCTCTCAGGTCGGCTACGCATCGTCGCCTTGGTGGGCCATTACCCCACCAACTAGCTAATGCGCCGCGGGCCCATCCTGCAGTGACAGCCGAAACCGTCTTTCCGTGCAGCCTCAGGAGAGGCCGCAAACTATTCGGTATTAGCACCGGTTTCCCGGAGTTATCCCGATCTGCAGGGCAGGTTGCCCACGTGTTACTCACCCGTCCGCCGCTGAACCAAGGGAGCAAGCTCCCAAGGTTCCGCTCGACTTGCATGTATTAGGCATGCCGCCAGCGTTCGTCCTGAGCCAGGATCAAACTCTCCATTATAGAGTAGTTGATTGCTCAAATACTTGCTGGCGCATCGCGGTCTAAAAGACGCACGATTCGCTTTGATCTGCGTGATGCTGATCAGTAAGTTTGCGCGGGCCGTTTTGCGCGGCCGTTGCTGTTTGTTGACGTTTTGCTGTTCAGTTTTCAAGGTTCAAAATATAAATTGGTGGAGCCTAGCGGGATCGAACCGCTGACCTCCTGCGTGCAAGGCAGGCGCTCTCCCAGCTGAGCTAAGGCCCCGTGAAAATGGTCGGGAAGACAGGATTCGAACCTGCGACCCCTTGGTCCCAAACCAAGTGCTCTACCAAGCTGAGCTACTTCCCGGACTATCATTGCTGGATGTGAAAATATGGCGCGCCCGAGAGGACTCGAACCTCTAACCGCTTGATTCGTAGTCAAGTACTCTATCCAATTGAGCTACGGGCGCATTGTTATGATGAAGTTTCGGTTTTGTCAAACAAATGGTGCCGAGGACCGGAATCGAACCGGTACGGTAGTCACCTACCGCAGGATTTTAAGTCCTGTGCGTCTGCCAGTTCCGCCACCCCGGCTTAGGGTCGGCTTGTCTGCAAAAAAATTGGAGCGGAAGACGGGGGTCGAACCCGCGACCTCCACCTTGGCAAGGTGGCGTTCTACCACTGAACTACTTCCGCAAAAAAATGGTGCGGGTGAAGGGAGTCGAACCCCCACGCCCGAAGGCGCTAGATCCTAAGTCTAGTGCGTCTGCCAGTTCCGCCACACCCGCGTGGCAATTATGAAATTAAAATGGTGAGCCATGAAGGATTCGAACCTTCGACCCTCTGATTAAAAGTCAGATGCTCTACCAACTGAGCTAATGGCTCATGCAATGAGTGGTGCCGGAGAAAGGACTTGAACCCTCAACCTACTGATTACAAGTCAGTTGCTCTACCAGTTGAGCTACTCCGGCGAAAGAGAAAAAATGGTGGAGGATGACGGGATCGAACCGCCGACCCTCTGCTTGTAAGGCAGATGCTCTCCCAGCTGAGCTAATCCTCCAATATGTATGCCCAGCGACGTCCTACTCTCACAGGGGGAAACCCCCAACTACCATCGGCGCAAAAGAGCTTAACTGCCGTGTTCGGGATGGGAACGGGTGTGGCCTCTTTGCCATCGTCACTGGACTATTTGTTTCTTTCTGAAAGACAAGTTTTATTATAGCAACTCTGGCGAGTTTTACAAGCCCTTTTTTTGCAGCCTGCCGCCTTTTTATTCTTTCAAAACTGGATAAACGACATTGATCCGGATCGAACTTCGCGCTTCATGAAATGAATTTGGTTAAGTCCTCGATCGATTAGTATTCGTCAGCTGCACGTGTCGCCACGCTTCCACCTCGAACCTATCTACCTCATCGTCTTTGAGGGATCTTACTTGCTTGCGCAATGGGAAATCTCATCTTGAGGGGGGCTTCGTGCTTA
Source organism: Planococcus daihaiensis (assembly GCF_049262615.1). Lineage (GTDB taxonomy): Bacteria > Bacillota > Bacilli > Bacillales_A > Planococcaceae > Planococcus. Next base: position 1,703,150 of record NZ_CP175504.1, on the reverse strand, counting down.
GATGCTTTCAGCACTTATCCCGGCCACACATAGCTACCCAGCGATGCCCCTGGCGGAACAACTGGTACACCAGCGGTGTGTCCATCCCGGTCCTCTCGTACTAAGGACAGCTCCTCTCAAATTTCCTGCGCCCGCGACGGATAGGGACCGAACTGTCTCACGACGTTCTGAACCCAGCTCGCGTACCGCTTTAATGGGCGAACAGCCCAACCCTTGGGACCGACTACAGCCCCAGGATGCGATGAGCCGACATCGAGGTGCCAAACCTCCCCGTCGATGTGGACTCTTGGGGGAGATAAGCCTGTTATCCCCGGGGTAGCTTTTATCCGTTGAGCGATGGCCCTTCCATGCGGAACCACCGGATCACTAAGCCCGTCTTTCGACCCTGCTCGACCTGTACGTCTCGCAGTCAAGCTCCCTTCTGCCTTTACACTCTGCGAATGATTTCCAACCATTCTGAGGGAACCTTTGGGCGCCTCCTTACCGTTACTCTTTAGGAGGCGACCGCCCCAGTCAAACTGCCCGCCTGACACTGTCTCCCACCCCGATCAGGGGTGCGGGTTAGTTCAATACAACCAGGGTAGTATCCCACCGACGCCTCCACCGAAGCTGGCGCTCCGGGTTCATTGGCTCCTACCTATCCTGTACAAGTTGCACCAAAATTCAATATCAGGCTACAGTAAAGCTCCACGGGGTCTTTCCGTCCTGTCGCGGGTAACCTGCATCTTCACAGGTACTATAATTTCACCGAGTCTCTCGTTGAGACAGTGCCCAGATCGTTACGCCTTTCGTGCGGGTCGGAACTTACCCGACAAGGAATTTCGCTACCTTAGGACCGTTATAGTTACGGCCGCCGTTTACTGGGGCTTCGGTTCGCACCTTCGCTTGCGCTAAGCACTCCCCTTAACCTTCCAGCACCGGGCAGGCGTCAGCCCCTATACGTCACCTTACGGTTTTGCAGAGACCTGTGTTTTTGCTAAACAGTCGCCTGGGCCTATTCACTGCGGCTCTCTCGGGCTGTAACACCCTACCAGAGCACCCCTTCTCCCGAAGTTACGGGGTCATTTTGCCGAGTTCCTTAACGAGAGTTCACTCGCTCACCTTAGAATTCTCTTCTCGCCTACCTGTGTCGGTTTGCGGTACGGGCACCTCCCGCCTCGCTAGAGGCTTTTCTTGGCAGTGTGAAATCAGGGACTCCAGGGCGCAATGCCCCTTGCCATCACAGCTCAACGTATCAGGAATGGGATTTGCCTCATTCCACGCCTCACTGCTTGGACGCGCACAACCAACGGCGCGCTCACCTTATCCTTCTGCGTCCCCCCATTGCTCAAACGGCGGGAGGTGGTACAGGAATATCAACCTGTTGTCCATCGTCTACGCCTATCGGCCTCGACTTAGGTCCCGACTGACCCTGAGCGGACGAGCCTTCCTCAGGAAACCTTGGGCATTCGGTGGACGGGATTCTCACCCGTCTTTCGTTACTCATACCGGCATTCTCACTTCTAAGCGCTCCACGAATCCTTCCGGTTCCGCTTCGACGCCCTTAGAACGCTCTCCTACCACGGATCTCTTGCGAGATCCATCCACAGCTTCGGTAATCCGTTTAGCCCCGGTACATTTTCGGCGCAGTGTCACTCGACCAGTGAGCTATTACGCACTCTTTAAATGATGGCTGCTTCTAAGCCAACATCCTGGTTGTCTAAGCAACGCCACATCCTTTTCCACTTAACGGATATTTGGGGACCTTAGCTGGTGGTCTGGGCTGTTTCCCTCTTGACTACGGATCTTATCACTCGCAGTCTGACTCCCAATCATAAATCACTGGCATTCGGAGTTTGTCTGAATTCGGTAACCCGGGATGGGCCCCTAGTCCAAACAGTGCTCTACCTCCAGGATTCTAAAAGATTGAGGCTAGCCCTAAAGCTATTTCGGAGAGAACCAGCTATCTCCAGGTTCGATTGGAATTTCTCCGCTACCCACACCTCATCCCCGCACTTTTCAACGTGCGTGGGTTCGGGCCTCCAGTAAGTGTTACCTTACCTTCACCCTGGACATGGGTAGATCACCTGGTTTCGGGTCTACAACTGCATACTCTGTCGCCCTGTTCAGACTCGCTTTCGCTGCGGCTCCGGCTTCTCACCTTAACCTTGCATGCAATCGTAACTCGCCGGTTCATTCTACAAAAGGCACGCCATCACCCATTAACGGGCTCTGACTACTTGTAGGCACACGGTTTCAGGATCTATTTCACTCCCCTTCCGGGGTGCTTTTCACCTTTCCCTCACGGTACTGGTTCACTATCGGTCACTAGGGAGTATTTAGCCTTGGGAGATGGTCCTCCCGGATTCCGACGGAATTTCACGTGTTCCGCCGTACTCAGGATCCACTCTGGAGGGAACACACTTTCGGCTACGGGGCTGTTACCCGGTATCGCGGACCGTTCCAGGTCGCTTCGCCTAACGCGTTCTTTTGTAACTCCGTATAGAGTGTCTACAACCCCAAGAGGCAAGCCTCTTGGTTTGGGCTGTTCCCGTTTCGCTCGCCGCTACTCAGGGAATCGCATTTGCTTTCTCTTCCTCCAGGTACTTAGATGTTTCAGTTCCCTGGGTGTGCCTTCGCATGTGTTATGAATTCACACATGGATACTGCCCCATTACAGGCAGCGGGTTTCCCCATTCGGAAATCTCCGGATCAAAGCTCACTTACAGCTCCCCGGAGCATATCGGTGTTAGTGCCGTCCTTCTTCGGCTCCTAGTGCCAAGGCATCCACCGTGCGCCCTTCCTAACTTAACCAAGTTGGTTCTGTTAAAAAGTTGATCACCGATTGGTGATCGTGTCACTTCATGAATCGCTTGTTTCGTTTTGTTTCAATGTCGTTTTATCCAGTTTTCAAAGAACAAGTGTTGAAAGTCACGCCACCAGGCATCGCCTGCAGGTGAACCTTCAAAACTGAACGCAAAACGTCAACGCCAAACCCGCAGGTCTGGCTTCCGATAATATCCTTAGAAAGGAGGTGATCCAGCCGCACCTTCCGATACGGCTACCTTGTTACGACTTCACCCCAATCATCCGTCCCACCTTCGGCGGCTGGCTCCACGAATGGTTACCTCACCGACTTCGGGTGTTACAAACTCTCGTGGTGTGACGGGCGGTGTGTACAAGGCCCGGGAACGTATTCACCGTGGCATGCTGATCCACGATTACTAGCGATTCCGGCTTCATGCAGGCGAGTTGCAGCCTGCAATCCGAACTGAGAACGGTTTTCTGGGATTGGCTCCCCCTCGCGGGTTGGCTACCCTTTGTACCGTCCATTGTAGCACGTGTGTAGCCCAGGTCATAAGGGGCATGATGATTTGACGTCATCCCCACCTTCCTCCGGTTTGTCACCGGCAGTCACCTTAGAGTGCCCAACTGAATGCTGGCAACTAAGATCAAGGGTTGCGCTCGTTGCGGGACTTAACCCAACATCTCACGACACGAGCTGACGACAACCATGCACCACCTGTCACCGCTGTCCCCGAAGGGAAAGCCTAGTCTCCTAGGCGGTCAGCGGGATGTCAAGACCTGGTAAGGTTCTTCGCGTTGCTTCGAATTAAACCACATGCTCCACCGCTTGTGCGGGCCCCCGTCAATTCCTTTGAGTTTCAGCCTTGCGGCCGTACTCCCCAGGCGGAGTGCTTAATGCGTTAGCTGCAGCACTAAGGGGCGGAAACCCCCTAACACTTAGCACTCATCGTTTACGGCGTGGACTACCAGGGTATCTAATCCTGTTTGCTCCCCACGCTTTCGCGCCTCAGCGTCAGTTACAGACCAGAAAGTCGCCTTCGCCACTGGTGTTCCTCCACATCTCTACGCATTTCACCGCTACACATGGAATTCCACTTTCCTCTTCTGCACTCAAGTCCCCCAGTTTCCAATGACCCTCCACGGTTGAGCCGTGGGCTTTCACATCAGACTTAAGGGACCGCCTGCGCGCGCTTTACGCCCAATAATTCCGGACAACGCTTGCCACCTACGTATTACCGCGGCTGCTGGCACGTAGTTAGCCGTGGCTTTCTGGTGAGGTACCGTCAAGGTACCAGTAGTTAGTTGGTACTTGTTCTTCCCTCACAACAGAGTTTTACGATCCGAAAACCTTCGTCACTCACGCGGCATTGCTCCGTCAGACTTGCGTCCATTGCGGAAGATTCCCTACTGCTGCCTCCCGTAGGAGTCTGGGCCGTGTCTCAGTCCCAGTGTGGCCGATCACCCTCTCAGGTCGGCTACGCATCGTCGCCTTGTTGGGCCATTACCCCACCAACTAGCTAATGCGCCGCGGGCCCATCCTGCAGTGACAGCCGAAACCGTCTTTCCGTGCAGCCTCAGGAGAGGCCGCAAACTATTCGGTATTAGCACCGGTTTCCCGGAGTTATCCCGATCTGCAGGGCAGGTTGCCCACGTGTTACTCACCCGTCCGCCGCTGAACCAAGGGAGCAAGCTCCCAAGGTTCCGCTCGACTTGCATGTATTAGGCATGCCGCCAGCGTTCGTCCTGAGCCAGGATCAAACTCTCCATTATAGAGTAGTTGATTGCTCAAATACTTGCTGGCGCATCGCGGTCTAAAAGACGCACGATTCGCTTTGATCTGCGTGATGCTGATCAGTAAGGTTGCGCGGGCCGTTTTGCGCGACCGTTGCTGTTTGTTGACGTTTTGCTGTTCAGTTTTCAAGGTTCATGTTTCAAAATGTCAACGCTGTTAATTGGAACAGCGACTTTTCAATATTACCAGCTTGTCCAAAAGATGTCAACAAGTTAATTGCCGATTATTTTCGAAGCTAATTTAAATATATCAAAAACGCGACAAGAAATATTGTATCATTGCTTTCAATAGAAAACAAGTGTTTTATTATAAAATAAGAGACTCAGCAAAATCCACTGAGTCTCCTTCCTACTATTTGTATCATTCCCTAGGACGCATTTGAGGGAATAAGAGAACATCTCTAATTGATGCTGAGTCAGTTAATAACATGATCAGCCTATCAATTCCTATTCCCAAGCCACCAGTTGGAGGCATTCCATACTCAAGTGCTTCAATGAAATCTTCATCCATTTCATGCGCTTCGTCGTTGCCTTCAGCTTTTTCTACGAGTTGTGCTTCGAAACGTTGACGCTGATCGATGGGATCGTTCAATTCAGTAAAGGCATTCGCATGTTCTCGGCGTACAATAAATAATTCAAATCTGTCTGTAAAACGCTCATCTTTTGGGTTTTTCTTTGCAAGAGGTGAGATCTCAACTGGATGACCATAAACAAATGTTGGTTGAACTAGTTGTTCTTCCACTCTTTGTTCAAAGAATTCATTTAAGATATGTCCGGTTTCCATTGTCGGTTTAATTTCTATGTTATGTTCTTGAGCCAAAGACTGGGCTTCTTCCTTAGTCATAGGTTTCCAGAAATCCACTCCTACATATTCCTTAACAGCATCTGCCATGTGGAGACGTTTCCAGCCAGGTGCCAGATTAATTTCTTCTCCATTATAGATGACACTGGTTTTCCCTAAAACTTCTTGTGCCACATGGGCAACTAAATTTTCAGTGAGTACCATCACATCATTGTAGTCTGCATATGCTTCGTAAAGTTCCAACATTGTAAATTCCGGGTTATGACGGGTCGAGATCCCTTCATTACGGAAAACCCGGCCGATTTCGTAAACTTTCTCTAATCCACCAACTATAAGGCGCTTCAAGTGTAATTCAATCGCAATGCGGATATAGAGCTCCATGTCCAAAGCATTGTGATGGGTAACGAATGGTCTCGCCGCCGCTCCGCCAGCTATCGAATGCAACATTGGCGTCTCAACTTCCAAAAAACCTAGGTTATCAAGGTAGCGGCGCATCGATTGAATAATGCGGCTGCGCAGAATAAAAGTCTCCTTGCTTTCTTCACTCGAAATTAAATCCAGGTAGCGTTGGCGATAGCGCTGTTCGACATCTTTTAAACCATGGTACTTTTCCGGTAACGGACGCAAAGCTTTAGTCAGAAATTCCACTTCTTTCGCTTTTACAGATAACTCTCCTACATTCGTTTTGAAGACTGTGCCTTTCACGCCGATAATATCTCCCAAGTCTGCTGTATTGAAAAAGTCATATGCTTTTTCTCCGATGGCGTCTTTGCGGACATAAATCTGTATTTGGCCTTTTAAGTCTTGGAGATGAGCAAATCCCGCTTTCCCTTTGCCGCGCTTCGTCATAATTCGTCCGGCAATCACTACTTCATGTCCTGCTTCTTCTAACTCTTCTTTAGAAAATCTATCATACTCTTTCACTATCTCTTCTGATAAATGTGTTCGTTCGAATCTGCCGCCGAAAGGATCTATCCCGTTATCACGGAAGTTTTGCATTTTTTGGCGTCTCACCAATATTTGATCGTTTAACTCTTCTGACATTCCCTACACTCCTTCATTTATAAAAACCACGCTCGTTCGTGTATTTATCTATTGTACACAATTTTTCTTCTTCCTACATAAAAAAAGCTGCCATAAATCTATGGCAGTATCATATTACTTTTACAAACGGCATTGCTAACTGCTTCGGACACCAATAGTTTTTAAGCGTTATTCTTAACAAAACCCACTAAAGTGTGGAGGTGTTTCAGTTGTTTGGCCACCTATTCGAACAAAAACGATTCTACACTATTGTATGTCTCCCATAACATTATACCTTCTCTTTGAGGTTCAATAAAATCTTGACCGGGATCGAGCTCCAGCAACGGAATTAACACAAAAGCCCGTTCATGCATGCGCGGATGAGGAATAATTAGCCGGTCTGTTTTTATCTTGTCGCTATTAAAGAGCAAAATATCAAGGTCGATCGTCCGTGGGCCCCATCTTATTTCGCGTTTGCGATCTAATTTCCTTTCGATGTCCTGACACACCTCGAGCAAATCCAGAGCTGAAAGATCCGTTTGCAAATAAACAACCATATTCAGGAATGGCTCCTGTTCGGTAAAACCGACCGGCTCCGTCTCATATAAAGAAGAGATTTTCAGGACATCGATACTTTGATGCTCATTTAATAAGCGCACAGCCTGCTTTAGCATTTCCAGCCGATTCCCCATATTTGAACCTAAAGATAAGTAACTATTATTCATAGGAATTCCCCTCTGGTGATGTCGACCGCCACAGACTTATAATGGCCCGGAATCGGTGGGTCGGGTTTGATTAAAAGTATACGGATTCCTTTTACCAAAGGAAATGCGGATAGAACATCAGAAGCAAGGGTTTCCGCGACTGCCTCCAGAAGTTTTTTCGGCTCACCTTCTATTATTGACTGGCATGCATTATAAACTTCGCCATAATGGACCGTATGCTCCAAAGCATCTGTTTCTCCCGCCATTTTCAAGTCTACAGCCAATGAAACCGTCAGCCGAAAACGCTGGCCGAGTTTCGTCTCCTCCGGGAAAACTCCGTGGTAGCCATAGAACTCCATTTCATTCAAATGTATATAATCCATCATTCCGCCTCCTGGTATTTCATTTTGCCGTTTAGAATATCCGTCATTTTCAAAGCACGCACTGTTTCTTTCACGTCATGCACCCTTACGATGCTGCATCCTTTTCCGGCTCCGTAACAGGCTGTCGCCAAGGAACCTTCCAGCCGCTCACTAACTGGCACATTCAATACTTTTCCGATCATTGATTTTCGGGATGTCCCCAATAAAACCGGATAACCCAAACCGACAAATTCTCCCAATAATTGCATCATCTCGATGTTTTGGCGGGTGTCTTTGCCGAAACCGATGCCCGGATCGAGCCAGATGTTTTCTTTCTTCACACCTGCTTCCATAGCTATCCGAATGCTTTCTTCCATGTCGTTTTTCACTTCATTCCAGAAATCGGTATATGACGTATCGTTACGGTTATGCATCAAGATAAGCGGCACCTGATGTTTTGCTGCGACTGCAGCAATAGCGGGGTCGTATTTCGCACCCCAAATGTCGTTGATAATGTCGGCTCCGGCGGTAATTGCCGCTTCTGCCACCTCTGATTTATATGTATCAATGGAAAGAACTATATTCAATTCTTTTTTTATCGCCTTGATGGCAGGAACTACGCGCGCAATTTCTTCTTCAACAGATATCTGTTTGTGGCCGGGGCGGGTGGACTCGCCGCCTACATCTATAATGTCTGCACCTTCTTGAGCCATTTTCTTGGCATGCGCCACCGCATTTTCCAAAAAGTTATATTCCCCCCCATCGGAAAACGAATCGGGCGTGACATTCAATATCCCCATGATCAGGGTTTTTCCAGTGAAATCAATGTTCAATATCGGCACCTTCCATCTCTATTACCAGTTATTTTATTTCCCGGGAAATATTCTATGTATCCATCTTACCGCGAAGAACGGTTTTTTACACAATAAAAGGGCACGCCGGAGCATGCCCTTTGGAAATTGTTCAGTTAGTTTCTTCGAATTGATATAGCGGGGTGCTCAGGTAGCGTTCGCCGTTTGACGGCAGGATTGCCAGCACTTTTTTGCCTTTGCCCAACCGTTTCGCGAGTTGGAGTGCTGCGTATACCGCCGCTCCGGAGGAAACACCCCCAAGAATGCCTTCTTCACGCGCAACTTTCCGCGCCGTTTCATAGGACTGCTCATTGGACACTTGCATAACTTCATCGTAGATTTCGGTATTCAGTATTTGGGGAATGAATCCTGCACCAATTCCCTGAATTTTATGCGGTCCCGGTTTACCGCCGGATAATACCGGTGAATCCGAAGGTTCCACGGCAGCAATCAGGATGTTCGGGTAGTTCTCTTTCAATACCTGCCCGGCTCCCGTAATGGTGCCGCCGGTTCCGATGCCGGAAACGAAGGCATCCAATTGGTCGCCCATCGCTTCCACGATTTCAGGACCCGTTGTTAAACGGTGAATTTCCGGGTTTGCTTCGTTATTGAATTGTTGAGGCATGAACCAATTGTTTTCAGTTGCCTGTTGTTCTGCCATTTTGATGGCGCCGTTCATGCCTTCCGCTCCCGGAGTCAAAATAAGTTCTGCCCCGTAAGCGCGCAACAGATTGCGGCGTTCCATGCTCATCGTATCCGGCATAACCAAAACTGCCTTATAGCCTTTGGCAGCGGCAATCATCGCCAATCCGATACCAGTGTTCCCGCTGGTCGGTTCAATGATGACGTCGCCTTCTTTTAAATCACCTGATTTTTCAGCCGCTTCGATCATGGATAAGGCAATGCGGTCTTTTACGCTGCTGCCCGGATTGAAATACTCCAATTTCAAATACACTTCTGCGTCTTCCGCACCTGTTAATCGGTTTAATTTGACGATAGGTGTCTGTCCAATCAAACCTGTAATGTCATTTGCAATACGAGCCATTTTCAACACTCCTAATCCCTAGTAGTTTTATCGGCATTTCATGGACTAATCGTATCAATGTTTATCCTTCACTGTCAAATCGCAGGGTTTATTCGCCGTAGAACCATTCGGTTTCAAATTCCCGCCAGAAAGCTTCCGGCGTAACCGACTGCGGCAATTGCTCCAGAGCGAGCTCCCGGCTTATGTGGCCTTCAACATCTTCGTATGTAAAACTCTGGCCTTCCGCTTTTTCGGTCACCGAAATCACAGCAGTCCGCCCGTCAGCCAACATCAATGGTTCGGACCAGCCGCCCACTTCCACTGAAGCGGCAGCATTCGCAATGGATTCATCAATGGTGGATTGCCCTGGCACCACATATCCGATATCGCCCCCCAGGCTACCGGTCGCCGTATCGACAGACCGTTCCCGCGCTAGCGCTTCAAACGAAGAACCATTTTCAAGTTCCGCTATGACAGCCTGCGCTTCGTCTGTAGATTCGACGACGATCACCCGGGTTTTATAGGAATCAGGAACATCGTATAACGATTGATTTTCCTGATAAAAAGCTTCTATTGTACTTTCTTCTATTACAACGTCTTTTGTCAGCACTTTCTCCAGGATCAGCTGCGCCGTCACTCTTTCCCTCATCCGTTCACCGTCTGAGGAATAAAGCGTTTGTTCGCTGCCATCCCGCGCCGAACGCATCATCGCGAGTTCCAGGTCAATTTCTTTGTCGCTGATTTTAATGCCGTATTCCTTCGCTGCCGTTTCCATCACTTTCAGGTTCACAAGGTCGAGCAGGGTTTCGCGCCCGTGCTGCTCTTCCATCGCCGCCATCCATTCCTGCCGCGTGATTTCTTCGCCGCTGACGGAGGCGACTTCCTCGTTGCCGCCCGGATTGCCGGGAATCAGCCAGGCAATGAACCACAGTAAATTTCCTGCCAACAGGATCAGCAGCAGAACCATCAATGGTTTGGTTTTTAATCTTCTTCTCGGCCTGCCCGTTTCACCCGGTGCTGTGCCGGGCCGACCCTTGTCATTGTTATAACTCATCGATGAGCGCTTCCAATTCTTCTTTTGAATAATGATACGTTTCCAGGCAGAAATGGCATTGCGTTTCAGCTGAACCGTCTTCTTCAATCATTTTTTGGATTTCTTCTTTCCCCAATCCAATAATCCCTTCCGCAAAACGTTCTTTGGAACAATTGCATTCGAATTTCACCGGTATGCGATCGAGGATTTCTACGTTTCCTTCACCGAATATTTCTTCTAAAATTCTTTCAGGACTGTATCCCAGTTGAATCATTTTGGAAACAGGTTGAATGTTCGCCAAACTTTTTTCAAGTTTATCAATCGCCGCTTCGTCTGCATCCGGCATTAATTGGACAATAAAACCTCCTGCAGCCAGCACGGAATTATCGGTATCCACCAATACGCCGAGGCCGACAGAAGAAGGAACCTGTTCGGAGACAGCAAAATAATAAGTAAGATCTTCTGCGATTTCTCCTGACACAATCGGGCTCTGGCCCGTGAAAAAGTCGCGCATGCCAAGATCTTTGATTACCGACAGCATGCCGTCTTTGCCGACCGCTTCCCCAACATCCAATTTTCCTTTGGCGCTGAGTTCCAAGTGGGTCTGCGGATGTTTCGCATAGCCGCGAACGCCGCCGTGTGCATTGCTGTCCACCAGAATCGCGCCGAGCGGACCACCGCCGTCTATTTTCAAAACGACTTTGTCATCACCTTTCAGCATTGCGCCGAACATGACACCGCCCGTCATCAACCGGCCAACGGCAGCTGTTGCAGTCGGCCACATCATATGTCTCCGCTGCGCTTCCCCCACTGTTTCCGTACTGTCCACCGCGAACACACGGACACTTCCTCCGAAGGCAAGCCCCCGCACTAAATAATCTGCCATTCAAATCGTCCTTTCTTATAAAGCTTCATTGCGTTTGTAAATTAAATAGAGGCCTTTCAATGTTAAAAACGGCTCCACTTTATCAATCAGCCTGGATTCAGCTGCTATTAACGACGCCATTCCACCGGTCGCAATGACCATGGGCGTTTCCAAGCTCTGCTGTTTCATCCTGGCGATGATGCCTTCCGCCTGTCCGACAAAACCGTAAACGATGCCGGCCTGCATGGCGGAAACCGTATTTTTGCCGATGACGTTCTCTGGCCGGGCAATTTCAATGCGCGGCAATTTCGCGGCGCGGCTGTAAAGCGCTTCCGTGGAAATGCCGATGCCCGGAGCAATGGCGCCGCCCATGTATTGCTGCGCTTCATTGATATAGCAATAAGTCGTTGCAGTTCCGAAATCGACGATAATCAATGGTCCGCCGAACTCATGAATCGCAGCCACGGTGTTAACGATGCGGTCTGCGCCGACTTCCTTGGGATTATCGTACTTGATATTGAGACCGGTCTTTAGGCCTGGGCCTACAACCTGCGGCTTGACGCCAAAATATTTGGAGGCCATCCGTTCCAATGAAAACATGATGGGCGGAACGACCGATGACATGATGATGCCTGTGACATCCGTGAATTTTAAGCCGACATCCTGCAGAAACGCTTTGACCTGCATGCCGTATTCATCTTCCGTTTTGTGGCGGTCCGTTTCCATGCGCCAGTGATGGGTTAATGTGTTTTGATCGTAAATACCCATCACGATATTGCTGTTCCCGATGTCCATAACTAGAATCATTTTGCGCTCCCCATTTATCTGCAATTTTCCAAAATATCATACCATAGTTTCATGGGAAAGAAAAAAACTGGCTGCCTCTTCCTTAACGGAAGCGGGCAACCAGCTTATCAAACTTATTATTTACGCTCTTCATGGATAGGATCTTTAACTCTGTCAGATGATGGTTCTTCACTTGGAAGATCCCCAGCTGAAGGGTCATGCGGTGCTCCTGTCACATCAGGAACTTCCTCTTCTTTATCCAGATCGATCGTTTTATCTTCGTAGTCACCGTTCAGCGCTTCATATGAACGCTCCGGCAGCGTACCATGTTCTTTCAAATGCTGAATTTGAGCGGCATCCAAAGTTTCAATCTCAAGCAAGGTCTGCGCAAGCAATTCGAGAAGTTCTTTGTTTTCAGTAAGAATCTCTTTTGTGCGAATGTACTGCTCTTTGATGATGCGTTGGATTTCCTGATCAATTTCAAATGCGATGGCATCTGAATAATTCTGCTCTGAATTAAAATCGCGGCCAAGGAAAACATTTCCGCCTTGTGCCTGGCCGAATTGGATCGGCCCGATTTTATCACTCATCCCGTATTCCGTTACCATGCTGCGGGCGATAGCCGTTGCACGCTGGAAATCGTTATGGGCGCCGGTTGAAACTTCACCGAAAGTGATGTCCTCAGCGACACGGCCGCCGAGCAAGCCGGCAATTTTATCAAGCAATTCCGGTTTTGTCATAAAGTAACGATCTTCACGTGGCAGCATGACGGCGTAACCGCCAGCTTGTCCACGGGGAACGATTGTTACTTTGTGAACGATATCCGCGTCATCGAGTACCAATCCGATGACCGTATGGCCAGATTCATGATAAGCGACGATATTGCGTTCTTTCTTCGAAATGACGCGATTCTTCTTGGCGGGACCTGCAATTACACGGTCAGTCGCTTCGTCGATATCGGACATATCAATTTTGAGTTTACTGCGACGGGCGGCAACCAGTGCTGCCTCGTTCAATAAATTCTCCAAATCGGCGCCTGAAAATCCTGGAGTCCGTTGAGCGATTGCTTTCATGTCAACAGTCTCGTCAAGCGGCTTGTTGCGTGCATGGACTTTCAATACTTCTTCGCGTCCTTTTACATCCGGACGGCCAACTGTGATCTGACGGTCAAAGCGCCCTGGGCGAAGAAGAGCCGGATCCAGAATATCCGGACGGTTTGTTGCTGCGATAATGATGATGCCTTCATTGGCACCAAAACCATCCATTTCAACCAATAGTTGGTTCAATGTTTGTTCACGCTCGTCATGTCCACCGCCGAGGCCTGCGCCACGCTGGCGTCCAACTGCATCAATTTCATCGATGAAAATGATACATGGAGCATTTTTCTTGGCATTTTCGAACAAGTCACGGACACGTGATGCCCCGACCCCTACGAACATTTCCACGAAATCGGAACCACTGATTGAGAAGAACGGAGTGCCCGCTTCTCCTGCAACCGCGCGGGCCAGCAATGTTTTACCGGTACCCGGAGGTCCGACAAGCAAAAGCCCTTTTGGAATGCGTGCACCGATATCGTCAAAACGACGTGGATCTTTCAGGAAATCGACCACTTCGACCAATTCCTGTTTCTCTTCGTCCGCTCCTGCTACATCATCGAAGCGCACTTTTTGCTTCTGATCGTCATACAGCTTCGCTTTACTTTTGCCGAAGTTCATCACACGGCCGCCTCCGCCGCCTTGTGATTGATTTAGCAAGAAGAAGAAAAGGATGAAGATGATGATGAAGGGAATGATACCTGTGAAGAACTGAACCCAACCGCTTGTCTGTGGTGCTTCCACGTAAGTGATTTCTGCACCGTCAGCTCGCGCAACTTCGTCAATCTGATTCATCAAAGCCTCATTTTCCAGCGGAATATTTGTTACGAATGACTGGTCCTCATCATAGCCATCGAGTGACCCCGTAACTTCATATACCATGGATGTCGGCTGTATCGTGACGTTCTGGATTTCTCCATTTTCCAACGCCTGCAAAAATTCGTTATATCCTATATCTTCAGTTGGTTGGCCACTGTTATTAAATGTCCCCAGAATACCGATAATAACTAGGAAAATCAGTAAATAAAATATGGTGTATCGAAATATTCGATTCATCCCAAGCCTCCTCACAAAGTTTCCCAAAACTATACTAAATACTAACATAGGAGCATTTAAGCATACAACGATAAGCACTCGTCTGGCGGGGTTAATCGACAGACTGTGAATTTCTTATGTCTATTCCTATTCTCCGCTGTAAACCACTGGCTTGAGAATCCCGATATATGGCAGGTTGCGGTATTTTTCCGCATAATCCAATCCGTATCCGACAACAAATGCATCCGGCACTTCAAAGCCGATGTAATCTGCTTTCAGGTCCACTTTCCGGCCCGTTGGCTTGTCCAGCAAAGTGACAATTTTGATGGAATTCGCTTTCCGGTATTTGAAGAGGTCCACCAAATAGCTGAGTGTCAAACCGCTGTCGATGATGTCTTCAATAATCAGCAAGTCACGGCCTTCCACGCTGGCGTTCAAATCTTTGACGATTTTCACTTCTCCCGAAGAAACAGTGGCATTGCCATAACTCGACACATCCATGAAATCCATTTCGACAAAACCGTCGAAACGCTTCATCAAATCGCCCATGAACGGCATAGCGCCTTTTAATACGCCGATTGCCAACGGATATTTGTCTTTATAATCAGTCGTCAGGATTTCTCCAAGCTCACGAGCTTTCTCCTGAAGCCGTTCTTCGGAGATTAATATTTCTTCGATGTCTTTCTGCAACATAAGTGGGCCTCCTATAATTCGCTTCCGCGATCTTCACATTTTTGTTCCATAAGAACCCATTTGTCTTCCGGACGTGGAATGGCGCTGATATGCCGTGACGGTCGTAAACCTGGCACCAGTAAAATTTCGTCATTGCCATCAGTAATGACGGGCCATCCCGATCGAAGAGGGGCTGGAACTTTTTCATCAATCATCAGCCTTGCGACTTTTTTGGAATTCGACATTCCGGGCAGCGGGATGCGATCGCCCGGCAGTCGGCTGCGGATCTGCAGCTGCGGTTCATCTTCCCCTGAAAGGTACCAGGCGAAAACGTCCGGCATTTCCTCAAAGTTTTGAGCAGAGACCAGTTTGTAACGAAAATTCTTTACCGCCACTGACCATTCATTGCTAATCCGCACATTGAACGCTTGTGGAGCGGCCTCCGGGTCTCGTTGGCTGAATAAAACACGATCATATTGTCGAACCATCATATACTTTTGGGGTAAATGCAGGAAAATGGTGCCGGACGAGCTTTGCATCATTTCCTGTACTTGTTCGGCAAGTTGCCTTGTAACGTTAACTTGCTCACCATTATATAGATAGTTTAATAGTAGTAGAACCATTCTTTTTTGTAAAGCAGATGCATGGGATCTGAACCTTACGGCCGACAATGTGATTTCCTGATCATCCGGCGAAAAGAGTGCATCCAATTTTTCCTGTGCCAACTCGGTCAGGAACTTTTGATCTTCCTGCAAACTTTCGGATAATTCCACAAACTGTTTCGATACGTCAGCGTTTTCTTTTTTTAATTCCGGTACGACATTTTTACGGATTCGGTTACGCGTGTAATGGGTTTCCGCATTGCTCGGGTCTTCTCTGAACGGCACGGCATAAGTGATGGCGTAGTCAGCAATTTCCTGTTTGTTGACCGCCAGCAAAGGACGGACGAGATTCCCAGCTCCAAACGGCCGGCTTGACGGCATGCCAAATGAACCGGATTGCAGGGTTCCCCTCAGCCCCGACATCAGGATCGTCTCGAGCTGGTCGTCTGCGTGATGGGCGGTGGCGACTTTGGTGGCACCGGTCGCATCCATTACCTCTTTGAAATATTTATACCGCTCCTGGCGGCAGACTTGCTGTTTGTTGCCGCCAGTGGTTTCGAGGATGGCGGGAATCGGAATGTCGCGGCTATGGAAAGGAATGCCCCATTGTTCGCAGGTTTTTTCTGTGAACAGCCGGTCTTCAATCGACTCGTCGCTCCGCAGCATATGATTGACATGGACAGCTTCGACTGTAATTGACAGCGCAGCTTCATGTGTTTTCAAATAATGCAGCAGCACCATTGAATCGATGCCGCCTGAGCAGCCGAGCAGCACGTGATCGCCAGATTCCAACAGTTTAAATTTCGTCATATAGTCGGTCATCTGCTCGTGGAAATTCTTCACTTGGCGCCTCCTCCCGTCGTGATGCAGTTGTCTGCTTTATTGGCATAATATTTTTTCGAAATCGCAATTGACTTGTTGGCGCATCTCATAGTATGATATGAAATGTCCGTTTCAACATGGCGGCGTAGCTCAGCTGGCTAGAGCGTACGGTTCATACCCGTGAGGTCGGGGGTTCGATCCCCTCTGCCGCCATCTTATAGAAATAAGCGTCCCTCTTGTGGGGACGCTTATTTTTTATGTCTTGTTTTCCAGGACATTGACCTTTTTTCATCTTACTTCACTCTCTGACAGAAATTTTATTAGAAAAAAACGCTTCCCGATTGAGAAGCGTTCCACTATCACTATGGTTCAGCTGCGCTGAAGCATCTTTCCATGCCATTAAAACAGCTAGCAAGTTAGCCTCTTTTTGCGCCTCGGCCACCGCGCTTGGATTCTGTAGCGCGTTTCAATGTCGTCGCATTCTCTTCGCTGTCCTTCAGGAACTTCGCCATTTTTGTTTCAAAGTTCTCTTTCGGCGCGCGTTCGAATGAACGATTGCTTGGACGTGGGCGTTGTGGTCGATCTGTAGCGCCGGCTGGTTGCGGTTTGGCTTTGCGAATGGAAAGGCCAATTTTACCGTCAGCTTCCACATTCATCACTTTCACTTCCACCATTTCCCCAACTTTTAAATGATCGTTGATATCTTTTACATAGTTGTCGGCGACTTCACTAATATGCACGAGGCCTGTTGCACCAGTTGGAAGCTGAACGAACGCTCCAAAATTTGTAATACCTGTAACTTTACCTTCTAACTTGCTGCCTACTTCAATCGACATAAAAAAAATGCTCCTCCTTAAAAATTAAGATGGCTACTAAAAGCCATTTAGTTGTGATGACGGTTTTCCGTCACACTTCTAATTATAACCATGAAAAAAAGAGTGTCAACTGACGACTCTTTTTTTACACCCTTTTTCTTTATTTTTCCGGTAATGTAAAGATAATTTCGCCATCCTCTGAAACAAACAGCTCTTTTTTGGCTAATTTCGCCAAATATTCATCGTCATTCAGCAAGATGATCTGCTCTTCCAATTGCACTTGTTCTTTTTCGACTTCTTTCAGTGCAAGCTGCGCTTCTGCCCGCAATTGCTCTTTTTCAGTCATTGTCTGGGATTGCGCATAAATCGTTGTACCAATCCAGATACTTGCCATTAGGACGACCAGCCCGAAAACCGCCAGTCTTCTGAACAGCCGCACCTTGTGAGCCATCTGTCTTTTTTCTTTGCGTTCCACCGAGCGGACATAGTCATTTTGTATTGAAGCGACTCCCGGAGCGGCGGTGGATTTCTCTCTCTTCAAACTCATGACTTGTTTCCCCCTTTACTTACGTTGTTGCCATTATACATGAAAACCCTTTCTTTTATAAGAGTTTTTATCAATTCCTTCGCCAATATCGTGTTTTTATTCGAAATAGACTATTATCCCCATCTTTCATATTAATAAATATTCTATTGACTTAATATTTATGCATGCTGTATTATGAGAAACTATACTAATAACTCTATGATTCTGCTTATAATTTCTTTATTCCATAATTTGCGTGTTAATAAATATGCAGTTTGAATGAATAATAATGAGGAGGCGATAAAATGAAGGCATTGTTAACGTTAGCGAACGGGGCTTTATTCGAAGGACAGTGGCACGGACATGCAGAAGCGATGCAAGGAGAAATTGTCTTTTTCACGGGAATGACCGGATACGAAGAAGTGTTGACTGATCCGTCTTATAAAGGGCAAATCATCGTTTTTTCCTATCCATTGATTGGCCAATACGGCATTAACCCCAGTCATCTTCAATCAGAAAAAATTCAAGCAGCAGGTATTGTTGTGGCTGAATTATATGAAGGGCCTGTGGAAAAAGGAGCTCTGCCACTTGGGCGTTTTGCTGAAATTGCGAAAGTACCTGTAATTAGCGGTGTCGATACCCGCTCCGTTATCCAGGCAATTCGTGAGTCCGGCACGATGCAAGCACAGTTGGGGCCTTCTTCTTCCAGACCCGTTCAGTGGTCTCCGGTGCAAACCGATTTCTTTATGCAAGCTTCCACGCACACAGAGATTGCAACATTTGGTGAAGGAGAAATTCATGTCGGCTTGATTGACTTTCATTACAAATCTTCCATTCTCACCGAATTACTGAAATGCCAATGCAAAGTCAGCGTTCTTCCCTATACAATATCAACCGGACAATTGGACTTGCTTGAGCTTGACGGTCTGTTGTTTTCAAACGGCCCTGGAGATCCCGCCGCATTGTCTCCATACTTTCCCATTTACCGCGACTGGGCAGAGCGCTATCCCACTTTCGGCATCTGCCTTGGACACCAAGTGCTCGCTTCAGCCTTTGGAGCTACTACGAGAAAATTGCCGTTCGGTCATCGCGGGGCGAATCATCCCGTCCGAAACCTGATAACCGACCAGGTCACAATGAGCTCTCAAAATCACAGCTTTGTCGTAGATGACAACAGCATTGAACAGACACCGCTTTCTGTCTTTTACAATAACGTCAATGATGGCAGTATCGAAGGGCTTTTCCACCCGGAACTGCCGATTATGACGGTGCAATTCCACCCCGAAGCAGCACCGGGACCCGCTGATCATCTTGCATTGTTCAAGCAGTTTCTATCTACTGCCCAGCAGAAAAAGAAGGTGAAAATGCATGTCTAAATACAAAGATATTAAAAAAGTTTTGGTGATCGGTTCCGGTGCCATTGTGATCGGTCAAGCTGCTGAGTTTGATTATTCAGGTACGCAGGCCTGCCTGGCATTGAAAGAAGAAGGCATGCAAGTAATTCTCATCAATAATAATCCAGCAACAATCATGACCGACAAATCCATCTCCGATAAAGTTTATTTTGAGCCGCTGAACATCGACAGCCTGGTTGCCATTATTGAAAGTGAGCGCCCCGACGGCTTGCTCGCTACAGTAGGCGGCCAAACAGGATTGAATTTAGCGATGGCATTGTCCGATTCGGGCACGCTGGCAAAATACGGCATAAAGCTTCTCGGCACCAACATCGATTCCATCAGACAAGCTGAAGACCGCGAACAATTTCGCGACTTGATGAATAAACTCGATGAACCGGTCCCCCAGAGCGCTATCATCTATTCAGTCGAAAGCGCTCTCGAGTTTGCGGAACAAATCGGCTATCCGCTTATCATCCGCCCAGCCTATACACTCGGCGGCTTCGGAGGCGGCATTGCACAAGATCAAGCAAGCTATATCACGTTGATAGGGCAAGGACTCAGCGCAAGTCCCATCAAGCAATGTCTTGTCGAGAAAAGCATTGCGGGCTATAAGGAAATTGAATATGAAGTGATGCGTGACGCTGCCGGCACCTGCATCACGGTTTGCAATATGGAAAACCTGGACCCGGTCGGCGTGCATACCGGCGATTCGATTGTGGTAGCGCCGAGCCAGACGATAAATGACCGGGACTATCATATGTTGCGGACTGCCTCCATCAATATTATCGAAGCACTCGGAATCGTCGGCGCTTGTAATGTGCAATTCGCGCTGCATCCTGACACTTCAGCATATTACTTGATCGAAGTAAACCCGCGTGTCAGCCGCTCGTCAGCCCTTGCCTCCAAAGCAACCGGATATCCAATCGCTAAAATTGCGACAAAGCTGGCACTCGGCTACTTGCTTTCCGAATTAAGAAACCCGGTAACCGGCACGACGTTCGCCAGCTTTGAACCGGCACTCGATTACGTTGCGGTAAAAATACCCCGTTGGCCGTTCGACCAGTTTCACAATGCCAACCGCCGACTCGGTACACAAATGAAAGCGACCGGCGAAGTGATGGCGATTGAACGCAGCATGGAAGCGGCAATCCAAAAGGCGATCCGCTCGCTTGATCTGCCACTTGACGGCTTCCTTCTGCCCGAGCTTTCCAATATGCCGACAAACCAACTCGAAACACTTGCTGTAAATGCAGATGACCGCCGGCTTTTCATGCTTTTCGAATTGTTGACCCGTGGCAAAAGCATCGATTCCTTGCAGCAATCGACAGGCATAGCCCCGTTCTTTTTATATAGACTAAAATGCATAGTCGATGAATGGCATAAACTGCATTTATTGTCGTGGCAGAGTATGACCTCTGAACGCCTGTTACAAGCAAAGAAGCTCGGATTCAGCGACCAGCAGTTGGCGGGATTATGGGAAGTGCCCGTTTCTGAGATATGGGGACAACGAAAAAGCTGGAATCTGCTTCCTGCTTACCGCGTCATTGATACTTGCGCAGCAGAATTCCGCTCTCAGACAAATTACTACTATTCTACTTGGAATGGCTCTTCTGATGTGCGGTCGGCAAATCCTAAAAAAGTGGCAGTGATCGGTTCCGGGCCTATTCGCATTGGTCAAGGCATCGAATTCGATTATTGCTGTGTCCACAGTGTGATGGCACTTCAAAAGCTCGGTTATGAAGCGGTGATGATCAATAACAATCCGGAAACAGTCAGCACTGATTATGAAATTGCTGATGCGCTTTATTTTGAACCGTTGACTGCCGAAGATATTTTGAATGTGCTTGATTTTGAAGGCATTACCGATGTTATCGTCCAGTTTGGCGGCCAAACATCGATTAATATAGCGGCAGCACTTGAAGAAGCCGGTATCACCGTGCTTGGCTCAGCAGCTGATTTGCTGGATCAAATGGAAGATCGAGACCGCTTTTATTCGTTCCTCAAGTCAATCGGCCTGTCCACAATTCCCAGTTTCACGGCGTACACACCCGAGGAAGTCTACCAATTTGCAGAAAAGCTCAGTTATCCAGTTTTGTTGCGCCCTTCTTATGTGATCGGCGGCAAAGGGATGAATGTGCTGCATAACGAACACGAACTTGGAGCCTGGCTTGCAAAAACCAAAGTCGTCTTTCCTATCCTCGTCGACCACTTTATCTCAGGCAAAGAAGTGGAAACCGATATTTTGACTGACGGTGAAAACGTTTGGATATCGGCCATCTTCGAGCATGTCGAAGGAACCGGTGTGCATTCCGGAGACAGCATTTCCATTACGCCTCCCGTGTCCATGACAAAAGCGGAACTGGAAGAACTGACTGCGACCGCAAAACATATTGCCCGTAACATGAAATACAAGGGCTTGCTCAATATTCAATTTGTTTATGAACAAGGTCAGTTATTTGTTATGGAAGTCAACCCCCGGGCTTCCCGCACTGTGCCGATCAGTTCCAAAGCGACAGATGTGCCGTTGGTTCAGCTGGCCACCGCTCTCATGCTCGGCGTGGCATATGACAATCTGGACATCGACAAACTGTCCAACGGCCAACCGGAATATACCGTAAAAGCACCTGTATTCTCACACATCAAGCTGCCGGGACTTTCACCGGTGCTGTCGCCTGAAATGATGTCGACCGGTGAAGTGATCGGCCAAAACCCAGATGCTGCTGTCGCGATGCATAAAGCATTAGTCGGAGCCTCTCAGCAATTAGCTGATCTGGCGGAAGGCGGCAGCATATTCATTACTGAAAAATCATTGCCGCTGATCGACACCGATTTCTGGGAAGATCATCGTTTTACTTTCCATACAGAAGCATCATTGCCGTTCGCGGAATGGCTGACTACTACAAACAAGAAAGCATATATCGATCTGACCCCCGACCCGGACAAAGTTCAAGCGTCTCAAGCTGCCGTTCATCGTGTTCATGTATGGACGCGAGCCGAGACAGTCGATGCATTCAAAGGATCTGTAGAATACATGAAAAACCAAAAAGGAGTGTTTGCAAAATGACCTTGACCTTGCCGTATGTTCCACAAATTGTCCAAAAGCATTTATTGTCCTTGAAAGATTACAGCCCTAATGAAATTCTGGAACTGCTGGCATTGGCTACAGAGCTGAAAAAACCGGAAAACAGACAGTTGCCGCTGCTGCAAGGAAAAATTCTGGGGATGATTTTCGAGAAATCTTCCACCCGTACACGCGTATCCTTTGAAGCTGGTATGCTGCAACTAGGCGGACATGCCGTTTACCTCAGCACACGCGATATTCAAATGGGACGCGGAGAAAGCATCGCTGACACAGCTCAAGTGCTGTCGAGCTATGTGGATGGCATCATGATCCGGACTTTCCATCAGGCGACCGTGCAGGAACTTGCAGATAATAGCCGTGTACCTGTCATCAACGGATTGACCGATGATTTCCACCCGTGTCAAGTGCTCGCCGATTTACTAACGATCCAAGAACATTTCGGCACTTTCAATGGCAAGAAAATGGCTTACATCGGCGATGCCAATAACATGTCCAACTCCTTGATGATCGGGGCTGCAAAAGTTGGAATGGACATTACCATCGCGAGTCCTGCCGCTTATGCCCCGAAACCAGAGCTGATGGAGCTGGCAAAAAGTATTGCCGAACACACCGGCGCCGTTATCCACACAACGACAGATCCGGTAGAAGCGGTAACTGGCTGCGATGTTATTTATACGGACGTATGGGCGAGCATGGGACAGGAGGCCGAAGCGCTTCAACGCATGGAACATTTCAAAGGCTTCCAAGTCAATGAACAACTCGTTCAGCATGCAAATCCACATTATATTTTCATGCACTGCCTGCCAGCTCATCGCGAGGAAGAAGTATCCACTGGCGTCCTCGAAGGACCAAACTCAGTAGTCTTTCAGGAAGCGGAAAATCGACTGCACGCACAAAAAGCATTGCTGGTTGCATTAATGGCAAATTGAACATGTTTCAAGCCTCCACTTTTGGGCTGACGGGTTATAAAAAAGCTGCACGGTGAGCATTACGCTCACCGTGCAGCTTTTTACGTTCCCAATCTTTACGCTTCGTCATCGATGAATTCCGGTTCCACTTTATCCACTTTCTCTTCTTTCAAAATCGTGTACATATTTAAGGTTTCTTCTTTGCGGACATTTTCTTTCAGCATATCCACGCGTACCGTCACCACTTTCTGGCCGAAACGGATCTGCAGTTCATCGCCTTCCTTGATGACCGAACTCGCTTTGGCTTTATTGCCGTTTACGGTGATCCGGCCCTGGTCGGCTACTTGCTTGGCCAGTGTCCGGCGTTTGATCAGCCGGGAAACTTTCAGGAATTTATCGAGGCGCATCATTATTCTCCCTTTCTTGCCAAAAGCTTGGCTTCGTTCCAAAAATCGTCCAGCTGTTCCAATGTGTAATCACTGAAGCTGCCGGTTCCTTCGTTCACTTTTTGCTCTACGAAACGGAAGCGGCTGCGGAATTTGCGGTTGGCCTGGACCATCGCCTGTTCCGGCGACAATTGATAGAACCGTGCGATATTGACGAGCGTAAACAACAGGTCTCCCAGTTCATCGAGTTGCTGCTCTTTGGAACCATTCGCCAGTTCACTGCGAAATTCCTGCAGCTCTTCCTCGAATTTGTCCCAGGCGCCTGCTGCATCCGGCCATGTGAACCCGGCTTTCGCTGCTCGTTTCTGGAAATTGAAAGACGTCGTGAGCGACGAACTGAAGCGCTCCTGGCCGTCCAATAACGAATCGGTCACCGGTTTTTCCTGCGCTTTGATGTCTTGCCAATTGCTGACGACTTCGTCCGAGCCGTCGACTTCTGTGTCACTGAAAACGTGGGGGTGGCGGCGGATCATTTTCGCGCTGATCGCCTCGAGCACATCTTCGAGCTGGAAATAGCCGTTGTCCTGTCCGATTTGGGCGTGCAGGAATACTTGCAATAAAACATCGCCCAGTTCATCGGCAATGGCGTCGTCATCCTGTTCGTCGATCGCCTGCAGCAGTTCATGCGCTTCTTCCAATAGAAACGGCATGAGGCTTTCGTGCGTCTGCTCACGGTCCCACGGACAACCGTCCGGGCTGCGCAGCGTCGCGATGACCGAGCGGAATGTCTGCCATTCCTTCAGCCGCTCCTCTGTGTCTGTGGACGGCGGCACGTATACCGTCGTCAAGTTGTCGATTTCAGCGGCACGGTCCAATTCATGGAGCGGCACCGTCCGCAGCTTTTCATCGGCGGAACCTGCAGCCGTGACGATGGTCACCGGATAATCCTCCGGATATTTCTCCATCAACGTCAATTTGGCTTCTGATGCGCTGAAGGTGTCGTAAATCTGCGCAATGAGAATGTGCTGCGTCATGTTCAATCGATCACTGTCCATCGTCGTGCCGTCCACTAATTGGAAACCGTCGATCGGGTCGATGCGCAAGGCACCGAACACCGCATCCAGAAAACTGCTGCCGCCTTCGATGATTAATTGGCAGCTGCCCGCTCCTTCCGCTTCGATGAGATGCTGCACAGTTTGCTCGGCAACAAGCGGATGGCCCGGAACCGCGTAGACGACCGGTCCTTCTGCGGAAAGTTGGAGCAAGGTCTCGGCAATTTCTTTGTAGACCGGTGCGAAGTCGTCGTGTTTTTCGTAAATTTCATCAAAGCTTTCGTAAATCAGGCCTTCATTCGCCAATTCCGACAGCACCGGATGGTCGGCGGTCCGCACATACAAACGTTCCGCGTTTTTCAATTTTTTATAAACACCGAGCGGCAGCTGGTCGAGGTCGCCAGCACCGAGTCCGATAATATGGATCGTATTCATCGTCCATCACCTTTTTTCTTTGAATTGATTGCCAATTGCAATTTCGCCATTTTCCGGCCGAACGGCATGACATACCATTGTTTTTCCGTAATGATGCGGCTCCGCGCAATGAACAGCAGAAACACCGCAGCACCCAGCGGCACCGCTGTCAGCGCGGTGAAAGTTGCAGCGAAACGGCTCGGCAATGCGTCGAACAGCGTCCAGTCCGCAAAAATCGCCCAACCAAGCACCACTGTGCCCATCAAGGCCGACGCCGCAAACAGCCAGCCATAAAAACGAAGCGGCGCAAATTGCAGCGGCCATTGTTTTTTAAAATAAAGCACCAAGCCGCAAACAATAAACGCCAGCCCCAGATTTCCCGCCACCGCCGCACCCATCACGCCGTAAAGCGGAATCAGCAGCCAGTTGCCGATGATTTTCACCACCAGTCCGCCCGCCATCAATAGCGCGGGCACCCGGATTTTGCCAATGCCATGAAGCAGCGCGGTCAAAATTAGCAGCAACGACATCCAGACAATCTGCCAGCTGAAGACGATGAGCGCGGCTGATTGTTCCCGGGTCTGAAACAGCATTTCATTGACGTAAGGCATAACAAACGTCAGCCCGGCAGCCGCCGCGACGGCGAACAGCAAAGAAATGCGGTAAGCGAGTTTGGCGTAGAGCTGTGCCGATCGGCCATTCTTTTTATGCTGCATCTGCGCGACGAGCGGCACGATTGACAGCGCAAGTGACGTCGCCACCAGCAACCCGAACTGCGCGAGCGGCTGGCCGCGGTCGTAGATGCCTTTTTGCTCCATCGCCTGCAGCGTTTCGAATCCGCTCGCTTCGAGCAGACGGAAGACGCTGAACGAATCCGCCATCTGAAAAATCAGCAGCAGCAACGAACTCATGCTGACACTGAGGCTGATCAACAGCATTTTCTTCACAGTCGGCCACAACGGAACTGCTGCCGACTGCGGATGCCAGTCTATCTTTTTATTGAAATAAAAGATCAATAATCCGACGGCCGCGAGCTCTCCCGCAACTGCACCGAACATTGCCGTCTGGCCCGCCGTATAGAGCGAAAATCCATTTGTGACGACGATCCAGGTGCCCAGCAGAATGACGGCCACACGAATCGCCTGCTCCGTGACCTGTGCATAGGCGACCGGCTGCATCGTGCTGCTGGCCTGAAACGAGCCTTTCATGACCGCGAGTGGCGCCATCAGCAACACCGCAAATGAACCGACTTTCAATAATGCGCTTAACTGGGCATCGCCCATCCACGCCGCCAAAAGGTCCGCACCCAGAAAGAGCGCAGCAAATATCACCAGCGAGATGGCGGCGATCAGCCAGAACGCGATGCGGAGGATGGCGCGATGTTCCTGCGCCCGCGAATCCGCCAGCATTTTGGAAACGGCAACCGCAAAGCCGTAAGACGTCCAGATGCCGAAAATCGCGATAAACGGATAGACCTGCTGGTAAATATAGAAGCCCTGATCCCCGACCATGTTCTGAAATGGCACCCGGTAGACTGCACTGAGAATTTTCACGATCAGCCCGGCGAGCGTCAGAAGGACCGCGCCTTTCATAAATGATTGCATCGCACCTTCTGTGTTCAACCGGCTTCACCCATTCCATCCATTAGATTAGTTTGTTGCTTCCACTTCCCGGAGGGATTCCGGCAATAATTTCATCATCCCTTCAAGGACATCGAACGGATGATGTTTGGCGGTTTTATTTTCGTCGATTGTCATGACGAGCTGCTGACCGGCCATCGTAAAGCCGACTGCACGGCCAAAAGCGGCCGATTCTTCGACCAGCTTGCCGCCATTGACGGCTGCTGTGCCTTTTTCGCTGAGACGGATGGCAATGATCTTGCCGTTTTGTTTGATCGATTCAACGCCGACCTGGCGTCCCCAAACTTTCATCAGGGCGATGCGCAGGAGACGGTCGGCCTCGAGCGGCATGTCGCCGAAGCGGTCGATCAGTTCATCCTGTAGTTCCGACACTTCCTCAGCGTCATCGATGCCTTTGACCCGTTTGTACATCTGGATTTTCTGGTAACCGTCGCTAATATACGAATCCGGAATATAGGCATCAGTATCGAGCGAAATTTCGATTTCCTGCACCGGCTCTTTTTTGACGCCGGTCTGGCGTTCTTCAATCGCTTCTTCGAGCATTTGCGAGTACAGGTCGAAACCGACGGAGTCAATAAAGCCGTGCTGCTGGGAGCCGAGGAGATTCCCGGCGCCGCGGATCGTCAAATCGCGCATCGCAATCTTGAATCCTGAACCAAGTTCGGTGAATTCCTTGATTGCCATGAGGCGTTTCTCGGCGACGTCCGTCAGCACTTTGTCGCGCTGATACATGAAATACGCATAGGCCACGCGGCTTGAGCGTCCGACGCGTCCGCGTAATTGATACAGCTGGGACAATCCCATGCGGTCGGCGTTTTCGACAATCAGCGTGTTGACGTTCGGAATATCGATGCCGGTTTCGATGATGGTCGTCGTGACCAATACATCGTAATCGCCGTCAAGGAAACCGAGAATGACCGATTCCAATTCGGTTTCGGACATCTGTCCATGGGCATAGCCGATGCGGGCTTCCGGCACCAATTGCTGAAGCTCCTCCACTTTCCGCGTCATATCCTGAACTCTATTGTATAAATAAAACACCTGGCCGCTGCGCGCCATTTCGCGTTCGATTGCTTCGCGCACCAGTGCACCGTTTTGTTCCATTACATAACTTTGGACCGGGAAACGGTTGGCTGGCGGCGTTTCAATGACCGACAGATCCCGTACGCCGATCATCGACATATGGAGTGTCCGCGGAATCGGCGTTGCCGTCAGCGTCAGCACGTCGACATTGGTCTTCATCTGTTTGATCTTTTCTTTATGGGTGACTCCAAAACGCTGTTCTTCATCAATGATCAACAAGCCGAGATCTTTATAATGCATATCTTTCGACAGGATCCGGTGTGTTCCGACGACAATATCGACCGAACCGTTCTTCAATCCTTTGACCGTTTCCGTCTGCTGCTTTTTCGAACGGAAGCGGCTCATGAGGCCCACTTCCATCGGGTAATCTTTAAAGCGTTCACTCATGGTTTCAAAATGCTGCTGCGCGAGAATCGTCGTCGGCACGAGGAACGCGACTTGCTTGCCGTCGAGTACGGCTTTGAAAGCGGCGCGTATCGCCACTTCCGTTTTGCCGTAGCCAACATCGCCGCAAATCAGCCGGTCCATCGGGCGTTCTTTTTCCATGTCTTTTTTGACTTCATTGATGGAACGCAATTGATCCACCGTTTCGTCGTACGGAAATTCGGATTCAAACTGGCGCTGCATGTCCTGTTCTTTCGAGAAGGAGAAGCCTTTCAACGCTTCGCGCTCCGCATACAGCTTGATCAGGTCGTCCGCAATATCCTGTACGGCTTTGGAAACTTTGGCACGCGTCTTTTTCCACTCGGCGCCGCCCATTTTGTGAAGCTTCGGCTCTTTTTCTTCCGAAGCGATGTATTTTTGGATCAGGTCGATCTGGTCGACCGGCACAAACAATTTATCGTCCGCTTTGTAGACAATGTGCAGGTAATCTTTATGGACGCCTTTTACTTCCAGCGTTTCGATTCCGACATAACGGCCGATACCGTGATGGACGTGGACAATATAATCGCCCGGTTTGATCTCCGAATAGCTTTTGATGCGTTCGGCGTTGGTCAATTTTTGCGCGCGCGTCTTCTTCTTCGCCTGCTGCTTGAACAGTTCCGAATCCGTAATAACCGCAAAACGCTGCAGCGACATTTCAAAACCGTTGGACAATTCGCCATCTGCCAGATACACTTTACCCGGCTGGACGTGTGTCGAAGCGGTCAGAATTTCACTTTCAATGCCGTAATCATCCAGCACCGAGCGGACTTTGCGCAGCCGTTCGTCGCCTTCTGCCACAACAAAGACCCGGAATTTCCCCATGACCCAGCGTTCCATTTCCGCCTGCAATAAATTCATCTGGCCATGGAACGATTGCATCGGCTTGCTGGAAAAGACGACGGATTTTTTGACCGTCACCATCGGGAAGGTACGGACAAACAACGACATATACGTCGCTTTCTGTTCCAACTTGCTGATTACTTCACGGAATGTGTAGGACAAGTTGATGCCTTGCAAAAATTTACCTTCTTCCAACAACGACACAATCCAATCGCCTTCTTCGCGTTCCAATGTTTCCGTCATTTCCTGAATACGGCCCAGTTCATCAAAGAATACATAACCATTTCCCGGGAAATAATCACCGAGAAATGCCGATTGGGTTTCTACGAGTGATGCATATTTCGCCGCCTGGTCCGGTATATCCCCTTGGCGCAGTGTATCGATATCGTGCTGAATGAATTGAAGCAATAACGCTTTCGTATCGTCAGCCTTTGTTTTCTTTAATGTAAGCGCCAATTGTTCTTCGATGCGCTCCGCCAATGCGCTTCGCTGCGTTTGATCCAGTACCAGCTCATTGGCCGGTAAAATGCATAAAGAACTGATTTTTTTCAATGAACGCTGGTCTTCCGCATTAAAAATGCGGATCGAGTCCACATCCGTGTCGAATAATTCCACCCGCACCGGATGCTCGAAATTCAATGGATAAATATCCAGAATGCCGCCGCGCAGCGCGAATTCACCGGGAGCCGTCACCATCGTCGTGCGGGAATACCCCATGGCCACCAGTTTCAGCAGCCACTCGTCCGTATCGAGTTCTGCGCCGTCTTCCACGCGCAAAGTCGAGGCGTCCCATTGTGCTCTTGACGGCAATAATTTGCGCATCCCGGCTACCGGCGTGATGTAGACACCTTTACCGATATTTGCCATATGATCGAGTGTATCAATGCGGTGGGCACGGAGTTCCGGACCCGAGAAAGATACATCCGCCGCAATCAATTCTTCGGCCGGATACAAATGGACAAGCTCTTCCCCCAATAATTTCACCAGATCATCGTAGACACGCTGGGCATGCAATAAATTCGGCGTGACAATCAACAGCGGTGCATCCAGTTCCCCGTAAAGCGTGCGGTAGAAAAACGTGCGCCCGCTGCCCGATAACCCCGACACAAGCTGTTGATCCTGCCCTTTTTTCAAATCGGCAATTAAGTTTTGTACATGAGAATCCTCTGAAAATGCCTGTAAAATATGATTCATGAAGATTCCTCCTCTCCCGGGAAACAGAAAAAAGCTCTGAACGCGGTGTGCGCCAAAGCGGTTCTATGCTCCATTGAATTTGGTCATTACTTCGATAAACGGTTTGGCGAGCCAGAATTCACAGGCTTCCGCACTTCTTTGCACGGCTTCCGCCACATCCGCACTTTCTTCTTTGGAAAATCTGGATAAGACATAATCCGGCACTTTCATCCCTGCCGGTGGGCGGTCGATGCCGATGCGGATCCGGTTGAAATTCTGGGTCCCCAGATGCTGGATCAGGGACTTGATGCCATTATGGCCGCCGGCACTGCCTTTTTGCCGCAACCGCAATTGGCCGGTTGGCAAGTCGAGATCATCATAGATCACGAGGATGTCGTCAATGTCGATATCGTAATAGTCCATCACTGCACTGACACTTTCACCGGATAAATTCATATAGGTCAACGGCTTCAACAGCATCACTTTGCCTTCAGGCCGGTGGATGACCGAATGCATGCCTTTAAATTTCGCCTGTGTCAGCGGTGCATTCCATTTCGATGCCAAATGATCGATCACGTGGAAACCGATATTATGCCGGGTCTGCTCATATGTTTTGCCTGGATTGCCCAGGCCGATAATCAATTTCATCGCAACTCGTCCTTTGCTGTTCACTGCTGTCTATTTTATCATATGCTGCTGTGAATGAAAAAACGGAGACTGCCAGAAGACAGTCCCCGTTTTCTTCTGTTGTAATTTGAAGCTTATTTTTCAGACTCGTCTTCTTCAGTTCCGACAACTTCCGGCTCAGCGCCTTCAGTTTCAGGAGTTTCTTCAAGCTCGTCAATCTCTTCCTGTGTACGTGGTGCTGTCACAGATACTAATAGGAAATCGTCTTCATCAAGAATTTCATACGATACTGTATCGCGGATATCTCCGACAGACAAGTGATCGCCGATTTCAAGTTTGCTGACATCCACATCAAGTGAATCCGGAATTTCCGAAGGTTTCACTTTAATGTGAACTTCGCGGTTCGGCTGGTTTACGATGCCGTTTTCTTTTTCGCCTGCAGCTTCGCCCACTGTGTGGACATTTACAGCGATTTCAAGTTCATCGGACATATTGATTGCCAAAAAGTCGACGTGTTTGAAATTGCCTTTCAAAGCGTCCATTTGATAATCACTCAAGACCACATTATAAGTCTTGCCGTCCACTTCCAGATTGATGACACCATTGCGTCCAGTTTCGCGCAAAGTTTTGATCAAATCTATTTCTACTACAGAAAGGGGAGTAGTTTCAGCTTGATAACCATAAACGACGCCTGGTACATTACCTTTGCCTCGCAGTTCTGTTAATGCCGAATTCGGTGTATTGCTTTCTCTTTTTTGTGCTTTCATTTTTGTAGCCATATTCATTTCAACCTCCAAATTTTATAAATCCATACAAATGTCCGTAATCAGTATATACCCTTCAAGCCATAACATCAAACCGGGCTGCAGGAAAAAGGGTTTTCTGCTCAGTCAAACAGGGTACTGACTGATTTTTGTTCGTGTACGCGGACGATTGTTTCCGCCAATAGCTTCGCTACCGACAATTGCTTGATCTTCGGCGAATGTTTTTCTTCCGGCAAAGCGATTGAGTTGGTGATGATCAATTCCTTGATGACCGAGTCATCGATGCGCTGAATCGCTGGACCTGACAAGACCGGATGCGTACAGCAGGCGTAAACTTCTTTCGCTCCGCTTTCGATCAAAGCGCTGGCCGCAATTGAAATGGTGCCGGCTGTGTCGATGATGTCATCGATGATGATCGCTGTTTTGCCTTCTACATTGCCGACGATGTTCATCACTTCAGCTACGTTCGGGCGCGGACGGCGTTTATCAATGATGGCAATCGGCGCTTTCAGGCGATCCGCCATTTTGCGGGCGCGCGTCACACCGCCGTGATCCGGCGAAACGACGATGACGTTTTCAAGGTCGATGCCGCTTTCATTCAGGAAATATTCCGAAATAAGAGGTACTGCCACTAAATGGTCGATCAAAATATCAAAGAAGCCTTGGATTTGAGGTGCATGCAGATCCAGTACGACTACACGTGTCGCTCCAGCCGTCTCCAACAGATTCGCTACCAGTTTCGCTGTGATCGGCTCACGCGAGCGCGCTTTGCGGTCCTGGCGGGCATAGCCGTAATACGGAATGACGACGTTGACCGTACGGGCCGACGCACGTTTGACCGCATCGATCATGATCAAAAGCTCCATCAGGTTTTCGTTGACGGGCTGTGAAGTCGATTGAACGATGAAGACGTCGTAGCCACGAATGCTTTCTTCAATGTTGATTTGGATTTCTCCGTCGCTGAAGTGCGTAACCGAACTCTTTCCGAGCGGAATTCCCACGTTCTCGGCAATTTCCTCCGCTAATTCCTTATTCGAATTCAATGAAAAGATTTTCAGTTTACTGTCTGCATTTTGATAACCCATTAAGGTGTACCTCCTATTTTTTCACGTTTAGTTTTGAAGCATAGCCTTCTTTATTTTCCTGGCGGGCACGCGCGATTGCGAGGGCGTTGTCTGGAACATCCTTGGAAATCGTTGAGCCTGCCGCAACATACGAACCTTTGCCAATGGTAACCGGCGCAATCAGGTTTGAGTTACAGCCAATAAATGAGTCATCTTCAATCTTCGTGAGGTGCTTATTCTTGCCGTCGTAATTCACTGTGATCGTACCACAGCCGATGTTGACGTTCGTGCCGACTTCCGCATCCCCGATATAGCTCAGGTGGGAAATTTTACTGCCGTTGCCAAGCACAGCTTTTTTCACTTCGACAAAATTGCCGATTTTGACTTCATTGCCGAGATTGCTGTCCGGACGCACGTGCGCAAACGGGCCGACAGCCGTATCTGTTCCAATAACGCTGTTGTAGACTTCGGAAGAACGGATTTCCGTGCGGTCTCCGATCGTGCTCGACACGATGCGGCTGTTGGAGGAAATGAAGCAGTCTTCTCCGATGATTGTCCGGCCCTCGATCATGACGTTCGGGTAAATGACCGTATCTGCTCCGATCTCAGCTTCTGCGCTGATATAGGTGGAAGCCGGGTCGATGATGGAAACACCGTTACGCATATGCTTTTCCGCAATTCGGGCGCGCATGATGCCCTCCGCCTGGCTCAATGCCACACGGTCGTTAACACCGAGCGTTTCTTCAAAGCTATCCGTCGCATAAGCTGCAACAGTTTCTTGTTGTTTCTGAAGAATTTCAATGACGTCCGGCAAATAAAATTCGCCTTGCACGTTATCATTCGAAACTAATTTCAAGGCTTCGAACAAGGCTTTATTGTCAAAGCAGTAAGTGCCGGTGTTGATTTCTTTCACTTGCTGCTCTTCGGCTGATGCATCTTTCTGCTCGACAATTTTTGACACCTGGCCTCTGTTGTCGCGGATGATGCGGCCGTAACCTGTCGGATTGACTGCGATGGCTGTAAGAATTGAGGCTTTGGCCCCTGTTGCTTTATGGTGGTCAAGAAGCGCCTGCATCGTCTCCGTACGGATCAGCGGTGTATCGCCGCAAACCACAAGCGTCGTGCCCGATTTCCCTTCGATCAGTGAAGCGGCTTGCTGAACCGCATGCGCTGTGCCGAGTTGCTCTTCCTGGAGTGCATAGTCACTACTGTCTCCCAGTTGGTCGCGTACTTTTTCCGCGCCGTGCCCGACAATCGTCACGATTTTTTCAACGCCGAGCTGTGTCACATTGCCGGTCACATGCTCAACCATTGGCATCCCGCAAACCGGGTGCAGTACTTTATACAATTTGGATTTCATTCGCGTGCCTTGTCCGGCCGCCAGAATAACTGCGTATGTACTTGTCATGTATCCATCCTCCATTCGTCTATTTGTCATCAAATTCTTTCTATATTAATGAAGCCTGTGCGTCTGAGCGCAAAAAAAAGCCGTTGCGGCATATTTCCCCTGCATTGCTCTGTTTGTCTCAGCGCATGCATTTTCTCTCTATAAGACGGCATCGCCATTTGGCTTTGACTCGCACCGCTTTTCTTAACTATAGCGGAAAAACCTTGATTTTTCAAGGTTCGTGGACATGACAATACCATGACAAAAAAGGCCAAACAAAAAAGAGCCTGATTATGTCTCAGGCTCTTCTGTCATTTTCGTTTATGCTCTTGCCTCTTCAAAGACAGGATCAATCTCACTTTGTTCATAAGCGGTCAACACAGCTTCCTGAAGTTTTCCCCGCGTCCCCGAATTGATCGGATGTGCTATATCTCTAAATTCGCCATCCGGAGTCCTTTTGCTGGGCATCGCTACGAACAGGCCGTCATTGCCATCAATCACCCGAATATCATGCACAACAAATTCGTTGTCCAGGGTGATGGAAGCGATTGCTCTCATACGGCCATCCGTTTGTACCCGTCTCAACCTCACATCAGTTACTTCCATTCTCTCCTCACCTCTCCCCTAAGATGCTATTTTTGTAGCTATTTAAACCTATTCGCCACTAAGGACTAAACTCCTTCATAAGTTACAAAATTTATTAGAATATTTTGTTTTTATGATAAAAAAATAAAGCTGCCTGTTAATGGCAGCTTTATCTTCTTATATTACTTTCGCAATAACTTCGATTTCAACCCTTACATCTTTCGGCAGCCTGGCCACTTCCACTGTCGAGCGGGCGGGCTTGTGGTCACCGAAATAAGAAGCGTAGATTTCATTCAGCGCAGCAAAATCGTTCATGTCTTTGATGAACACGGTCGTTTTGATGACTTGTTCAAACGATGAACCGGCTTCCGCAAGCACCGCTTTCAAATTGGCAAACACTTGATGGGTTTGATCCGCGATGGAATCTCCCGCGATTTCTCCTGCTGGCGTCAACGGAATCTGTCCCGAACTATAGAACATATCGCCGGACACCACACCTTGTGAATAGGGGCCGATTGCTGCGGCTGCCCCTTCAGTTGCTACATATTTCATCTTAAAAACCTCCATCCGAGAAATAATTGCCTTCTTGCAATTCGATTTTCCGTTCTTTTTCGCTGACTTCACGCAATTTAACGAGTGACAGATACCTTTCGACAAGCTGCTCGTCTTTGTGTTCCGCTTCCACGAGCACCGCAACGCCGGCAAGCGTGCATTCGAATTCTTCCAGCAGATTCTTCATGCCGTTCATCGTGCCGCCGACTTTCATGAAGTCATCGGTGATCAGCACGCGCTGCCCGCTCTTCATGCTGCGCTTCGATAACACCATCGTCTGGATACGGCGGGAAGAACCCGACACGTAATTGATGCTGACGGTGGAACCTTCCGTAACTTTGCTGTCGCGGCGGACGATGACGACCGGCACATTCAAGTGGCGCGCGATGGCATGGGCAATCGGAATGCCTTTTGTCGCCACCGTCATGATGACATCGATTTTTTGGTGCGCAAATGCCGTAGCAAAAACTTTGCCGATTCGGTTCATCATATCCGGATTGCCGAGCACGTCGGTCATATAGAGGTAACCGCCCGGCAATAACCGGTCCGAATGGCTCAATTCATTGATCAGTTCCTGCATGATGCCTCTGATTTCCGGTTCCTTCAACTTCGGGATATATTTTACGCCCCCTGCAGCGCCTGGTACAGTGGCCAATAAACCGATGCCTTTTTCCTCAAAAGTTTCCTTGACGATGCCCAGATCTTCACTGATGGATGATTTGGCCGATTCATACAAATCAGCAAAATATGTCAGCGGAATCAATTTATGCGGGTGGTCCAATAAATAATGCGTCATGTCTACTAAACGTTCACTGCGCTTCCACTTCATTTTCCACTCTCCTGAACACGAATGATTTATAGAAAACTTACCATAATTATCCGTCTTTAAGCAAGTGGGTCCCGCTCGCCGACCAATCTTACCGCATAGACTTCCGCACAGAAGCCGCGCAAGCCGTTATAGATGCGTGGAATACGTGCTTCCTGCTGCACCAATCCGAAAACAGTCGGTCCGCTGCCGCTCATCAGAACGGCATCCGCTCCGAATTTCTTCATCTGCTCTTTGATTTGCGCTACTTCGGGATAGAGCGACAATGTTACACTTTCCAACGCGTTGCCCAAGTTCGCGCAGACCCCAGCATAATCCTTGTTTTCGATCGCTTTGATCATTTGCTGGGTATTCGGGTGCTCGGCTTTATTGACATCAAACGCACCGTATACTTCAGCGGTAGATACACCGATGGTCGGCTTCGCCAGGATGACCCAACAATTCGGCGGCGTCGGCAGCTGTTGGATGATTTCTCCGCGACCTTTCGCGAGCGCCGTTCCTCCGTAAACGCAAAACGCCACGTCGGAGCCGATTTTCGTGCCAAGCTCCGCCAGTTCATCCAAGGACAAATTCAGGTTCCATAATTTGTTCAGCCCTTTTAACGTGGCCGCTGCGTCACTGCTGCCGCCGGCAAGTCCGGCCGCAACCGGAATCTTTTTATCCAGTTTGATCACGACGCCCGATTTGATGTGGTAGGTGTCTTTTATTAATTTCGCCGCCTGGTAGGCCAGGTTTCTTGAATCGTTCGGCACAAAACGATCGGCTGATTCGATATGGATGCCGTGCGCTGTTTCTTTCAGCCCGATGCGGTCTGCAAGGTCCACGGTCGTCATGATCATTTCGACTTCATGATAATTGTCCGGTCTTTTATGTAATACATCCAACGTTAAGTTGATTTTGGCAGGTGCTTTTACATAGAGCATCTCCACTGTCTCCTTTTTATTTCTGATGAAAACTATTTTAACACAAGAGGACCGATTCGGGAGTTTTTGGGAACACAAACAAAAAGCCCATACGCTGCCGAAGCCGGCAAGGTATGGGCTACAAAGGAAAAATATGGATATAGTTCGATTATTTAACGACTAATGCGTCTTCTGTACCTTCATACACAGTGATTTCCACTGCTTCTGTCAGGATGTCCGCGTAGCTGTAGGACACTCTTTCAAATGCATGTTCATCTTGATCTAACTCAATTACGAACACGGAGTGATATGTTTCGCGCAGGATTCCGGCACGTTCGACCGTTTTCTTGCGACCTCCGTTTGCTTTCAACAGCAATCGTTTCCCTAAATGCAAATCCAACGACTTTTTGATATCCGCCAAAGTTTTGGGCATTTTGACTACACCTCACTATAAATAAACTTTACTACAAAATGCCCAAATTGTCAAATAAATTTTTAATTTTAGCTTGGAATCCGCTCGGTGTCAATATTTATTTATCCGAAATATTCTTTTTTATGGCAGTTGTGCCGGTTTTTCAACAGATTTGCGGAAATCAGGCAAAATAGCCGTGGAGCTTGTCCGCAAGTCCGCCAAATTCTTTGATGCTCAGAGTTTCCCCGCGCCGTGCCGGTTCGATCCCCGCCTCTTCCAGCGCTTTCAGGATCAGTTCTTTCTTTTCTTTGCCGTCGGGCATCACCGCTTGCAGGTTATTGAAGATTGTTTTTCTGCGCTGCACAAACGAGCCTCGTGTCACTTTAAAGAAAAAGTCTTCATCGATCACTTCCACTTGCGGCGTCGTGCGCTTGGTCATGCGGATTACTGCGGAATCGACATTCGGCTGCGGCATGAAGACACTCTTTGGCACCGTCAAGGCCATTTCCGCTTCGGTATAGTACTGGATGGCAATTGACAAGGAACCGTATGCTTTTGTCCCCGGTTTTGCTGTGATCCGTTCTGCCACTTCTTTTTGCAGCATGACCACCATGCCGCGAATCGGCAATTTCTCCATTAATAATTTCATGATGATCGGAGTCGTGACATAATAAGGCAAATTCGCTACGACCACAATATCATCATAGCCTGCCAATTCTTTTTCAATCGCTTCCTCCACATCCGCTTTCAGGATATCCGAGTGGATGATGCTGATATTGTCGTAAGGGGACAGCGTATCGTCGAGCACCGGCAACAAGCGTTGATCGATTTCAAAAGCCAGCACCTTGCCGGCTGCACGGGCCAAATGTTCCGTTAATGCGCCGATCCCCGGGCCGATTTCAATCACCGCGGATTGCTTGGTCAGATCTGCCTGATTGACGATTTTCCGTAAGATGTTCGGGTCGATCAGAAAGTTCTGGCCCAGACTTTTTTTCACCTTTAAGCCATGTTTCGCCATGATTTCTTGCGTTCGTATGGGTGTCGCTATATCTTTCATCATTTGGGTTCCTCCTGATTGAGCGCCTGCACCGCTTCGATGAATTGCTGTTTCGTTATGCCGAACATATGCAGCCGTTTGGCAAGCTGTTTGCCATTGGTGTAGCCGATCTGCAGCTGATTGCCGAGTTCGGTGCGTCGCTGCCTTGCCTGCGGGTGGGCGATGAGACGGGCCATCAACAAGTCTTCCAGGGTGATTTCCGCCGGGGCTTCATTGTTCCACAATGTGTGAACCGCAGCCAGCGCCTCCCGGATGTCTTCGTCTTTGGCGTGTTCGATGCCCAGGCCTTTGCCGTTTTTGGCAATGGTTTTTTCTTTGGCCAAAAATGCATGCTTGGCAGTCGGCACATATTCTTCAATAATAGCACGGATTCGTCTGCCGGGATAATCGGGGTCCGTGAACACGATGACGCCGCGCTTGGCTGCGGCGTGGGCAATTTTTTTCAATGTTTCTTCCGTGATTGCGGAGCCGTTGGTTTCAATGGTGTCCGCCTGCACCGCGCGTTTGATGGCGACAGTGTCATCTTTTCCTTCGACGACGATGACTTCTTTTATCTTCATATACGTTCCTCGTTTCAAAACTGTTTGTTTTAGTTTACTCGTATTCCGGATAAACATGTAAAAAAGCTTTCCCGGGCTGCCCCGGGAAAGCTTTCCTTGTTCTGCATCAATCCAGAACTTTAATTTTAACCTGTTTGCGGCCGAATGCCAATGCTGCAGATCGGTCAGGCATGAAAAGATCGATTTTATTGCCTTTGATTGCGCCGCCCGTGTCGCCAGCGATGGCATGGCCATATCCTTCAACCCATACTTTTGAACCGAGTGGGATTACAGAAGGGTCAACCGCGATCACTTTTAGGTGCGGATTCGCTTTTAAATTGATGCCTGTTGCCGTGATGCCGGAACAGCCATTGCAAAACGCTGTATACGCAGTTGCGGATACATAGAACTCACGACTGCTTGAAGCCGGCGCGCTTTGCGCTGGAGCAGCAGTTTTTGTTGTTTTTGCCGGAGTTGCAGCGGCTTTTTTCGGTGCTGGTGCAGCTTCTTTTTTCGGTGCCGGAGCAGACGCTTTGTTATCAGCGCCGCGGGAAATGCTTGCGACAACTGTCTTCGTGCCAACTGCGACCACATGTTTCTTCGCTTCTTTTACTACTTTTTCTTCTTTTAAGTCGCGTTTTACTTCTTCGCCATTTTCCATTACAACTTCATAAGTCTTTTCAACAAGACCGTCTTCACCTTTTTGTACCACTTTTTCAGATCCTTTTAGAAGAGAAGAATCTTTTTTGGTTTCTTTGGCGAATTTCACTGAATCTTCCACTACATCGGTGACCTTTTCTACACGAACAACTTTAACTTGAGATCCGGGAAGGATTAATTCATCCATTTCTTTTTCAACGCGATCAAGATCGCTCAAAGTGATTTTATGCTGTTTTAAAAAGTCAGCGACCGTAGTCGAAGTGGACCATACTTTCTTTTCATCGAGTCCATCAAGAATTGACACTTCATATGCTTTTTCAACAGAAATTGCGGTTTCAGCGTCTACTTCTTCATTTAGGGCAGGCGTTACTTTATCGTGTTCCGTAACTTCAATGTTTGCTTTGGCTAAAATATCTTCAACGGTATTCGAAGTGGTCCAGGCTGAAGTCGACTTGCCGTCCACTGTAACCGTAAACTGATCCGCTTCCGTCCATTCGATAACGATATCGTTATCGATCGAAGCCTCTGCCGTGTGGCTCAAATAGTCATCCTGCCCTATTTGGATCCCTTGTTCTTCAAGAAATGCCCCCACTGTTTCCGAATGGGTTTTCACTTCTTCTTTGTCCCCGTTGGAAATCATCGTCACCGTGTTTTTCGTGCCTTCATAAATTGCAAAAGCCATTACTGCGGCAAACATAAGCACCGTTGCCAATGAAATGATAATGGACTTCTTTTTGGATGATTTTATTGTTGAGTAATTATTATCTTCTTCTTCTTTCGTCAAATGTAACTCCTCCTTATTCACTTGTGTGATTATATAGACTCATTTTAAGCGTGTCAATTGGAACGATTTATATCCATTTACTCACTGTCATTCAATTTAAAGAATTTTTCAGCATTTTTTGTGGTGATTTTTGCCACTTCTTCCACCGGCAAATCCTTCAGTCGGGCGATTTCTTCCGCCACCAGCGTTACATAGGAAGGTTCGTTGCGTTTTCCGCGGTAAGGGTGAGGCGCGAGATAAGGCGCGTCCGTTTCGATCAGCAGATGTTCAAGCGGAATCTGCTCTGCCACTTCTTTCGGCTTTTTGGCATTTTTGAAGGTTACCGGCCCACCGAGTGAAATCATGAAGTTCATGTCGATGCTTTCCTGTGCCGTTTCGACGCTGCCGCCGAAACAATGCATTACGCCGCCGACTTCCGCTGCGTTTTCCTCTTTCAGGATCTGCAGCACATCCTGCGTCGCTTCCCGGTTATGGATGATGATGGGCAGTTTGACTTTTTTCGCCAGCCGGATCTGCTTGCGGAAAACTTCCTGCTGCACTTCTTTGGGTGATTTGTCCCAATGGTAATCCAGTCCGGTTTCACCGATTCCGACCACTTTCGGATGGGAAGAAAGTTCTTCGATCCAGTCCAGGTCTTCGTCTGTGCAATCAACCGCATCCACTGGATGCCAGCCGATCACCGCATAAAGGAAATCGTATTCCTCTATCAATGCCATTGCCCGTTCGATTGTTTTTCGGTCAAATCCAATGACAATCATTTTTGTAACATTGTTTTGTAATGCACGTTCGATAACTTCTTTCAGATCATCATCGTATTGATCGGCATTTAAATGTACATGGGTATCAATAAACATATGCATTCTCCTTACGCTAAGCTTTATTTTAATCGTAAACTTCATTTCTTTCTTCACAGGTATATTACATTTGTATAACAAAACATCTTATTTGTGTGTCAATTTGCCCGGGCCTCTTTCAAAAAAGAACGCAAAATTCACCATAATAAAAATGGTCCGCTCAGTCAAGCGGACCATCTCCAGATGTGAATTTTATTTTATTTTTGCGCCATTTGGCAGACCTTCTGCAATTGAGGCCAACGTCAGGTAACCGTCTTTTTCTCCCGCCAGGATCATGCCCTGGGACAATTCGCCCCGCAGTTTAACCGGTTTGAGATTGGCCACGACGACCACTTTCTTGCCGACCAGTTCTTCGGGCTTGTAATGCTCGGCAATGCCGGACACCACCTGCCGCTGCTCATACCCCATATCGAGCTGCAATTTCAGCAGCTTCGATGTTTTCGGTACGGGCTCGCAGGCAATGACCGTCGCCGCCCGCAGATCCACTTTCGTGAAATCGTCAATTGTGATTTCCGGCACATCCGGCACTTCTTCGACGATTTCTTCTTCCGGTTCCGGCGCACCACCGCGCATTTCATTGCGGATAAACGCCACTTCCGGTTCGATTTCGAGACGCGGGAAAATCGGCGTCCCTTTCGCCACGACTTTTGTATTCGCCGGGATCTTGCCGAAACTGTCCAAGGTTTCCCATGACAGATAATCTTCCGACAAACCGAGTTGTTCAATGATCTGTTTCGGCGCATTCGGCAGGAACGGCTGCAGCATAACCGCCGTCATGCGCAAACTTTCCGCCAGATGGGCCATGACAGACGCCAGTTCATCTTTACGGTTCTCGTCTTTCGCCAATACCCATGGCTGCGTTTCGTCTATATATTTATTGCTGCGTGAAATCAGTACCCAAACTTCGCTCAGCACCATGCTGAACTGCATTTTTTCCATATGCTTCTCGTACGTTTCGACCGTTTCTTTCGCAACCCGCTGAAGCGTTGCGTCAAATTCCGTTTTCTGGCCATCAACCACCGGCACATTGCCGTCAAAGTATTTATTGATCATGGAA
Source organism: Planococcus daihaiensis (assembly GCF_049262615.1). GTDB lineage: Bacteria > Bacillota > Bacilli > Bacillales_A > Planococcaceae > Planococcus. Next base: position 1,661,085 of record NZ_CP175504.1, on the reverse strand, counting down.
ACGGTACGGTTCAATAAATTCCCGAGGTCGTTGGCGAGATCGTAATTCGTCCGTTCGATAAATGCTTCCGGCGAAAATACCCCGTCGGAACCGAACGGCAGCTCGCGCAACAGGAAGTAACGCGTAGCATCCAGGCCGTAGCGTTCAACCAGCATTTCCGGATAAACGACATTGCCTTTCGATTTCGACATTTTGCCGTCTTTCATCATGATGAAGCCGTGTGCAAAAACTTTTTTCGGCAATGGCAAATCGAGCGCCATCAAGAAAATCGGCCAATAGATCGTGTGGAACCGGACGATATCCTTGCCAACCACATGGACGTCCGCCGGCCAGTATTTATTGAACAGCGAATCGTCGTCGGAACCGTAGCCAAGAGAGGTAATATAATTCGACAATGCATCAACCCACACGTAAATCACGTGCTTCGGATCACCCGGAACCGGGATGCCCCAGTCAAATGACGTACGGGAGACAGACAGATCTTCCAACCCTGGCTTGATGAAATTATTGATCATTTCGTTTTTGCGCGATTCCGGTTCGATAAATTCGACATTGTTCTCGTAATATTCAAGAAGGCGCGCAGCGTATTTCTTCATATTAAAGAAATACGATTCTTCCTTCACTTTATGGACCGGGCGGCCACAATCCGGGCAATTGCCGTTTTCCAGCTGGCTTTCCGTATAGAAAGATTCACAAGGCGTGCAATACCAGCCTTCGTAATGCCCTTTATAAATGTCGCCGTTATCCAGAAACTGCTGGAAAATCTTCTCGACGCCTTTTTTGTGGCGGGTTTCCGTCGTCTGGATAAAGTCGTCATAGCTGATGTCCATGGTCTTCCAGACGCTTTTGGCCGCTTCCGCCATGCCATCGACATATTTCTGCGGAGCAAGACCGGCTTCTTTCGCTTTTTCTTCAATTTTCTGGCCGTGCTCATCCATTCCCGTCAAAAAACGGACATCAAAGCCGCGCAGGCGTTTGTAACGCGCCATGGCATCAGAAGCGACGGTTGTATAGGCGGTTCCGATATGGAATTTTCCGCTTGGGTAATAAATCGGCGTGGTCAAATAAAATGTATCTCTGTTAGCAGTCACGAAAAATTCCTCCAGTTTGTGTGTATAGAGTTCATTTTAACGAAATCCGCAATTTTATACAATGTTTCAATCTGCGGGCTTCACAGGGAGTAATTGTCAAATTACTATACTTAGATTTTTGTATAATTTTACCATATTAATCTAAATTAATGCTCACCCTGGTTTCCTTTTCTTTTCTCATGAAAAAAATACCACAAATTATGTAATTTTATTATAAATCCGATAGTTTTTTATTGACCTGGAGAAGAGTAGTTGGTATGCTTTATGACAGGAAGTGGTAATTGTCGAATTTTGGCGAATGCATCTAAAAATTTCAAGGGGGACGAATTTTATGAAATCAACAGGTATCGTACGTAAAGTTGACGAGTTGGGCCGTGTCGTTATTCCAATCGAATTGCGCCGCACATTGGGCATCGCAGAGAAAGACGCTTTGGAGATCTACGTCGATGACGACAAGATCATCTTGAAAAAATACATGCCGAACATGACTTGCGCTGTAACAGGCGAAGTTTCAGACGACAACATGAAACTTGTCGGCGGCAAATTGGTCTTGAGTTCTGAAGGCGCAGAAATGCTGATGAAAGAAATCCAAGGAAACCTTAAAAAATAATTTTTTAAAACCGGACCGCTCACGCGATCCGGTTTTTTTTACGTATGATAAGCCTGATACACATCGCGCTTCGACATTTTCCGCTCCTCGGACACTTTTTTGATGGCGTCTTTGGAGGACAATTGTTCCCGCTCCATCACTTCTTCGACATGTTCTTCTATAGAAAGTGCTTCCCACCAATTCGTTGTTTCGACAAGGTCGGGCTCGGCATTGCCTTCGATGACGATGCAAAATTCACCGCGCACTTCATTGGCATCCGCCCATGCTACTGCTTCCTCTACCGTCCCTCTCAGGAACTCTTCGAATTTCTTGGTGATTTCACGCGCCAGCACAATCCGACGGTTATTGCCGAAATTTTTCTGGATACTCTTCAGGCATTCCTTCAGCCGGTGCGGCGCTTCATAGAAAATGAGCGTTTCCCGGTTTTGGCTCAATAGCTCGAGTTCGGCCTGCCGCTCTTTTTTGCTGCGCGACAGAAAACCGTAGAACTGAAAAGGCTGCGGTGTGATTCCCGATGCGATCAGCGCACTGAGCGCTGCATTGGCCCCTGGAATCGGCACAACCGGAAAGCCCGCTTCAATCACCCGTTTGACGACATCCTCGCCCGGATCGGAGATGCATGGCATACCCGCATCGCTGACGAGGGCCACCGATCTGCCTTCTTCCAGATGGGCGAGAATTTTGTAGCCGCCGCTTTCCTGGTTGTGTTCATGGTAGCTGACAAGCTTTGTTTGAATATCAAAGTAATTGCACAGTTTTTTCGTGTTGCGCGTATCTTCCGCCGCGATGACATCCACTTCTTTTAATATGCGCAGCGCGCGGACCGTGATGTCTTCGAGATTGCCGATCGGCGTCGCCACCAGATACAACGTGGCGGTTGGTTCCTGGAAACTTTTCTGGGATTTCATCAGGCTTGCTCCTCTCCTTCGGCAATATAACGGACCTTCTTCGCTTTCGTCAATTGCTTAAAGGCGTATTCCGCCTTCATCGCTTCAGGTTTTGTTTCAAATTCTTCGGAATAAATCATCTGCACCGGCCCTCTCGCCCGTGTATATTTCGCGCCTTTTCCGGCATTATGCGCTTCCAGCCGTTTCTGCAAATCATTCGTATACCCCGCGTAATAGGAACTGTCGGCGCATTCCAGCACGTAAAAATAATGGCTATTTGTCTCCATAAAGCATTTCCCGCACTTCTTCCGTATATTCCCCGTCATCTCCGTAGACAATCAGCGGCGGCAGGATTTTCAGATCCGGCTTGCCGTCTTTAATGCCTTCTATTAATAAAGTATTCGCTTCCTTACCGGCTTTCGGGTAGACCAGCCGCACGCGTTTCGGCTCCAGCCGGTTGGCGCGCATGGCACTGATCAAGTCGATCAACCGTCCTGCCCGGTGGACAAATGCCGCTTTTCCGCCCTGCTTCAATAATTGGCTCGCGGAACGCACCGCTTCGTCCAGCGTCAAGTGGAGCTCGTGCCGCGCAATTGCCATATGTTCACTGATGTTTTTATCACTCAGTTCATTCGCCGGAAAATAAGGCGGGTTGCAGGTCACGACATCGTATTTTTCAAACCCGAGCGTTTCCGGAATGGTCTTTACATCGCCTTCCAGAATGCTGATCTGCGATTGGAGTTTATTATAAGCCACACTGCGCTGTGCCATATGGACAAGCCGCTCCTGCAGCTCGACCCCAATGATCTGTGATTCCGTCCGCGCACTCAAAAACAGCGGGATCGCTCCGTTGCCCGTGCACAAATCCACAATCTTCCCACGCTTCAACGGCAAATAAGCAAAGCGCGCCAATAAAACTGCATCCAGCGAAAACGAAAATACGGAAGGGCTTTGGATGATCCGCAATTCCTCCGCCAATAAATAATCCAAGCGTTCATCTTCCAATAACATAAACTTCAACTCCCCAACAAAACAAAAAGCTGCCGCCACGCAAAGTGACGGAAGCTTTTGTTGATTTTGCCATCAATTCTGCTTGTTTAAGAAAGAAAGGCAGAACAGGCAATCATCACCTTTTCGTGAACTGCCGAAATGCACGTGGCAGACATGATAGCCTTCGTGATAAAGGCGGGCCAGGTTATCATAGCCTTCGCCGATATCCATGACTGCTCTTTCAAGTTTTACAGGATCCACAGCCGCAGCAGCTTCCGGAACCGCTTCATGAAGTTCATCCAGGCGCGCACGCAAATGATGATTTTCAAGCTGCAGCGCATGATGTTCTTCCATCGTATGCGCCACCACTGCTTTCAGTTCGCGAAATTGCTGTTGCATCGATTCGAGCTGCTGCTCAAAATCCATGACCGTGTCCAAAAAGTTCTTATCTTTCACACCAACCACCTCACGCTCTCGTTCCTTGGTCCATTATCTCACTTAATGCATATTCAAGTGTCTGTTCCTGCTCAGAAAGGCGAATTTTCAATACGCGCTCGAGAATGTTCATCCCGACCACACGGCCGTCGCCATCCGGAGTTGCAACCCGGGTGCCGACATCCGGCATCTCTTTTTTCGCCTGTTCGTATTCATCGTTCTCGTATTTGAGGCAGCACATCAAACGTCCGCACAGACCTGAGATTTTCGATGGATTCAAAGACAGATTCTGATCTTTCGCCATCTTGATCGACACCGGTTCAAAATCGCCCAGGAATGTCGAACAGCAAAGCATACGCCCACAAGGGCCGATGCCGCCAAGCATTTTTGCTTCATCCCTCACACCGATCTGGCGCAATTCGATGCGCGTCCGGAATATCGACGCCAAATCCTTGACCAGGTTCCGGAAATCGACACGGCCTTCCGCAGTGAAATAAAAGATCACTTTATTGCGGTCGAATGTGTATTCCACATCCACCAGCTTCATATCGAGGCGGTGTTCTTCGATTTTGCCAGTACCTGTTTCAAAAGCCTGCTCCGCTTCCTGGCGGTTGTCTTCCACCTGCTCCTGGTCACGCTCACTTGCTACGCGCACCACTTGTTTCAGCGGCAACACCACATCGTTTTCACCGACCGTTTTCACCGGCACGACCACTTTCCCATATTCCACACCGCGCGCTGTTTCCACGATGACATAATCGTCTTTTTCGATCGTATATTCACCTGGATCGAAATAATATATTTTACCCGCTTTTTTAAAGCGAACACCTATCACATTATACAATTTTTACCCCTCCTGCAGATTCAGCATTAGTTGCTCCATCAGCAGCGTCCGGTTCATATTGCGCGGCAATTGCTGTTTGGCCTGTAAAATAGCCTGCAGCTGTGTCGACAACACAGTAAAAGAACGCTGAAGAGCCATCTGCTTCCAAGTTTCTTCCATATCCGGATACGTTCTTGCTGTTTCGAGTCCTGCCTTTACCGAGGCAATGTCCCGATATGCAAATAATAACATGTCCAGGCCTCTTTCGGTATCTTCTTTTTCCTTAAACAAGGGAAGCCAGTCCGACTGCAGCATCAAAAGTGCTTCATGAACGTTGTTGCTGACCACTTCCACCAGTTTTAAAACGGTCCTCCTGGCCACTGGAAACTGTTCATCCGCACTCAAAGCAAATGCTTCTTCTTCACTTTGCGTCAGCATACTGACCGTGGCTGCCATCGAAGCGGTCATCCCTCCTGCAATCAACTTTTCCATTAAGACAGGCCGCGACAGCGGCTGGAACGACACCAGCTGACAGCGCGAACGGATCGTGCTCATAATGGCATTTAACCGCTCCGTCTGCAGAATGGCGGTCACATTAAACTCCGGCTCCTCCAGGAATTTCAACAAAGCATTGGCAGAAGAGTTGTTCATTCGATCCGCTTCCTGGATGACGTAAATCTTACGGCCCGTATTGAGGCCGGTTTTATTCATTCGATAAATCAGTTCTCGAATCTGATCGATCTTGATATTTTGGCCATCCGGCTCAATAAAAACGATGTTCGGATGGTTGCCTGAATCATATAAATGGCAACTTCTGCATGTTCCACATGGAACATTCTGCTGCGGATTCTCGCACAGCAACAGCTTTACAAAGAAATGTGTCACTTCTTTTATGCCGGAACCGGCTGGCCCTTCAAAAAGGAAGGCGTGTGCCAGCCGCTCTTTTTCAAAAGCTCCTTGCAGCCGCTTCATCACAATCGGCTGCATTTGCTCGAATTCTTCGGTTGTCATCTGCACAAATTTCACCTTCCGCCTTTTTAAAAAAATCCCGTGTTCCAGAGGAGCACGGGTGTCATTGTATTTATTGGTTCAATGCTGCTTAGAAATGATGGAATTGTTCGATTGGCAACACGAAAATTGTGGCGCCGCCCACTTCCACTTCCACCGGATACGGGATATACGAATCTGCGTTTCCGCCCATCGGAGATACGGGTGCCACCATCTGTTCACGGGAACGGCAGTTTTCACGGATCAAATCCATTAATTTAGGAACGAGGCCATCATCCACCCCGATTAAAAAAGTAGTATTTCCTGAGCGCAAAAACCCTCCTGTACTGGCAAGCTTGGTAGCCCGGAAATCATTTTTTGTCAAAGCGTTGGATAATCGGTTACTGTCTTGGTCCTGTACAACTGCAACGACGAGTTTCATCAGCACTCACTCCTTTTTATTTGTGTTTCTTCTATATAATTATAACACGAACAATTAATTAGGCTGTATAACTTTCCATGCCTTTTTTGATCGCTGTCAGTGCATCGGCCACAACGTCTTCCGGCGCTTTCGCGGCATCAATTCTGACAATGCGTTCGGGATAGCGCCGTGAAACTTCCTGGTAACCCTCGTACACTTTTAGGTGAAACGGCAATTTCTCCATATCCAGCCGATTCTGCTCTCTCCCGCTGTTGGCCGCAATCCTTTGCAGACCGATTTCCGGCGTCACATCAAAAAATAAGGTCAAATCCGGCCACGTGTCCTGAATAGCAAATTCATTGATTGAAAGAACTTCGTCAATGCCAAGACCTCGAGCATGCCCTTGATAAGCAAGCGAGCTGTCGATAAATCGGTCACACAGCACCACTTTCCCTTGCTGCAGTGCTGGTAGAACTATCTCCACCAGATGCTGGCGCCGGGCTGCAGCGTATAGCAGAGCCTCTGTGCGCCCATCCATTGCTGTATGATTCTTATCCAAAATCACTTCACGGATCTTTTCTGCAATTTCAATGCCTCCGGGCTCACGCGTCAATACTGCATTAACACCCAATTCTTGAAGTTGTTTCATCAATTGCTCAATAGCAGTCGTTTTGCCCGCCCCTTCAGGCCCTTCAATTGTAATAAAATATCCTGGTTTATTCATTAATACTTGCCTCCATGCTGAATGACAGAAAGTTGTTTGTCAGCCAAATTATGTTCTCCTTGGATCACCGCGCCGTTTGCCAGATGGTCCATTAATTGTTCTAATTTCTCTTGTGTCCACAGTTCCCCTGACAATACCAAAGGGATGCCTGGCGGATATGGCGTCACCATCGCTGCCGAATACCGGCCTATCGCTTGTGTATAAGATATCCATTCCGAATCAGCCAAATCTATAGCCTCATACGAAATGGCCGGTTCACTGACTGCAATCGTCTCATACGGCGTTATCAGCAACCTTGTATCTGCCTGCTCTTTGCGCAGCTTTTGGACAGCTCCCCTGATGCGGCTTCTTATTTCCGCAAATGGATAGGTATAGCCCTGCTTTAATAACGGCAAAACCAGCAATACTTGCCGGGAATCCGCCATTTCAGCATAAACCCCCATTTCCTCCAGTTTTTCCTGCAGCCTAAAACCGTTATAATTTTCCACTCTCAACATCAATTTCAGCGGATCATCCGATTCAAATATCTCCAGCCTTGAAATTGTCTGAAGGCTGTCTATAAAAAAACTTCTTTTTTCTACAAAATATTGCATATCTGGAGCTGAGTAGGTCTGAATATAAGACCGAGCGTCATCCAATGAAGCCATAATCAAATAAGATGGGCTGCTGGACTGAAACATCCGCAAATATTTACTGATTCTGTCCACTTTCACGCGATTTCCCTGTATATGAAGGAATGACCCCATCGTCATAGCCGGTAATGTCTTATGCGCCGACTGAACAACTGCATCAGCGCCATAAGCCAGCGCTGACTGCGGGAACGGATGCCCAGCCAACAAATGAGCACCATGGGCTTCATCGACTAATACCGACATATCAAATTGATGGCAATAATTTATAATTTCTTTTATTTCCGTACCAGCCATACCGTAATAATTAGGATAGGTCAAAATCAAAGCTTTTGCTTCCGGGTATTGACGTATGGCATCTTTCAGAGTTTCCAGCGATACACCTTCCGCGCTGTGTGACGCCTGCCCCCATTCCGGCGCCAGATAAACCGGTCGCAATTTAGCCAATTCCAGCGCATGAAAAATTGATTTATGTGAATTCCGCTGAACCAATACGCAGTCGCCTTCTCTGCAAACTGCATGAACCATTGCCAGGTTTCCACTGGTCGAACCATTTACCAGAAAAAAACTCCGGTCAGCTCCATAAGCTGTGGCCAATAAATCCTGGGCCTCTCTGATGGCGACTTCAGGATAATGCAAATCATCCAATCCGCTTAATTCAGTTTGATCATATTTTAGGGCAGAGCGAATTTCATCCGGTAAACCCGATAATTCCCCGTGTTTATGACCAGGTACGTGAAAAGAAACGGGTCTCTGTTGCTGAAATTTTTTTAACGCCTCCACTAATGGACGTCGTTGCGTCATATATTCCATCCTCACATCTTTCTTATTCCTACTATTATAACGAACTTATGCTTCAATGGGAAAAAGCGATTCAAGAAAAACAATCTTTCAGCACTTCTACTGACAGATTTATTTCTATAACCCTCAATTCTTTTACTGACGATATAAATGTTCTATGTTCTATAAAGACAAAAAGGCCGTCACCGCTTGCGCGGTCACGACCTTTCTTTTTTGATGCCCAGCGACGTCCTACTCTCACAGGGGGAAACCCCCAACTACCATCGGCGCAAAAGAGCTTAACTGCCGTGTTCGGGATGGGAACGGGTGTGGCCTCTTTGCCATCGTCACTGGACTACTTTTTTGAGTGCTTGCGCTCTCAAAACTGGATACAACAGACATTGAAACAGCGTGCGAAACAATTGCGTTCCTGAAAGTGGTGTTTTGGTTAAGTCCTCGATCGATTAGTATTCGTCAGCTGCACGTGTCGCCACGCTTCCACCTCGAACCTATCTACCTCATCGTCTTTGAGGGATCTTACTTGCTTGCGCAATGGGAAATCTCATCTTGAGGGGGGCTTCGTGCTTAGATGCTTTCAGCACTTATCCCGGCCACACATAGCTACCCAGCGATGCCCCTGGCGGAACAACTGGTACACCAGCGGTGTGTCCATCCCGGTCCTCTCGTACTAAGGACAGCTCCTCTCAAATTTCCTGCGCCCGCGACGGATAGGGACCGAACTGTCTCACGACGTTCTGAACCCAGCTCGCGTACCGCTTTAATGGGCGAACAGCCCAACCCTTGGGACCGACTACAGCCCCAGGATGCGATGAGCCGACATCGAGGTGCCAAACCTCCCCGTCGATGTGGACTCTTGGGGGAGATAAGCCTGTTATCCCCGGGGTAGCTTTTATCCGTTGAGCGATGGCCCTTCCATGCGGAACCACCGGATCACTAAGCCCGTCTTTCGACCCTGCTCGACCTGTACGTCTCGCAGTCAAGCTCCCTTCTGCCTTTACACTCTGCGAATGATTTCCAACCATTCTGAGGGAACCTTTGGGCGCCTCCGTTACTCTTTAGGAGGCGACCGCCCCAGTCAAACTGCCCGCCTGACACTGTCTCCCACCCCGATCAGGGGTGCGGGTTAGAAGTTCAATACAACCAGGGTAGTATCCCACCGACGCCTCCACCGAAGCTGGCGCTCCGGGTTCATTGGCTCCTACCTATCCTGTACAAGTTGCACCAAAATTCAATATCAGGCTACAGTAAAGCTCCACGGGGTCTTTCCGTCCTGTCGCGGGTAACCTGCATCTTCACAGGTACTATAATTTCACCGAGTCTCTCGTTGAGACAGTGCCCAGATCGTTACGCCTTTCGTGCGGGTCGGAACTTACCCGACAAGGAATTTCGCTACCTTAGGACCGTTATAGTTACGGCCGCCGTTTACTGGGGCTTCGGTTCGCACCTTCGCTTGCGCTAAGCACTCCCCTAAACCTTCCAGCACCGGGCAGGCGTCAGCCCCTATACGTCACCTTACGGTTTTGCAGAGACCTGTGTTTTTGCTAAACAGTCGCCTGGGCCTATTCACTGCGGCTCTCTCGGGCTGTAACACCCTACCAGAGCACCCCTTCTCCCGAAGTTACGGGGTCATTTTGCCAGTTCCTTAACGAGAGTTCACTCGCTCACCTTAGAATTCTCTTCTCGCCTACCTGTGTCGGTTTGCGGTACGGGCACCTCCCGCCTCGCTAGAGGCTTTTCTTGGCAGTGTGAAATCAGGGACTCCAGGGCGCAATGCCCCTTGCCATCACAGCTCAACGTATCAGGAATGGGATTTGCCTCATTCCACGCCTCACTGCTTGGACGCGCACAACCAACGGCGCGCTCACCTTATCCTTCTGCGTCCCCCCATTGCTCAAACGGCGGGGAGGTGGTACAGGAATATCAACCTGTTGTCCATCGTCTACGCCTATCGGCCTCGACTTAGGTCCCGACTGACCCTGAGCGGACGAGCCTTCCTCAGGAAACCTTGGGCATTCGGTGGACGGGATTCTCACCCGTCTTTCGTTACTCATACCGGCATTCTCACTTCTAAGCGCTCCACGAATCCTTCCGGTTCCGCTTCGACGCCCTTAGAACGCTCTCCTACCACGGATCTTGCGAGATCCATCCACAGCTTCGGTAATCCGTTTAGCCCCGGTACATTTTCGGCGCAGTGTCACTCGACCAGTGAGCTATTACGCACTCTTTAAATGATGGCTGCTTCTAAGCCAACATCCTGGTTGTCTAAGCAACGCCACATCCTTTTCCACTTAACGGATATTTGGGGACCTTAGCTGGTGGTCTGGGCTGTTTCCCTCTTGACTACGGATCTTATCACTCGCAGTCTGACTCCCAATCATAAATCACTGGCATTCGGAGTTTGTCTGAATTCGGTAACCCGGGATGGGCCCCTAGTCCAAACAGTGCTCTACCTCCAGGATTCTAAAAGATTGAGGCTAGCCCTAAAGCTATTTCGGAGAGAACCAGCTATCTCCAGGTTCGATTGGAATTTCTCCGCTACCCACACCTCATCCCCGCACTTTTCAACGTGCGTGGGTTCGGGCCTCCAGTAAGTGTTACCTTACCTTCACCCTGGACATGGGTAGATCACCTGGTTTCGGGTCTACAACTGCATACTCTGTCGCCCTGTTCAGACTCGCTTTCGCTGCGGCTCCGGCTTCTCACCTTAACCTTGCATGCAATCGTAACTCGCCGGTTCATTCTACAAAAGGCACGCCATCACCCATTAACGGGCTCTGACTACTTGTAGGCACACGGTTTCAGGATCTATTTCACTCCCCTTCCGGGGTGCTTTTCACCTTTCCCTCACGGTACTGGTTCACTATCGGTCACTAGGGAGTATTTAGCCTTGGGAGATGGTCCTCCCGGATTCCGACGGAATTTCACGTGTTCCGCCGTACTCAGGATCCACTCTGGAGGGAACACACTTTCGGCTACGGGGCTGTTACCCGGTATCGCGGACCGTTCCAGGTCGCTTCGCCTAACGCGTTCTTTTGTAACTCCGTATAGAGTGTCCTACAACCCCAAGAGGCAAGCCTCTTGGTTTGGGCTGTTCCCGTTTCGCTCGCCGCTACTCAGGGAATCGCATTTGCTTTCTCTTCCTCCAGGTACTTAGATGTTTCAGTTCCCTGGGTGTGCCTTCGCATGTGTTATGAATTCACACATGGATACTGCCCCATTACAGGCAGCGGGTTTCCCCATTCGGAAATCTCCGGATCAAAGCTCACTTACAGCTCCCGGAGCATATCGGTGTTAGTGCCGTCCTTCTTCGGCTCCTAGTGCCAAGGCATCCACCGTGCGCCCTTCCTAACTTAACCAAGTTGGTTCTGTTAAAAGTTGATCACCGATTGGTGATCGTGTCACTTCATGAATCGCTTGTTTCGTTTTGTTTCAATGTCGTTTTATCCAGTTTTCAAAGAACAAGTGTTGAAAGTCACGCCACCAGGCATCGCCTGCAGGTGAACCTTCAAAACTGAACGCAAAACGTCAACGCCAAACCCGCAGGTCTGGCTTCCGATAATATCCTTAGAAAGGAGGTGATCCAGCCGCACCTTCCGATACGGCTACCTTGTTACGACTTCACCCCAATCATCCGTCCCACCTTCGGCGGCTGGCTCCACGAATGGTTACCTCACCGACTTCGGGTGTTACAAACTCTCGTGGTGTGACGGGCGGTGTGTACAAGGCCCGGGAACGTATTCACCGTGGCATGCTGATCCACGATTACTAGCGATTCCGGCTTCATGCAGGCGAGTTGCAGCCTGCAATCCGAACTGAGAACGGTTTTCTGGGATTGGCTCCCCCTCGCGGGTTGGCTGCCCTTTGTACCGTCCATTGTAGCACGTGTGTAGCCCAGGTCATAAGGGGCATGATGATTTGACGTCATCCCCACCTTCCTCCGGTTTGTCACCGGCAGTCACCTTAGAGTGCCCAACTGAATGCTGGCAACTAAGATCAAGGGTTGCGCTCGTTGCGGGACTTAACCCAACATCTCACGACACGAGCTGACGACAACCATGCACCACCTGTCACCGCTGTCCCCGAAGGGAAAGCCTAGTCTCCTAGGCGGTCAGCGGGATGTCAAGACCTGGTAAGGTTCTTCGCGTTGCTTCGAATTAAACCACATGCTCCACCGCTTGTGCGGGCCCCGTCAATTCCTTTGAGTTTCAGCCTTGCGGCCGTACTCCCCAGGCGGAGTGCTTAATGCGTTAGCTGCAGCACTAAGGGGCGGAAACCCCCTAACACTTAGCACTCATCGTTTACGGCGTGGACTACCAGGGTATCTAATCCTGTTTGCTCCCCACGCTTTCGCGCCTCAGCGTCAGTTACAGACCAGAAAGTCGCCTTCGCCACTGGTGTTCCTCCACATCTCTACGCATTTCACCGCTACACATGGAATTCCACTTTCCTCTTCTGCACTCAAGTCCCCCAGTTTCCAATGACCCTCCACGGTTGAGCCGTGGGCTTTCACATCAGACTTAAGGGACCGCCTGCGCGCGCTTTACGCCCAATAATTCCGGACAACGCTTGCCACCTACGTATTACCGCGGCTGCTGGCACGTAGTTAGCCGTGGCTTTCTGGTGAGGTACCGTCAAGGTACCAGTAGTTAGTTGGTACTTGTTCTTCCCTCACAACAGAGTTTTACGATCCGAAAACCTTCGTCACTCACGCGGCATTGCTCCGTCAGACTTGCGTCCATTGCGGAAGATTCCCTACTGCTGCCTCCCGTAGGAGTCTGGGCCGTGTCTCAGTCCCAGTGTGGCCGATCACCCTCTCAGGTCGGCTACGCATCGTCGCCTTGGTGGGCCATTACCCCACCAACTAGCTAATGCGCCGCGGGCCCATCCTGCAGTGACAGCCGAAACCGTCTTTCCGTGCAGCCTCAGGAGAGGCCGCAAACTATTCGGTATTAGCACCGGTTTCCCGGAGTTATCCCGATCTGCAGGGCAGGTTGCCCACGTGTTACTCACCCGTCCGCCGCTGAACCAAGGGAGCAAGCTCCCAAGGTTCCGCTCGACTTGCATGTATTAGGCATGCCGCCAGCGTTCGTCCTGAGCCAGGATCAAACTCTCCATTATAGAGTAGTTGATTGCTCAAATACTTGCTGGCGCATCGCGGTCTAAAAGACGCACGATTCGCTTTGACCTGCACAAGTGCTGATCAGTAAGTTTGCGCGGGCCGTTTTGCGCGACCGTTGCTGTTTGTTGACGTTTTGCTGTTCAGTTTTCAAGGTTCATGTTTGCCGTCGTTCTTGACGACTTATACTATACTAAAGCATCGTGTTCACAGTGTCAATGGATTTCCCAAATAAAATTATATTTAAAAAGTATTCCACCTCTATTTTATTTTCCTACTATATAATAAGCCCGAAAAAGAAAAGTGAAGACCGAGTTGTATAAACCTCTGTCTTCACTTGATTTTCACTTCACGGAGCCTTGCTTCTTTTAAAAGAAATAAATGTTTACTCTCGGAAATTTTCCGCTTAGCAATTATATACAAATCATAATCGTCAGACATTTCTTCCATTTCCTTTGCCGTTTGCAATTCTTGCTTGGCATCAAAGAACTGAGAAATCAACTGCTCATCAAACTCTTTTTTTAATTTACCTCTTCTTGAAAAAAGCATCTGTTGATCTCCTCTTTATAACTCGCGCCGGCCTTCTAGCGCTTTCGATAAGGTTACTTCATCCGCATACTCTAGATCTCCGCCTACTGGCAAACCGTGGGCAATCCGCGTCGTTTTGATTCCAGAAGGTCGGACCAGACGTGAAATATACATAGCCGTCGCTTCGCCTTCAATGGTTGGATTTGTTGCCAGGATCAATTCTTCAACCTGCTCATCCTGTAAACGTTTCAGCAAGGACGGCACATTGATGTCTTCTGGACCAATTCCTTCCATTGGAGATATCGCTCCTTGCAGCACATGGTACAAACCTGTGTAATCGCGCATTTTTTCCATAGCGATTACATCTTTCGGATCCTGTACGACACAAATCGTCGTACGATCCCGTTTTTGGTCCTGGCAAATATGGCAGGGATCCACATCGGTAATATGACCGCACACAGAGCAGAAGCTCAGATTTCGCTTTGCATCGACGAGCGCTTTCGCAAAATCAAGCACCGTGTCCTCTTTCATTCCGAGCACAAAAAATGCCAGACGGGCCGCTGTTTTTGGCCCAATCCCTGGCAATTTCATAAAACTCTCCATTAATTTTGATATGGGTTCCGGGTAATGCATAATTATTGCCTCCTACTACATTCCTGGGATATTCAAGCCCTTCGTGAATTTCCCCATTGTGGAATTCGCGTGATCGTCCGCTTTCTTGAATGCTTCGTTTGTAGCAACTACCAGCAGGTCCTGCAACATTTCCACATCTTCCGGATCGACTACTGATGGATCCAATGTGATGTCCAAAACTTCTTTATGTCCGGAAACAGTGACTTTAACCATACCGCCGCCAGATGCTCCATCAAATTTCATTGTTCCAAGTTCTTCCTGAGCTACTGCCATCTCTTTTTGCATTTTCTGCATCTGTTTCATCATACCTTGCATATTTCCGCCACCGCGCATAATTTTTTCCTCCTAATATTTTTGTTTGTCAGTCTTCATGAATTTCGACGAAGTCTTTTCCGAAAAGCCGCTCCGCTTCAGCGATGAACGGATCTTCTTCCGCAGCAGCGCCTTCCTGGGAAAACGGATTTTCTTCTTCAACATCCGCCTGTTTGTCTTCATTGCCGGCTTTCAATCCGCTGTTTTTAATGAACTCTTCACGGATTTTCAGCCAACCCGCATCAGGAACGTAAACCGGCGTGTATGCTTTTCCGGTATACTGCTCCAGCAACTGGCTGAACGCCGTTGCAAAAGTCTGGTTTTCTGATGCCATCTGGCAATGAATATCATACTTGAATTTTAACACAAATGCATCACTTGATGCCGCTACTGGCTCCGCTTCATTCAATAAAGCCGAATGGGATTTCTGGAGCTGGCCCATGACCGCAGCCCAATTTGTTTTGATTGCCTGGATATCGGGTTTTGTGGCATTTTTCAGCACTTCCTGAATGCGTCCGGTTGGAATCTTGAAGCCACTTTGCACCCGCTGCCTTTTTTTCTGGTCCGTTGGAGCTGGCACAGATGATGCGCCGCTTCCATTTTGCAGTTGTTGCTGCATATCGCGCACAAGCTGTTCGAGCACCGCCACCTTCGCTTCCAGTTCCGGTGACGCGCCTGCCACCATGGAAGTTTGAACCGGCGCATCCGCCTGTACCATTTTCAGCAAAGCCGTTTCCATATAAATTTTAGTATGGTTGGAGAACCGCATTTCTTGCTGGGTTTTGGTCATGATGTCGATCCATTGATACAGCGTTGCCGGTTCAAAGCGTTTCGCCAACTCTTCAAAGCGGCTTTCGTGGCTCGCAAGTTCCAGCATATCGTGCAGATCCGGTGCAGTCTGAATCAGTAGAAGGTCGCGGAAGAAGGTGATGAAATCTTCCACTAGCCGGACCGGGTCCTTGCCATCGCGCACCAATTGTTCCAATAGGGTCAAAGCCTGCCCTATATCTTTCGCAAGCAATGCTTCCGCAATATTATAAAACATGTCCTGGCTGATCGAACCTGTCACGAGCAGCGCATCTTCGACGGACATTTCGTCGCCACTGAAGGACACCACCTGATCAAGCAGGCTCAGGGCATCCCGCATTCCGCCCGCCGCTGCCTGAGCAATGATTTTCAGCACTTGTTCATTATAAGGAATCTTCGCATCATCCAGAACTTCCACCATGCGCAGGACGATATCCGCCTGTGTATGCGATTTGAAATCAAAGCGCTGGCATCTGGAAATGATGGTCAGCGGCAATTTATGGGGCTCGGTTGTTGCCAGGATGAAGACGACATGTTCCGGCGGCTCCTCTAAAGTTTTCAACAAAGCATTAAACGCACTATTGGAAAGCATATGGACTTCATCGATGATGTAAATTTTAAAGCGGGAATTCGCCGGAGAAAACCGGACTTTTTCAATAATTTCCCGCATTTCTTCCACACGCGAATTGGAGGCCGCATCAAATTCGATGACATCGGTATTGGAACCTTCCATAATGCTCAGGCAAGAAGAGCATTCGTTGCAGGGTTCAGCAACCGGTGCCCTTTCACAATTCAACGCTTTGGCAAAAATCTTTGCCGCACTTGTTTTCCCTGTGCCGCGCGGGCCAGAGAACAGATAAGCGTGAGTCGTCTTATTATAAAGGAGAGCATTTTGAAGGGTTTGTTTGACGTGCACCTGACCGGTCATTTCAGAAAAGGACTGGGGTCTGTATACACGGTAAAAAGCTTGATACGCCAACGGGTTTCTCTCCTTTTAAAAAATCTGTTTTTCGTCCTTTCATTATATCATAAATCCGCCCTTCTTCTTAAGGTTTTCGGACGGTTTTCAGCTGCTGAAAATAAAATCGGCAAAGAAAAAACCTGCCCGCATACAGCGGACAGGTTCAGATTATAAATTTAATGCCGTGCACCTTTCTTTGACTGCTGCACACAAGCGTTACCCATGTCGTTGGCTCGATCTAGGCGATCCCGCGGCACATGAGAAGTTCCACTTAATGCTGCTTCCTTCCGGACCTGACATGGTTCATGGGTTCCCATTGCGCAGGACCCAGATGTCAACACTACGTGCATGAGGCAGGCCTTACATGCAAACAGCCTAGGAAAGGAATTCAGTCCTGCTGGAGCGGATTGCAGGTTATAGGGCACCGCTACCTCCCCACCTAGCACGGCATTTACTAGTATACAAATTATAGCCGGAAAAATCAATCCTTACGTATAGAACTCCAAAAGTTAAACGGTCGGCTTACGATAAAAAGCCGTAGAAAAGCCCGGACAACTGTCCGGGCTTAATAAAAATCATTAAAATTTATTGTTCGATTGTAACGTCTTTCAACTGGTAGATACCTGAAGTATCAATGCTGAAACCTGAAACGTTATCAGCAACACCGTTCAGATATTCCGTGTGAAGTAAGAATGCCATCGGAGCGTCGTCCGTCAGCAATTGTGCAACTTCGGCATAGATTTCTTCACGAGCAGCTGGATCCGCTTCGCGGCGTCCTTCGTCAAGAAGTGCATCTACATCCGGGTTTTCGTAGAATGAACGGTTACCCGGGTTACCTTTTTGTGAAGAATGGAACAATGCGTACATGCCGTAATCAGCATCGCCTGTCGGGTTAGACCAGCCAAGGATGAACATATCATGTTGTCCTGCAGCAGTTTGCTCTAAATAAGCACCGAATTCCATTACTTCAATTTCCACTTCGATATTCAATTCTGCAAGTGCTTCTTGAATCAATACAGCAATCGATTGACGTTGTGGATTATCGTTTGTCCAGATAGAAGTAGAGAAGCCATCTTCCATACCTGCCTCTTCTAATAGAGCACGTGCTTCATCCATGTTGTATTCAACTGCATCAATATCTTCAGTGTAACCGAAGATTCCCGGTGCCAATGGCCCGATTGCAGGGATACCATAGTTTTCGTAAACTCCAGAAATGATTGCTTCACGATCCACAGCAAGCGAGATTGCCTGGCGCACTAATGGATTGTCAAACGGTTCTTTCTCAGTATTGAAACCTAGGTAAGCTAAGCTTGATGAAGCTGTTTGCAGTACAGAACCTGCACCTGAATTATTGATACGTTCAACTTCGTTCGGCTGAACCGGATCGATGATGTGAACGTTTCCTGTTTCAAGGTCGGCTGTACGTACTTGAGAATCTGGAACAACACGGAATGTAACTGTATCTACATTCGCAGGTTCGCCCCAATATTCTTCGTTTTTAGTAAGTTTGATTTCAGAACCTACCTGCCATGCATCAAACTTGAAGTAGCCTGTTCCTACTGGCTCTTCGCTGACAACAGAACCCGGATCGGATCCTTCTTCCATAGCTGCATAATCCGCTTCAATAGAAGCAGGAGAAATCATGCCGCCACCGTTATGCGAAAGGTGAGCCAATAATGGTGCGAATGGATATTCAGTCGTGATTTGGACTTCGTAATCGCCCATAACTTCAACATCCGTAATCATTTCATATAAGAAAAAACGTGGTGAAGCAATTGCTTCATCGCGAACGCGATCCAGGTTCATTTTAACTACTTCGGCGTTAAATTCTTCGCCGTCGTGGAAAGTGACACCTTCTTGCAATGTGAACGACCAAGTAGTTTCATCTACTTGCTCCCATGATGATGCAAGACCTTCGATAATTTCATTGTTTTCATTGCGGTTAACTAATGTTTCATAAATATTTGCTTGAACTACGGAAGACGGTACATCGTTTGAACCGTGAGGATCAAGTGATGATGCATCTGATAGCACTGCAAGTACAAGGTCTCCACCTGCTGCTGCTTCTCCACCAGTTTCTGTACCGGTTTCTCCGCCATCTGTATCATCTTCTTCTGCGCCGTCACCAGCGTCATCGCCACCTGCGCAAGCTGCCAGGAACAATGCTAATGCAAGCGTAAGCATCAATGCCCATAAAGACTTTTTGGTTAACTTCATTTGTTTCTTTACCCCCTTGTTATTTTTAAGTTAGAACATTATTTCTAAAACATAATATTCTGAAAACAATATACCATAAAAAACCCGGCTGAACAATAACATCTCCAAAAAATATTGACCCACTTAATTACTAATATATTATTTTGAATAAATACTAAAATAATTTTTCTGGCGTTAAAATCGCTACAAAAGCCGGTTTAACCTATTTTAAGATAGCTTATTAATTGAAAAGTGATAATAAAACTTTATTTTTTTACACACATTTTTATTTATCGACTATGATTATTCTAGATTATTTAGTAAACTTAAAAAAGTTTAAATATTAAACTTTAATACCTCATTTTAGAAAGGGTGTTTTTTATGAGTGAAGAAACAGTGAATCCTCCCGTCACTGCGGAAAAGATAAATCCTCGTCTTGAAAGCTACAAGCAGTTCTGGCGACGCCTGGCAAAGAACAAAGCCGCTGTTATCGGCGGGATAATGATCTTGTTCATCATTATTATGGCATTCGCCGGCCCCTGGGTCATTTCCACATTTACGGACTACGAGCCGAACAGAACTGAACTGGCCAATAAATTGGCTGCCCCATCATCAGCTCACTGGTTTGGTACGGATAGTTATGGCCGGGATATTTTCACACGCGTGATTTACGGAACCAAACTGACATTATATGTTGGCTTTTTATCTGTATTCATCGGAGGAGTTATAGGCGTTATTTTCGGAATCGTTGCTGGTTACTACGGCGGCCGGACTGATACCATCATTATGCGCTTGATGGACGTACTTCTTGCATTCCCGGGTATTTTGTTGGCGCTTGCAATTGTCGCAGTACTTGGCGGCAGCTTGACGAACGTAATCATCGCGGTCGGTATTTTCTCCATCCCCGCATTTGCCCGTGTCGTCCGGGGTTCCACCCTCTCGGTGAGAAAGCTGGAATATATCGATGCAGTACGCGCACTTGGTGCATCAGATTTCAGGATCATTTTCAAACACATTCTTCCTAATATAATGTCGCCAATCATTGTCCAAGCTTCCCTACGGATTGCAACGGCCATTTTGACTGGTGCCGGACTCGCTTTCCTTGGACTCGGTGCACAGCCGCCGACGCCGGAATGGGGCGCGATGCTCAATGAAGGCCGCGCATATATGTATGAAGCGGGGCATGTCGCATTGTTCCCAGGTTTGATGATTGTTCTAGTTGTTCTCGCCTTCAATATTTTCGGCGATGGCGTACGTGATGCTCTTGATCCAAAAATGAAAAAATAAGAGAGGTGAAAAACATTGACAAAATATATAATCCGACGTCTGCTGCAGACGATTCCTGTTCTTCTAGGGGTAACGATTTTGGTGTTTTCACTTATGCACCTTGTTCCTGGAGATCCTGCGCAAATCGTCGCCGGTGAAGGCGCTTCTGAACAAACAGTTGAACAAATACGTGAACGGTTAGGCTTAAACGAATCGATTCCGGTCCAATACGCTACATTTCTTGGCAATGCACTGCAGGGAGACTTGGGCTCTTCTGTCCGTTCAGGCCGGCCCGTAGTGGATGAAATCGGTGCCCGTTTCTGGGTCACCGTCGAACTGGCCTTTTACGCCACACTTGTTGCAGTTTTTCTAGGGTTGATTGCCGGTATTGTTTCCGCAGTCCGTCATTATACCCTTGCTGATACATCGATTATGATAGTTGCATTATTCGGTTTATCCATGCCTAACTTCTGGTTTGGACTTCTGTTGATCCAATGGTTCGCAATCGGGAACTGGATGCCGGAATCACTCGAATTCCTGAAAATGCGCCCCTCCGGCTGGGGCGATGAATGGCGGCAGGTTATCTTGCCGGTGTTAACACTCGGAACCGGTGGGGCAGCAATTATTGCCCGCATGACCCGTTCATCTATGCTGGAAGTCGTCGGGCAGGATTATATCCGCACAGCCCGTGCAAAAGGGGTTTCAGAACGTCTCGTTACTTACCGCCATGCGTTGAAGAATGCTTTGATCCCTGTCGTTACAGTGGTTGGACTTGAATTTGGTGGATTCCTTGGCGGAGCCGTATTAACAGAAACTATTTTCGCTATCAATGGCATGGGACGTTTGACGATTGACGCAATCCGGACGCGTGATTTCCCGGTTGTTCAAGGAACTGTGTTAGTCATTTCCGTTATTTTCGTACTCGTTAACTTACTCGTCGATATTTCATATCGATTCTTGAATAAACGAATTGATTTCAATTAGAAATGAGGTGTCAAGAAAATGAGCACTCCAGAAATAATATTAGAAGTAAATAATTTAAAGACCGCATTTAAAACGGATACAGGTGAAGTAAACGCCGTAGACGGAGTCAGCTTCAAATTGCCAAAAGGAAAAACTATTGGCATCGTTGGCGAATCCGGCTCCGGAAAAAGTATCACAGCCCTGTCAATTCTTCGTTTACTTGACAGCAACGGAAGAAACAAAGGCGGCGAAATCCTTTATAAAGGGAATAATTTGCTGAAGTACTCAGATGATCAAATGCGCAAGCTTCGCGGCAATGAAATCTCTATGATCTTCCAGGAACCGATGACTTCATTGAACCCAGTGTTCACCGTGGGCCAGCAAATCAGCGAGTCGCTAATACTGCATCAAAACATGTCCAAAAAAGAAGCACACCTGCGCTCGGTTGAATTGCTGACACTTGTCGGCATTCCTTCTCCGGAAAGCCGGGTTAAAAACTATCCGTTTGAATTATCAGGCGGAATGCGCCAACGGGTAATGATTGCGATGTCACTTGCTTGTGATCCTGAAATATTGATTGCGGATGAGCCGACAACAGCACTTGATGTAACAATTCAGGCACAAATTCTGGAATTGATCAGAGAACTGCAGGACCGCCTTGGCATGTCGGTTATTTTCATCACGCATGACCTTGGGGTAGTTGCCGAAACCTGTGATTATGTTGCAGTTATGTATGCTGGGCAGGTAGTGGAGTATGCGGATATCCGCACATTATTCCATCAGCCAAAATTGCCGTATACAATCGGGCTCCTAAAATCCTTGCCTCGCCACGATATCGAGCAGGATAAATTGGAACCGATTAAAGGCAATGTGCCAAGTCCGTTCGAGATGCCAACGGGCTGCCGCTTTTCACCGCGCTGTCCGGCCGCTACGGATCTATGCCGTACGAAAATGCCAGAACTCGAAACAGACGAAAACGGCAATCAAGTCCGCTGCTGGATTTATTCAGAAGAATGGGACGGAGAATCGGAGGTGGAAATCTATGGCGAAAAAAGAATTGCTAAAGGTGGAGGGACTAAAACAGTACTTTCCGATTAAAGGTGGTTTTTTAGGCCGTACTGTCAATCACGTCAAAGCTGTAGATGATATCAGCTTCACAGTATATGAAGGCGAGACCGTCAGCATTGTTGGTGAGTCGGGTTGCGGGAAATCCACAACTGGCCGCGCAATCTTGCGTCTTGAAGAGCCTACGGAAGGAACTGTTGAATTCCGGGGCGTTAATCTGGCAAATATTTCAAAAAGAGAAATGCGGGATTACAGAAAAGATTTGCAAATCATTTTCCAGGATCCTTATGCGTCGATTAACCCGCGTCAAACTGTCGCCTCCGTTTTAACTGAAGCGATGGATATCCAAAAAGTTCTGCCGCCTAACAAGCGTCGTGCTCGAGTGGAAGAGCTGCTGGAAACAGTCGGCCTGCTTCCTTATCAGGCTGACCGCTTTCCGCATGAATTTTCAGGCGGCCAGCGCCAGCGAATCGGGATTGCTCGCGCATTATCGGTAAACCCTCAACTGATTATTTGCGACGAGGCCGTATCTGCCCTGGATGTATCGATTCAAGCCCAGGTGCTTAATTTGCTGGAAGAACTGCAGGACGAATTCCAGTTGACTTACCTGTTCATTTCGCATGATTTAGGGGTCGTCCGCCACATTTCTGACCGGATCATCGTAATGTATTTGGGGAAAATTGTGGAGATTGCCGACAAGAAGAGTTTGTTTGAAAATCCTAAACATCCTTATACAAATGCCTTGCTGTCTGCGATTCCGGTTCCGGATCCTGATAAAAAGAAAGATCGGATCGTTCTGAAAGGCGATGTTCCTTCGCCAATCGATCCACCTACAGGATGCCGTTTCCATACTCGCTGTCCGTTTGCGACAGACAAGTGCGTCACAGATGTGCCTGAGCTTCGCACAACCGATAACATGATCGAGGATCACCAAGCAGCATGCCATTATATTGAGGAAATTGCTGCAGGCACAAAAGAGAGAATTTACTAAAGCTTCCACCCCTGAGGTTTTCATGCCCGGGGGTTTTCTTCTTTTTAAATCTTTTTAGAAATCTATCCAATAAATTACGCAAAACTGTTGACAGCTTTTAGTCATCCGTGTTAAATTAATATTTGTCTGATACGGAGGAATACCCAAGTTTGGCTGAAGGGATCGGTCTTGAAAACCGACAGGGGAGTCAAATCCCGCGGGGGTTCGAATCCCTCTTCCTCCTCCATTTTTTGAATTTACGCGCATATAAATTCGAGATTGGATTCGTTACGAAAGTAACGAATTTTTCTTAACCCATATGTGACTGAAAATTTCGATTCAATCAAATATTACCTTTATGAGGCTTTCTTAATAGGAAGTCTCTTTTATATTTCCCGGGAAATAAACACAAAAAAACCGTGAGCGATGTATTCATCACTCACGGTTTTTTCGTTTTATTTGCGCAGCACCAATGCTTGCTGCATGAAGTTGCCTACCCGTTCAACAATCTGTTCCGAGCAATCCGGATCTTTCAGCAGATCGTAATCATTGATGTTCAAGCGCAGTACCGGACAGCCGTTAAAAGTGTTGATCCAGTTTTCATAGCGCTGGTGCATCTCGATCCAGTACTCGATCGGCGTCTGCTGCTCCATCTGGCGCCCACGCTCCTGGATGCGGCCAATGATATCGTCAATTGAACCTTCCAGGTAAATCAGCAAATCCGGATGCGGGAAATATGGCGTCATCACCATTGCCTCGAAAAGGTTCGTATACGTTTCGTAATCGACATTGTTCATCGTGCCTTTTTCCCAGTGCATCTTCGCGAAGATGCCGGTATCTTCATAAATCGACCGGTCCTGGATAAAGCCGCCGCCATACTCGAACATGCGCTTTTGCTCCTTGAAGCGTTCTGCGAGGAAATAAATCTGCAAATGGAAGCTCCATTTTTCAAAATCATCATAGAATAGGTCCAGGTAAGGGTTCGAATCCACTTTTTCAAAAGACGTGCGGAATTGAAGCGCATCTGACAACGCTTTTGTCATCGTCGACTTGCCGACACCTACTGTTCCTGCAATCGTAATGACCGCATTCGCTGGGATCCCATATTTTTCACGTAAATTCATATCGTTAAGCTCCTTTGTTCAAGTGTGTCATCCACTTTGGATAAAATTAGCTGCAAATCAGCGTTGTTCTGGACAAAATCTATTTCATCTCCATTAAAACGGAGAACGGGAATTTCAGGATGCGTACGCTCAAAGTGTTCGATGAATTCATGGTAGTCAGCAGCAAGCTGTTCCAAGTAATCTGCTGTGATCATGTGTTCGAATTCACGCCCGCGGAGCTTGATGCGGTTCATCAGGGTATCGAGACTGGCATGCAGGTAAATGACCATATTCGGCTTCGGCATATCAGCCGTCAGGATTTTGTAGATCTCTTCGTATTTCGCATATTCCAGCGGCGGCAACGTCCGCTTTGCGAAAATCAGGTTTTTAAAAATATGATAATCGGCTACGACCGATTCACGATTCGAGATGAATTTTTTCTGTATGTCGGTCAATTGCTTATAGCGATTGCATAGAAAGAACATTTCCGTCTGGAAGCTCCATTCTTCAATGTCTTCATAGAATTTATTTAAAAACGGATTTTCATCTACGATTTCCTTTAATAACTTGAATTGATTCTGATCAGCAATCGCCTTGCTCAGCGATGTTTTTCCTACGCCAATCGGCCCTTCTACCGTGATAAATGGCACCGGCATCCGAAGCCCCCCTTTTTCTTTTCATGTACGTTCATTGACCTAATTTTACCATAGAAAAAGGTTGAAAAGTAGAGGCAAAAAGCACCCGTCCAATTAATGGAGGGGTACTTTAAAACTTCCACTGTGGATTACCTGGGTTTTCATTGCGATCAAAAATGCCTTTGAATCAATGGTCTGTCCTATTTAAAAAGGTTCTTCATTTTATGCCCCTGTTTGCTGAAAAATGCTAAACTGGATGGAAGGAGAGATGCAGCATGAACGGCATGGAATTAGATCAGCATTACATGAAATTGGCGATTGAGGAAGCGAATAAAGCCGGAGCAAAAGGTGAAGTGCCGATTGGTGCCGTCATCGTCCATGATGGCACCGTCATTGCACGCGCTCATAATCTCCGCGAAACGAGTCGCAACGCCGTTACGCACGCGGAATTGATGGCAATCCAGCAAGCCTGTGAAGCACTCGACAACTGGCGACTGGAAGATACCATCCTTTACGTAACGTTAGAGCCTTGTCCAATGTGTGCAGGCGCCATCCTGCAGTCACGGATTCCGAGAGTCGTCTACGGTGCACGGGACGCGAAAGCCGGATGCGTCGATTCACTCTATAGACTCCTGAACGACGAACGGTTCAACCACCAATGCGAGGTCAAAGAGAATGTACTGGCCGACGAATGCGGCGGGTTGCTCACCCAATTCTTCCGCAACCTGCGGGAAACGAAGAAAAAACGGAAGCTGCTATAGCACTTCCGTTTTTTCTTCGTCCAAAAATTCCCCGATCAGTCGATTCACAATCAGCGGCTGTTCGTGGTGCACCCAGTGAGTCGCCTGTCCGATGAATACCAGCTCAGCGTCCGTACAGAAATTCAGACTTTCCTTCGCCAGCTGCCGCGACAGGAACTGATCGCCGATTCCCCACAGGATCCGTACCGGAACTTCGACTTTTCTTTTTGGCGTTTGGTGCAAACTTCCTTTCGGCAACGCCCGGTACCAATTCAGCATGCCGGTCAGCGCTCCCGGCTGTGCCCACGCTCTTCCGTAACGTTCCAGATCTTCCTCAGAAAACACATTCTGTCGGCTTGTGCCGGCCATCGCCTGTTTCATAAAACTGAAATCTTCTGCCGCCATCATCGCTTCCGGCAGCTTCGGCAATTGGAAATAAATCATATACGAACTCCTCACCCATTGCATTGGATTCCGCATCATCACGCGCGGCATGGCCATTGGATGCGGAATATTGATGGCAATCAGCTTCTCCACCAGTTCCGGTTTCGTCGCTGCCAGATGCCACGCCACCGCTCCGCCCCAATCGTGTCCGATGACCACCGCTTTTTCCTTTCCGCTCTGTTCGATCAGGCCGGCCACATCATCACGCAAATCGTCCAACGTGTAATTTTCCGCTCCCTGCGGCTTACTGCTCAAATTATAGCCCCGCTGATCCGGCGCCATCACCCGGTAGCCACGACCCGCCAGCGCGTCGATCTGATGCTTCCAGCCATACCAGAACTCCGGAAAGCCGTGAAGCAGAATCACCAATGGGCCGTCTTCTGGTCCCCCCACAGCCGTATGCAGCGAGACACCATTTGTTTGGATCGTTTCGAATGCAATCTTCTCCACATCAAAAACTCCCTTCCATTCTTTTGCTTCTCCATACCCTTTCCGGCATCAAAGGAATCGATTGTTTCATAGAATAAAAAAGGAGCCCCATAAGCACAATGCTTACAGAGCTCCCCTGTTTTATTTGATGAATTCTTTGCCGCCCATATAAGGACGCAATACTTCAGGAATGCGGACAGAACCGTCTTCCTGCTGGAAGTTTTCAAGCAATGCGGCAACCGTCCGACCGACTGCCAGCCCACTGCCGTTCAATGTGTGCACGAATTCCGGCTTGCCGCCAGCCTCGCGGCGGAATTTTATATTGGCGCGTCTCGCCTGGAAATCTTCGAAATTACTGCAAGAAGAAATTTCGCGGTACATCTCCTGGCTCGGGATCCAAACTTCGATATCGTATTTCTTCGCTGCCGTAAATCCTAGATCCGCTGTGCACATTTTCAGCACGCGGTAAGGAAGGCCCAATAATTGCAGCACTTTCTCCGCGTGGCCCGTCAATTTCTCTAACTCATCATAAGAGTCTTCCGGCTTCACAAAGCGCACCAGCTCGACTTTATTGAATTGGTGCTGTCGAATCAACCCCCGGGTGTCGCGCCCCGCAGAACCCGCTTCAGAGCGGAAATTCGCGCTGTAAGAGGCAAATGCCTGCGGCAGCATGTCGCCCGGCAGGATTTCATCGCGGTAGAAGTTGGTCACCGGCACTTCAGAAGTCGGAATCAGGAAGAAATCCTCTTTCTCGATCAGGAATGCGTCTTCTTCGAATTTCGGCAATTGCCCGGTGCCCGTCAAACTTTCACGGTTAACGAGATACGGCGGCAGCATCTCTTCATAATCATGCTCTTCCTGGTGAAGGTCCATCATGAAATTGATCAACCCGCGCTCGAGGCGTGCGCCGAGTCCGCGGTAGAACACAAAACGGCTGCCCGTCACTTTCGCCGCCCGTTCAAAATCAACGATGTTCAAATCCGTTGCGATATCCCAATGCGGTTTCGTTTCGTAGCCAAATTCCGGCTTGTCGCCCCATGTGCGGATTTCTTCGTTATCGTCCTCAGAATCTCCCAGCGGCACACTGTCGTGCGGAATATTCGGCACACGCATCATGATAAAGTTCAAACGTTCTTCGACCTCACGCAATTCATCGTCGATCGTTTTGATCGCATCGCCCACTTCACGCATTTTCGCAATCGCTTCGTCGGCGTTTTCTTTATTGCGTTTCATGACGGCGATATTTTGTGAAGCCTCGTTGCGCTCCGCCTTCAATTTCTCCGTCTGGGCAATCAATTCCCGGCGTTTGGCATCCAGCGGCTGAAAATCCTCCAGCACCGAAATATCTTCTCCCCGTTTCGCAAGCTTGCTTTTCACTTCTTCAAAATTATCCCGTACAAATCGGACATCCAACATGATAAATTCCTCCTCTTGTTTTTGGCGCAAATGGAAAAAAGACAACAAAAATAGCCCCCTTCCCCTGGTAAAGGGACGAGAGCTACCCGCGTTGCCACCCTGATTAACCGGTAAAAATCTCCGGTTCTCTTCATCACATAACGGCATTAAAACCGGCAATGGCTTATGTCGCCATGCAACTCCGGGGTGGATTCAAACGCGTTTTTCACCGGTTCGCACCAACCACCGGCTCTCTTTGGAAAAACAGACGTTTTACTAATTCCCATCAACGTTTCTTCTTTGAAATTAATCATACTTTACTATAATCCTTCCTGTTTGGCAAGAGGACGCCAAATCCACCCAGTTTTGTCCAAACTATCCCTTTCCGTTATACTTATACTGACCACATAAATAATCTGAAATCCTATACAATAAAGATGCCAGTTTGGAGGAATAATAATGGACATGCTGATGTTTCAATTGAAAAAAAGCAGTGCTACCCCTATATACAAACAACTATATACCGAAATCAAACAAGCCATCATCGACGGCAAAATCTCCGTTGAGACCAAATTGCCAAGCAAGCGGAAATTGGCGGAATTCCTGGCTATCAGCCAAACAACCGTCGAACTGGCTTATGGCCAGCTTGTGGCGGAAGGATTTATCGAATCCCGCCCTCGAAAAGGCTATTACGCGCAGGCCGTCGAGGAGCTCGCTTACCTTGATTTGCCGCAGGAAGAGCCCGTAATTCCAGAAAAGATCGATTACCTCTACGATTTCAACCCGGCACAGATCGATACCGGATCTTTTCCTTTTTCGACTTGGCGCAAATTGGCAAAAGAAGTCATTGATGAATCAAACGGTGAATTTCTGCTTTCCGGTCACCCGCAAGGTGACGATATGCTACGCCAGGAAATCGCCCGTTACCTGTTCCAGTCCCGCGGAGTGGTCTGCCAGGCGAACCAGATCATCATCGGTTCAGGAACCGAACAATTGATGCCGTTATTGATTCGCCTGCTCCCTAAAAATCTGATTTTCGGCTTTGAAAACCCCGGCTATGCCCTGACACACAGCATTTTCAGCCACCACGACCGCCAGTCGCTGCCGATCCCTATCGACGAAGACGGCATCAATGTCGCGGAACTCGAAGCCTCGCCGGTCGATGTGCCCTATGTTACCCCGTCCCATCAGTTTCCGACGGGTTCGGTCCTCAGTGCGACGCGGCGCGCCCAATTACTCAACTGGGCCACCGCCAAACCCGACCGTTACATCATTGAAGACGATTACGACAGCGAATTCCGCTACACCAGCCGTCCGATTCCTGCACTCCAGAGCATGGATCTGAGCGACCGGGTCATCTATATCAGCACCTTTTCAAAATCGCTGATGCCCTCCCTGCGGATTGCTTATATGGTATTGCCAAAAAGCTTACTGCTTGAATACAATAAAACCTTTCTTCATTACTCGTCTTCCGTGCCTAGGCTGGATCAGCAAATTGTCGCCCAGTTCATGAAAGAAGGCCATTTTTCCAGACATCTCAACCGCATGCGTAAATTGTATAAAAAGAAACTGGAACGATTGACGGTTTCTTTGGCTCCATTCGCGCCCGCCGTGACGATTTCTGGGGAACAGGCCGGGATGCATGTCGTTTTGACCGTGCAGAGCCCTTTCAGTGAAAAAGAACTGATCGACCGGGCAAAATCCGCTGGCATTCGAGTTTTCGGACTGCATTCCTATGATGTCGGAAAATCTGAAAGCTCATCTCCCGGTATTGTAATCGGTTTTGGCGGCCTGTCAGAACAGCAGATAGAAGAAGGCATCGATAAACTCATGGCAAGCTGGAAAATCAGCAAAGCAAAAAGCAGCTCATCTAATGAAAGATGAACTGCTTTTAATTAAAATAAACCTTTTACAAAATCAACAGCGCCAGTCCACATGGTAGTAAAGAAGCTGCCAACTGCCTGCAGGGAAAGGGAAAACCAGTTAGCGCGCTCGACACTTTCAGTTGTGATGACTTCCACGCCGCTCGCTGAACCTTCCAGATAACCATAATCAGAACCTGATTCCTTCGTAAGGTTAACGGTTCCCACTACTTGATCTTTCTCAATAGAAGCTTCGAGTTTGCCGTTATCGAGCAAAGACTCATCAACTACGAATTCGGGTACATAAGCATCTTTTTCGCTTGAACGCACCATCATCGTAATCGGATCCTTAACCGCGATATTGACCTCGTCTTCTTTACCTTTTGATACTGGCAGAGCTTGCTGGTCTTCAAATTGATAACCCGCAGGAACGATTTCCTGTTTTGTAAATTGGCCAAAACCGAAATCCATTAATGCGCGGGTAGCATCAAAGCGGGCTTTATAAGAACCAGCGCCTTCACTGTCTACAGCTTTCATGACGACAGTGATCAAACGGACATCGCCGCGTTTCGCTGTACCGGTGAAAGAATGGCCGGCAAAGTCAGTTGTACCCGTTTTTAACCCATCCATGCCTTCATATTCATAAACCAAACCTGGAAGCATGAAATTCCAGTTTGGCATATCTGTTTTATCATCCGTATCCTCACGGAAAACCGCTTTGGCTATACTTGTCGTTTCAAGTACTTCCGGGTAATCATCCATCAATGCTTTCGCCAACTTTGCCACAGAACGGGCAGGCATGATGTTTTCATCATTTTCTCCAGTACCTTCAGGATGCATGCCTTTTAAATCGGAATTATTCAAGCCAGTCGAGTTAACGAACTTCGTGTCTTCAAGACCCATTTCTTCTGCTTTTTTATTCATTAAGCGGACAAATTCGCCTTCAGTTCCCGCAATTGTCTCAGCAATCCCAATCGTGGCAGCATTAGCTGAATAAATCGCCAAAGCTTCATACAATTCCTCTATAGAATAAGTTCCATCAGCACGAAGCGGCACATTGCTTAGCGCTCTGTCCTGAGAAACCTGGTATGTAAAATCAGTCACGCTGTATTGTTGATCCCAAGTAATCCGGCCATCTTCGAGTGCTTCAAAAAGCAGGTATTCCGTCATCATTTTCGTCATACTTGCAACACCAAGTGGCGTGTCAGCGTTTTGTTCGTATAGAATTTTTCCACTTTCAGCATCCACCAAAATAGCGGCATCTGCCAGTATATTCAATGATTCGTTGGCGTTCGCGTGTTGCGGAACGATAATAGTCGACATAAATAAAGTTAATACTGTAAGCAACATTGTCATCTTAAAAGCTCTCTTCAATTCTCTCTATACCTCCAATATTCTGTTTCCCCATGCTATTCTATCATATTATTAATGTCCCGAAATAAATATATGCAAAAAGCACTCTTTCCCACCGAATAAAGATGGGAAAGAGTGCTAAATGGTTCAGTTTTTGTCAAATTGAGTAATTTGGTGATTCTTTTGTAATTTGAACATCATGCGGATGGCTTTCGCGTAATCCTGCGCCTGTCATACGGATAAACTGTGCATCATTGCGCAATGACTCCAAATCCTTTGTTCCGCAATAGCCCATGCCTGCGCGGACTCCGCCAAGCAATTGGTGGATTGTATCAGTAAGTGGCCCTTTATAAGGCAACCTTCCTTCAATTCCTTCCGGGACAAGCTTTTTCGCTTCATCCTGGAAATAACGGTCTTTCGATCCTTTTTCCATTGAAGAAATAGAACCCATTCCACGGTAAGTTTTAAAACGGCGCCCCTGGAAAATTTCAGTTTCTCCCGGGCTTTCGGTTGTTCCTGCCAAAAGACTGCCAAGCATTACGACATGTCCCCCAGCAGCAAGGGCTTTGATGATGTCACCCGAGTATTTAATGCCTCCATCAGCAATAATCGCTTTTCCATGTTTGCGCGCTTCTGTTGCACAATCATAAACTGCGGTAATCTGAGGAACCCCAACACCCGCCACTACACGAGTCGTACAAATCGATCCCGGGCCAATGCCAATTTTAACGACATCTGCTCCAGCGTCAATCAAAGCTTTTGTTCCTTCTGCTGTCGCAACGTTGCCCGCTATGATTGTCAGATCCGCAAATTGTGAGCGGATTGCACTGACCATTTCCAAAACACCTTTCGAATGGCCATGCGCCGTATCCAATACCACAACATCCACTTGTGCTTTCACAAGCTGCTCAACTCGTCTAAGTGTATCGGAAGTAACTCCGACTGCTGCCCCAACAAGAAGGCGGCCGTGGAAATCTTTTGCTGCAATCGGAAATTCGATGACTTTTTCAATGTCTTTGATTGTAATCAGGCCTTTTAATATTCCGGTTCCATCAACAATCGGCAATTTCTCGATTTTATATTGCTGTAGAATTTTTTCTGCATCTTCCAAAGTCGTCCCGACCGGAGCCGTAACCAATCTTTCCTTTGTCATAACATCATTTATTTTCAAAGAATAATCCTGAATAAACCGAAGGTCCCGGTTCGTAATAATACCCACTAATTTCAATTCTTCTTCATTATTGACAATCGGCACACCGGAAATCCGGTATTTGCCCATTAAATGTTCTGCGTCATATACCTGGTGATCGGGAGTCAAAAAGAAAGGGTCTGTGATGACGCCGTTTTCCGAACGTTTAACAGTTATTACCTGCTCTGCTTGTTCCTCGATGCTCATATTCTTATGGATGACGCCAAGCCCGCCTTGGCGTGCCATAGCAATCGCCATTTTCGCTTCCGTGACTGTATCCATCCCAGCACTGATAATCGGGATATTCAGCTTCAATTTCGGTGTCAGTTCCACCGATAAATCAGCATCCTTCGGCAATATTTCCGAATGTCCCGGAACAAGCAATACATCATCAAAAGTCAGACCCTCTTTTACAAATTTCGATTCCCACATTATCGACACGCCTCCTGCTTCCTATTAAATATTATTGTAAGGTTATCAGTGGGCATTCGGAGTGTCAAGAAATCAGAAATAGAAAAACTATTCCGACTAATCATTAAAGAATTGCCAGCAGATCTTCTTCAATTTTTTTGGGAGAAGTTTGAGGAGCATACCGTTTAACGACAGTTCCTTCCTTATCAACTAAAAACTTAGTGAAATTCCATTTAATTCCTTCAGTCAATAAACCCTTTTGTGACGATATCAAATATTTAAAAAGAGGATCGGAATTTTCACCTTTCACATCAACTTTCGCAAACATAGGAAACGTCACACCGTAATTCATTTTGCAGAATTCCATCGTATCATCCTGATTTTCAAATTCCTGGTTATTAAATTGTGCGCTCGGAAATCCGAGAATCTGAAGACCTTGTTCCTGATACTCTTCATAAAGTTTTTGCAGATCTTCAAATTGGGGCGTAAACCCACATTTACTTGCCGTATTTACTATGACCATTGGCTTGCCTTTAAACTTTTCAAGCGATTCCATCTCGCCCTGTACATTTTTCACACTATAATCATAAATTGAATCCATCTACATCAACCTCCTAAGTTATTTCAAGATTATATTTTAACTGAGCTTAATACAAGCAATAAGACTACTGGCAATTGTCAACCACTCTTCATTTTTCTTCTATAAAATAAAAATTGTAAACAATAAAAGGCCGTCACCGCTTACGCGGTCACGACCTTTCTTTTTGATGCCCAGCGACGTCCTACTCTCACAGGGGGAAACCCCCAACTACCATCGGCGCAAAAGAGCTTAACTGCCGTGTTCGGGATGGGAACGGGTGTGGCCTCTTTGCCATCGTCACTGGACTACTTTTTTGAGTGCTTGCGCTCTCAAAACTGGATACAACAGACATTGAAACAGCGTGCGAAACAATTGCGTTCCTGAAAGTGGTGTTTTGGTTAAGTCCTCGATCGATTAGTATTCGTCAGCTGCACGTGTCGCCACGCTTCCACCTCGAACCTATCTACCTCATCGTCTTTGAGGGATCTTACTTGCTTGCGCAATGGGAAATCTCATCTTGAGGGGGGCTTCGTGCTTAGATGCTTTCAGCACTTATCCCGGCCACACATAGCTACCCAGCGATGCCCCTGGCGGAACAACTGGTACACCAGCGGTGTGTCCATCCCGGTCCTCTCGTACTAAGGACAGCTCCTCTCAAATTTCCTGCGCCCGCGACGGATAGGGACCGAACTGTCTCACGACGTTCTGAACCCAGCTCGCGTACCGCTTTAATGGGCGAACAGCCCAACCCTTGGGACCGACTACAGCCCCAGGATGCGATGAGCCGACATCGAGGTGCCAAACCTCCCCGTCGATGTGGACTCTTGGGGGAGATAAGCCTGTTATCCCCGGGGTAGCTTTTATCCGTTGAGCGATGGCCCTTCCATGCGGAACCACCGGATCACTAAGCCCGTCTTTCGACCCTGCTCGACCTGTACGTCTCGCAGTCAAGCTCCCTTCTGCCTTTACACTCTGCGAATGATTTCCAACCATTCTGAGGGAACCTTTGGGCGCCTCCGTTACTCTTTAGGAGGCGACCGCCCCAGTCAAACTGCCCGCCTGACACTGTCTCCCACCCCGATCAGGGGTGCGGGTTAAAGTTCAATACAACCAGGGTAGTATCCCACCGACGCCTCCACCGAAGCTGGCGCTCCGGGTTCATTGGCTCCTACCTATCCTGTACAAGTTGCACCAAAATTCAATATCAGGCTACAGTAAAGCTCCACGGGTCTTTCCGTCCTGTCGCGGGTAACCTGCATCTTCACAGGTACTATAATTTCACCGAGTCTCTCGTTGAGACAGTGCCCAGATCGTTACGCCTTTCGTGCGGGTCGGAACTTACCCGACAAGGAATTTCGCTACCTTAGGACCGTTATAGTTACGGCCGCCGTTTACTGGGGCTTCGGTTCGCACCTTCGCTTGCGCTAAGCACTCCCCCTTAACCTTCCAGCACCGGGCAGGCGTCAGCCCCTATACGTCACCTTACGGTTTTGCAGAGACCTGTGTTTTTGCTAAACAGTCGCCTGGGCCTATTCACTGCGGCTCTCTCGGGCTGTAACACCCTACCAGAGCACCCCTTCTCCCGAAGTTACGGGGTCATTTTGCCGAGTTCCTTAACGAGAGTTCACTCGCTCACCTTAGAATTCTCTTCTCGCCTACCTGTGTCGGTTTGCGGTACGGGCACCTCCCGCCTCGCTAGAGGCTTTTCTTGGCAGTGTGAAATCAGGGACTCCAGGGCGCAATGCCCCTTGCCATCACAGCTCAACGTATCAGGAATGGGATTTGCCTCATTCCACGCCTCACTGCTTGGACGCGCACAACCAACGGCGCGCTCACCTTATCCTTCTGCGTCCCCCCATTGCTCAAACGGCGGGAGGTGGTACAGGAATATCAACCTGTTGTCCATCGTCTACGCCTATCGGCCTCGACTTAGGTCCCGACTGACCCTGAGCGGACGAGCCTTCCTCAGGAAACCTTGGGCATTCGGTGGACGGGATTCTCACCCGTCTTTCGTTACTCATACCGGCATTCTCACTTCTAAGCGCTCCACGAATCCTTCCGGTTCCGCTTCGACGCCCTTAGAACGCTCTCCTACCACGGATCTCTTGCGAGATCCATCCACAGCTTCGGTAATCCGTTTAGCCCCGGTACATTTTCGGCGCAGTGTCACTCGACCAGTGAGCTATTACGCACTCTTTAAATGATGGCTGCTTCTAAGCCAACATCCTGGTTGTCTAAGCAACGCCACATCCTTTTCCACTTAACGGATATTTGGGGACCTTAGCTGGTGGTCTGGGCTGTTTCCCTCTTGACTACGGATCTTATCACTCGCAGTCTGACTCCCAATCATAAATCACTGGCATTCGGAGTTTGTCTGAATTCGGTAACCCGGGATGGGCCCCTAGTCCAAACAGTGCTCTACCTCCAGGATTCTAAAAGATTGAGGCTAGCCCTAAAGCTATTTCGGAGAGAACCAGCTATCTCCAGGTTCGATTGGAATTTCTCCGCTACCCACACCTCATCCCCGCACTTTTCAACGTGCGTGGGTTCGGGCCTCCAGTAAGTGTTACCTTACCTTCACCCTGGACATGGGTAGATCACCTGGTTTCGGGTCTACAACTGCATACTCTGTCGCCCTGTTCAGACTCGCTTTCGCTGCGGCTCCGGCTTCTCACCTTAACCTTGCATGCAATCGTAACTCGCCGGTTCATTCTACAAAAGGCACGCCATCACCCATTAACGGGCTCTGACTACTTGTAGGCACACGGTTTCAGGATCTATTTCACTCCCCTTCCGGGGTGCTTTTCACCTTTCCCTCACGGTACTGGTTCACTATCGGTCACTAGGGAGTATTTAGCCTTGGGAGATGGTCCTCCCGGATTCCGACGGAATTTCACGTGTTCCGCCGTACTCAGGATCCACTCTGGAGGGAACACACTTTCGGCTACGGGGCTGTTACCCGGTATCGCGGACCGTTCCAGGTCGCTTCGCCTAACGCGTTCTTTTGTAACTCCGTATAGAGTGTCCTACAACCCCAAGAGGCAAGCCTCTTGGTTTGGGCTGTTCCCGTTTCGCTCGCCGCTACTCAGGGAATCGCATTTGCTTTCTCTTCCTCCAGGTACTTAGATGTTTCAGTTCCCTGGGTGTGCCTTCGCATGTGTTATGAATTCACACATGGATACTGCCCCATTACAGGCAGCGGGTTTCCCCATTCGGAAATCTCCGGATCAAAGCTCACTTACAGCTCCCCGGAGCATATCGGTGTTAGTGCCGTCCTTCTTCGGCTCCTAGTGCCAAGGCATCCACCGTGCGCCCTTCCTAACTTAACCAAGTTGGTTCTGTTAAAAAGTTGATCACCGATTGGTGATCGTGTCACTTCATGAATCGCTTGTTTCGTTTTGTTTCAATGTCGTTTTATCCAGTTTTCAAAGAACAAGTGTTGAAAGTCACGCCACCAGGCATCGCCTGCAGGTGAACCTTCAAAACTGAACGCAAAACGTCAACGCCAAACCCGCAGGTCTGGCTTCCGATAATATCCTTAGAAAGGAGGTGATCCAGCCGCACCTTCCGATACGGCTACCTTGTTACGACTTCACCCCAATCATCCGTCCCACCTTCGGCGGCTGGCTCCACGAATGGTTACCTCACCGACTTCGGGTGTTACAAACTCTCGTGGTGTGACGGGCGGTGTGTACAAGGCCCGGGAACGTATTCACCGTGGCATGCTGATCCACGATTACTAGCGATTCCGGCTTCATGCAGGCGAGTTGCAGCCTGCAATCCGAACTGAGAACGGTTTTCTGGGATTGGCTCCCCCTCGCGGGTTGGCTGCCCTTTGTACCGTCCATTGTAGCACGTGTGTAGCCCAGGTCATAAGGGGCATGATGATTTGACGTCATCCCCACCTTCCTCCGGTTTGTCACCGGCAGTCACCTTAGAGTGCCCAACTGAATGCTGGCAACTAAGATCAAGGGTTGCGCTCGTTGCGGGACTTAACCCAACATCTCACGACACGAGCTGACGACAACCATGCACCACCTGTCACCGCTGTCCCCGAAGGGAAAGCCTAGTCTCCTAGGCGGTCAGCGGGATGTCAAGACCTGGTAAGGTTCTTCGCGTTGCTTCGAATTAAACCACATGCTCCACCGCTTGTGCGGGCCCCGTCAATTCCTTTGAGTTTCAGCCTTGCGGCCGTACTCCCCAGGCGGAGTGCTTAATGCGTTAGCTGCAGCACTAAGGGGCGGAAACCCCCTAACACTTAGCACTCATCGTTTACGGCGTGGACTACCAGGGTATCTAATCCTGTTTGCTCCCCACGCTTTCGCGCCTCAGCGTCAGTTACAGACCAGAAAGTCGCCTTCGCCACTGGTGTTCCTCCACATCTCTACGCATTTCACCGCTACACATGGAATTCCACTTTCCTCTTCTGCACTCAAGTCCCCCAGTTTCCAATGACCCTCCACGGTTGAGCCGTGGGCTTTCACATCAGACTTAAGGGACCGCCTGCGCGCGCTTTACGCCCAATAATTCCGGACAACGCTTGCCACCTACGTATTACCGCGGCTGCTGGCACGTAGTTAGCCGTGGCTTTCTGGTGAGGTACCGTCAAGGTACCAGTAGTTAGTTGGTACTTGTTCTTCCCTCACAACAGAGTTTTACGATCCGAAAACCTTCGTCACTCACGCGGCATTGCTCCGTCAGACTTGCGTCCATTGCGGAAGATTCCCTACTGCTGCCTCCCGTAGGAGTCTGGGCCGTGTCTCAGTCCCAGTGTGGCCGATCACCCTCTCAGGTCGGCTACGCATCGTCGCCTTGGTGGGCCATTACCCCACCAACTAGCTAATGCGCCGCGGGCCCATCCTGCAGTGACAGCCGAAACCGTCTTTCCGTGCAGCCTCAGGAGAGGCCGCAAACTATTCGGTATTAGCACCGGTTTCCCGGAGTTATCCCGATCTGCAGGGCAGGTTGCCCACGTGTTACTCACCCGTCCGCCGCTGAACCAAGGGAGCAAGCTCCCAAGGTTCCGCTCGACTTGCATGTATTAGGCATGCCGCCAGCGTTCGTCCTGAGCCAGGATCAAACTCTCCATTATAGAGTAGTTGATTGCTCAAATACTTGCTGGCGCATCGCGGTCTAAAAGACGCACGATTCGCTTTGATCTGCGCGATGCTGATCAGTAAGTTTGCGCGGGCCGTTTTGCGCGGCCGTTGCTGTTTGTTGACGTTTTGCTGTTCAGTTTTCAAGGTTCAAATCATAACGCCGCGCTCATTGGCGACTTAAATAATATACCACGCCTTTCCTACTGCGTCAACAGAAAACATAAAGAAACTTCTGATCCGATCGATTTGTTTTCAGCTATTCTTTTTCCGCATAATTAAAATATAATTGCGTCAATTAAAACGTCCCCAAAAAAGAGAACCCGCAAAATTCTTTGCGGGTTCTCAAAAATTATTCTTCAGTTTCATCAGGCAGTTCTTTAACGCTATCATCTATATCATCAGACACAACTTCACCATCCGCATAAACGTCAGCTCCTGCACTTTCTTCTATAAGAAGCTCATCGATGTCATCTTCTTCTGATTCAGGCAAATCGATGTCCTTCTTAACTTTAGCAACTGTTGCAACAATCTCG